>NZ_ATDK01000570.1 GCF_000444135.1 Pseudomonas avellanae BPIC 631
CCGGCCCCTTCAACAAGGGCCGGGCTTTTTTGTTTAGCGCTGAAGCTTACTGCGCCAGGGTCGAACCGATGGTCGGATCCTGGAACACGCGGGTCAGTGCGTCGCTCAGCACGTCACTGACCAGCTTGGTGTTGGTTTCCTGATTCGGCGCCATGCCGAAGCGCTGGTCCAGCGACGCTGCGTAGCGACCGCTGTAGCTACGACCGTTATTACGCACGTCCGCGCGGAACGTCGAGCTGATGGTGGCTTCAGTCACGTACAGGCCTTCTTTTGGCGACTGATACTTCAAGTCCGCCAGGGTCACGGTCAACTGCGGAGCGTTACCGCCCTGCGTAGGCGTAAAGCCCAGCAGGCGCACGGCGGCCTCTGCCTGAGCCTGAAGCTTGGGAACGATGTCGGCACCGGTAACGCTGATGGCGCTGGTTTCCGGGTACATGCCACCGCGTGTGCCCAGCGTCGGGCCAGGGCGGCCATCGACTACGCGTACGACCACCGGCTGACCACGGCCTACTGCCGCAAGCTGCGCGTTGAGCTTGGGCGTGGGGCTGAGTTGTTGCGGGCTGTGGGCACAGCCCACCAGGGTCAAACTGCTTACAGCAAGCAAACCGAACAAAATGCGACGCAGCATGCTCATTTCTCCATGGGCCAGACACTGAATGTGCCGCAGTATAGCGGCCTGTAACAGCCGCTCACCAGAGGCCGCCGACCGTTAAGCGTCGGACATTGGCCGCGCAGCTGGGTTCAGGCAGCCGCTCCTGCAATGATTCAGGCGGCGCAATGTAATCAGGGCGTCACATCCTCGCGGCAGACTCGCCTTCATCGCACAGACGCTCATTCACGTCACAGGAGCTGCGCCATGAATCTGTTCCGGTCCTTGTTCACTGCACGCCACCAGCATCGCCACTACGCCCGCATCGATCAGGCAGGCATCTGCCGCGCCTTCAAGCACTGCGCGCAACGCCCGTCCGGCGTCGAGTGGGTCGAAGTGACAGAGCAACGACTGGGCTGGCTGAATCAGCCACTGCCCGCCAGCGCACGCGCGACGCAGCGTAACGCACGCTCAACGCGCGGCCAGTTGCTCACCGCCTGACCCGATAGCGAATAAAAGTCATTTAAAGCGATCAATTCCTGTCATTTCATCGCTATAATCTTCCCCCGATTATAAGGACGTCTCCTGATCGGGCCTCGCAGCATCGCTAATCGCCGTATTAGCTCCTTCGTACTGCCCACAGAGAGCCGCCCACACAGGTCATTTGCGCACGAGTGTGCTCGATGAAAGGTGAAGAATGCTCGAATCGTATCGAACCTTTCTCACCTGCCAGCGCCTCACTCTTTGTGCTCCTGACTTGCCAGCGCTGTCATCGCAGCCATTTTGAGGTTTGGTTCACGTTCCCAAAAGGACGTGAAAAACGGGTTTCACTACTTCACAAGAGTGTGGCGAGCAAATGAATAGGTACGCGTTTGTAAATGCACCATCAGCGTCTGAACCGGCCCCTTTGAACAGGACTGACCGCGACTGCGCCTCCACAACCGGAGCCTGACGCCATCGACAGGTGCAGTCCCTTGCCGGGCTCCCTGACGATGGTCGAATGGCCTCGCGGGCTTGAAAATGCGTTCATGCTCTCACGATGAACCCTCCCCAAGCCTGACCGGGACCTGCGCTTTAGATGCGAAAAATTGCGAAGAATCGGTCAGGCGATCCTGGCCAGGAAAACGAGGGCAACCTTTTGATCGGTCCCCGCCCACCTGGCATCCAGCCTCAGGATCGTATGCCGTCAATTTGGTGCTGCAGATTTTGGAGACGCGTTAATGGCGCATAACGCAGCAGTCGATGTAGTACTGGTCGGAGCGGGCATCATGAGTGCCACGCTGGCGGTATTGCTCAAGGAGCTCGACCCCGGCCTCAAGCTGGAAGTCGTTGAGCTTATGGATTCCGGTGCTGCGGAGAGTTCCAACCCGTGGAACAACGCCGGCACCGGTCATGCCGGTCTGTGCGAGCTCAATTACACGCCGCCTGCGGCTGATGGCTCCATCGACATCAAGAAAGCCGTGCACATCAATACCCAGTTCGAGGTCTCGAAGCAGTTCTGGGCCTTTCTGGCGCGCAAAGGCACTTTCGGTTCGGCAAAGTCTTTCATCAATCCGGTCCCGCACCTGAGCTTCGTGCAGGGCGAAAACGGCATCTCGTTCCTCAAAACCCGTTTTGAAGCCATGAGCAAGCACCATGCGTTCTCTTCGATGGAATACACCGAAGACAAGGCAACGCTGGCCGAATGGATGCCGCTGATGATGCCCGGCCGTGCTGCAGACGAGAAAATCGCCGCAACGCGCATGTTGAACGGCACTGACGTCAACTTCGGCGCACTGACCAATCAACTGCTCAACCACCTGTCCAGCGCGCCGGATGCGCAGATCAAGTACCGCAGCCGTGTCACCGGCCTGACCCGCAAGGGTGCAGGCTGGACCGTGACGGTCAAGGACGTGAACGGCGGCGGCACGCGTGAGATCGACGCCAAATTCGTGTTCCTCGGCGCAGGCGGTGCGGCATTGGCGCTGCTGCAGATGTCAGGCATCGAAGAGAGCAAGGGTTTTGGCGGCTTCCCGGTCAGTGGCCAGTGGCTGCGTTGCGATAACCCGGAAGTGGTCAAGCATCATCAGGCCAAGGTCTACAGCCAGGCCGCCGTGGGTTCGCCGCCGATGTCGGTGCCGCACCTGGACACTCGCGTGGTCGATGGCAAGAAGTCCCTGTTGTTCGGGCCTTATGCCGGTTTCACCACCAAGTTCCTCAAGCACGGCTCGTTCCTCGACCTGCCGCTCTCGGTACGTGTTGCCAACATCAAACCGATGCTGGCCGTCGCTCGTGACAACATGGACCTGACCAAGTACCTGGTCAGCGAAGTGATGCAATCGATGGAGCAACGCCTGGAATCGCTGCGTCGCTTCTATCCAGAGGCAAAAGCCGAAGACTGGCGCCTGGAAGTGGCGGGGCAACGGGTGCAGATCATCAAGAAAGATGCAAAAAAAGGCGGCGTGCTGCAATTTGGCACCGAGCTGGTTTCTGCGCAGGATGGCTCGCTCGCCGCACTGCTCGGCGCATCGCCCGGCGCTTCGGTCACGGTGTCGATCATGCTGGAGCTGATTGAACGCTGCTTCCCGGAAAAAACCCGCACCGACTGGGCGAGCAAGCTCAACGAGATTTTCCCTGCTCGGGAAAAGATTCTGGAGACCGATGCGCAGCTGTATGAGCGCGTCAGCACCCAGAACGACGAGGCATTGGAACTGGTCGAGAAAAACAGCCAGGAACAGAGCTTCGCCTGACCTGCCCCTTACTGCATGAAAGCGATGTAAACAAAAAGCCCCGCGAGCTCTTCCGAGCCGCGGGGCTTTTTGGTTGCTGATATCAGAGCTTTTGCGACAGCACCGCAATGTGCTCCGGGCCAATCCCGCAGCAACCGCCGATGTGTGTGGCACCGCGCTTGACCCAGTCCGCAGCCCACTGCTGATAACCCTGCGGGTCAAGGTCTTCGCGCAGTTCATCCAGGCCGTCGTTGGCCTTGGCGTCCTTGGGCTGCGGTGGGAACGCATTGGCGTACGCACCAATGGCGATGTCGACGTTCAAAGCTTTGAACACCTCACGTGCCGCATCAATCGCACCGCCGATCACTTCTGGCTGGCTGCAATTGAACAGCAGCGTTGCCACGCCCATTTCGGCGGCAGCCTTTGCCGCATCGGCCACCGGCTCGCCGGAGCGCAGGCGCGGGACGTCGTCGGTGTCTTCATCCTGGAGGGTAAACGATAGCCAGAACGGCTTGCCGTCAGCGGGCAGACCGGCGCGGATCGTTTGCGCCTCAAGAATACAGCTCTGTGTCTCGGCCAGCCACAGATCGACATACGGCGACAACCCGGCCACCAGCGGCTTCAAGACATCAGCGGCCAGTTCCGGCTGGTACAGGTCAGGGCGATAGGAACCGAACAACGGCGGGATGGAACCCGCGACCAGAGCACGCCCACCCGAGGCGTCGGCGCAACCGCGCGCCAATCGCCCAGCCAGCGCCGCCAGTGCCTGACCTTCACGGGCGAAACGCTCTTCGCCAATATGAAAGGGCACCACAGCATAGCTGTTGCTGGTAATGACCTGAGCGCCACTTTCGATATAGGCGGCATGTACCGCACTGACGGCGTCAGGTGCTTCGCTCAAGGCCAGTGCCGACCATTCGGGCTGGCGGAAGGGCGCGCCGCGACGCTGTAGCTCGCGGCCCATGCCGCCATCGAGAATTACAGTTGAGCGCTGGGTCATATATGATCTACTTATATGTATATGAAAAAAACTCATTATGAGTCGGCCTTATATAACGTATTTAATACGCTCCTTTAATCAAACTACAAACCTTTTTTCAGGGGATATCTGTGAATTATCGTGCGCTGCTGGGCATTGGCCTGGTCACTCTGGCTGCCTCCACTCAAGCCCTGGCCGGTGCCACGCTGGATCGCGTGCAGAAAAACAAAGAGCTGGTCAACGTCCTGATGGAAAGTTACCCGCCCTTCTCTTTCCTGAATGACAAGAACGAACTGGACGGTTTCGACGTGGATGTCGCCAAGGCTGTGGCGCAGAAACTGGGCGTCAAGTTGCGCCTCGAAACGCCATCCTGGGACGTCATCGCCGCAGGTCACTGGAGCGGCCGTTACGACATCTGCGTCTGCTCGATGACCCCGAGCAAGGCTCGCGCTGAAGTCTTCAACTTCCCGGTCGAGTATTACGCGTCGCCTGCGGTGATCGTGGTCAACGCTACCGATGACCGCATTCATTCGGCCAAGGACCTGACCGGCAAGAAAGTCGGCCTGACCAGCGCGTCGAGCTACGAAAGCTATCTGAACAAGAACCTGGTCATCGACGGCGCGGAAGACAAGCCGCTGCAGTACCCGTTCGACGACGTGCAAATTGCCCCGTACGACAACGACAACGTGGCCTTTCAAGACCTGGGGCTGGGCGCTGGCAAGCGGCTGGACGCGATACTGACCAATCTGGTGACGGCAAAACCACGCCTGGATCAGGACAAGCGCTTCAAACTGGCGGGCGAAACGCTGTACGAAGACCCCAACTCTGTGGCCATCGAAAAGGACGACCCGGAATGGGACGCCAAGGTTCGCGAGGTCTTCGCCGAGCTCAAGAAAGACGGCACTCTTAGCACGCTGTCGCAAAAGTGGATCGGCGCTGACATCAGCAAATGACTTCTTTCGAGCCCCAACGCCCACCCGAGCAGGCTGATCAAGGCCTGCTTCAACGAGTCTTCGGTTTTCGTACGCGGCTGTACCTGACCTGGCTGGTCATGTTTGTGCTGTTCGCCGGGTTCTTCCTGAGTTTCGATCTGAAGCTTGCGATCATTCTCGACAAACTGCCCAACCTGATCGGCCTGCATCTGGCGCCCAACGGTTTCTTGCAGGGCGCGGCGCTGACGCTGTTTGTGTCGGTGTGCTCGATTGTGGTTTCGGTGCTGCTGGGCTTTGTCACTGCCTTGGCGAGGCTGTCGAACAGCGCCGTGGCGTTTGGTATCGCCAGCTTTTATGCGTCGTTTTTTCGCGGTACGCCGCTACTGATCCAGATTCTGCTGATTTATCTCGGCTTACCGCAACTGGGCATCGTGCCCGGCGCAATCGCGGCGGGGGTTATTGCGCTATCGCTCAACTATGGGGCTTACCTGAGCGAGATCTTTCGGGCGGGCATCATCGGCGTTGCGGCCGGCCAGCGCGAGGCAGCGCTGGCTCTGGCGCTGCGCCCGACGCAGATCTTCTGGCGCGTCACCCTGCCCCAGGCAATGCGCACGATTATCCCGCCGACCACCAACCAGTTCATTTCCATGCTCAAGGATTCGTCACTGATCTCGGTGATGGGCGTCTGGGAAGTGATGTTCCTGGCACAGTCCTATGGCCGGTCCAGCTATCGATACATCGAAATGCTGACCACCGCCGCGGTGCTGTACTGGATCATGTCGATTGGTCTGGAGTTGTTGCAGTCGCGGCTGGAAAAACACTACGGCAAGGCGTATCAGGCGCGTAAATAGCTGCAACTATTGTCCCTACGCTCCGTGATACACACAAGTTCGCTCTTGATTCCGGCCAAAGGCCGTGGGAGCGGACCGGGCGACGCTTCGTTTGTCCGCGAAGGGGGTCGTATAATCGCCGAAAATGCATCGACTAAAACACCGTCTTCGCGAACAAGTTCGCTCACGCCCTCTGGGCAGAAGCTTGGAAGCTCGTTATTCCGGGCGTTCCAGGACGTGTGTATAACGGCTGAGAGTTCCGCGTGGGAATGCAGTTCCGGACGCTCTGCGTCCAGCTCTGGCAATGCGGTGCATTGACACGATAATTACGTATGGGCTTTTTCGATCAGTTCAATGTACTCATCGGCATTGCGCTGGTCCTTGATCAGGGCGATGAAGTCGTTGCCCTGCTGGTCCTTGCCATCGAAGTCATGGCCTGCTTCCTTGAAGAACACCAGAAAGCGCTCGAAATCATTGATGCGCAGGCCACGGTAGGCCTTGATCAGTTTGTGCAGCGACGGCGAGGTGGCATCGTACGGCTCGAAGTCGAGGAACAACTTGATCTGCTCATCGCCAATCTCGTCCCCAATCAACTGCTTCTTATCTTTACGCATTACAGGCTCCAGCTTGTCGCAGACACTTTCACGGGCGGGCAGTTTACCCTCCAGCGAGCGCAGGGCTCAACGCGCATGTGCAGAGGTGGTGTGCAAATCGGCCCAGATGTGGCCGTTGGCGTAGCTGAGGAACTGGCAATAGACTTTTTCATTGCGCAGCAAATCCACCAGCACCCGGTATTGAGACAACGGGTAATACAGCGTCAGGGTCCGGGAAGCCTCGTCGTAGGTCGGCTTTTTCAGGCTTTTGCTTTCGCCGCCATCAAAGTGCACAAGCACCTGTGAAATGGATTCGCCCTTGTTCAGCGACTTGCCCTTGAGGCGCAACGACAGGGGGGAAGTGACCGGAATCGGCTGCTGGCTGGATTGCCTCTGATTACCGGCAACGATGGTGTATTCGGTGACCTGCATCAACTGTTGCTGTTCCGGCGCCCCCTCACGCAGGCTCAGGTCGTCGGGCGGCAGGTATTGGTCGTGCATGGGGCCTACCGATACCGGCGCAGGCGGTGCAGCGACGGTCAGGCCAGACAACAGCACCAACGCCAGAGCGCCGGGGATCAGTAACTTCATTGAGGGTTTCCAGGTAATTGCGAATTGACGACCGCCCCCTTTTGCAGAAGCGGCCGTCAGAATGCCTTACATCCCCTTGACCGCATAGATGCCCGCTGCATTACGCCAGTAGCCTTTGTAGTCCATGCCGAAACCGAAGATGTAACGGTCGATGCACGGCAGACCGACGTAGTCGGCTTTCAGGTCCGGGCGGGCCTTGCGGTCGTGATCTTTATCGATCAGTACAGCGGTGTGCACAGCGCGCGCACCGGCGTGTTTACAGAAGTCGATGATCGCGCCCAGGGTGTGACCCTCATCGAGGATGTCGTCGATGATCAGCACGTCACGGTCGATGAACGACACTTCAGGCTTGGCTTTCCAGAACAGATCGCCGCCCGTGGTTTCGTTGCGGTAGCGCGTCGCGTGCAGGTAAGACGCTTCCAGCGGGAAGTTCAGGTGAGTCAGCAGTTTGCCCGAGAAAATCAGGCCGCCGTTCATCACGCAGAACACAACCGGGTTGCGGTCGGCCAGTTCGGCATTGATCTGCGCGCCGACGCGGGCAATGGCAGCATCCACTTCAGCCTCGGTGTACAGGCAGTCAGCTTCGCGCATGATTTGACGGATGTGCTCGAGATCAGCGGACATGACGCTCTCCAGGTAGGGCAGTTGAAGAAAAGCGGGCAAAGGTACGCATCCGCTCAAGCCAGAGCAAGCGATTCTGGATTAACGTTGCGAGTGTCTTCTAAAAGCCGCGAACGTCCAGGCTTCGAGACAATACTGCACGCGCGGTAAGACAGTAACAGTTGAATAGATTAATCTAGTGTACTGTTTTCGAAAAAATCAGCCACCAACTAACGGAAAATTCAAATCTTATCAATAGCTTAGCTTGCAGGTTATGGGTAACTTATTTCGAAAA
>NZ_ATDK01000571.1 GCF_000444135.1 Pseudomonas avellanae BPIC 631
TAGACGCGCGAGGTGAGGATTTTCTTGACGTATTGTTCAAGCATCGGGGCAGCATCACTGACGAAGCGGGCAAGGTCGGGAAGTCTACCCTGCGTGCCGAAAGACGACCATACGAATGACAAGGCTTTGCGGTGCAGTCGCCGCTATAATGCGGGCCGTTTTGCTTCCCCTTACCCCTCTTTCAGCTACATCAGGCACCGTGGAGCCCGCATGACCCAGGATCAACTCAAACAGGCAGTCGCCCAAGCCGCTGTCGATTTCATCCTTCCAAAGCTCGACGACAAGAGCATTGTGGGCGTCGGCACCGGTTCCACAGCCAACTGCTTCATTGATGCACTGGCCAAACACAAAGGTGCGTTCGACGGCGCAGTCGCCAGCTCCGAAGCCACCGCTGCACGCCTCAAGGGGCATGGCATTCCGGTCTATGAGCTGAACACCGTCAGCGACCTGGAGTTCTATGTGGATGGCGCCGATGAAAGCGACGAGCATCTGAACCTGATCAAGGGCGGCGGTGCGGCGCTGACTCGCGAGAAGATCGTCGCGACAGTGGCCAAGACCTTCATCTGCATCGCCGACGGCAGCAAGCTGGTGCCAGTGCTGGGCGCGTTCCCGCTGCCGGTCGAAGTTGTGCCGATGGCGCGCAGCCACGTTGCCCGGCAACTGGTGAAGCTGGGCGGCGACCCGGTCTACCGTGAAGGCGTGCTCACCGACAACGGCAATATCATCATCGACGTGCACAACATGAGCATCACCAACCCGGTGGAGCTGGAAGCGAGCATCAACGCCATCGTCGGCGTGGTCACCAACGGCCTGTTCGCCGCTCGCCCGGCTGATCTGCTGCTGCTGGGCACCGCCGAAGGCGTGAAGACCCTCACACGCTGATGCACCCGGACATGCCCACGCAAAGTGGGCATGCGCCTCAACGGCTCAAGGCTTGCGGAACACGTAGAACAGGTTCGGCTCACTCACCAGATACAACGTCCCTTCGTCGTCCATGGCCATACCTTCGGCTTGCGGCACGCTCTTGCTCAAGCCCATATCGCCTTCTTTCAGCGAGCCACTGCCAATCGGCCGCCCCGTAGTGTCGAGCTCCAGAATCCGTTTCGACTCATCGGACAGCGCCAGCAGGTGACCGCTCGCTTCATCGAATTGCAGGCTGGAAAGATCACGCACGGAAAGCTTGCCATCGCGCTTGCCGTCGGTGATGACCTGGAGATTGCCCGGCGCATCGGCATTGACCCTGGGAAAGCCGCGCACCTCGATAATCTGCACCGGGTCGCGCTCGCGGGCAACAAACAGGCGCTTGCCCTTTGAGTCATAAGCCAGGCCTTCATAGCCCTTGTTGCCGCTGGCTGTCAGCCCCAGCGTCAGTTGCTCGGCATCGGCGGCGTTCAGGCTTTTTGTGCTGTCATCGACGTGAATCTGAATTAGCCGTAACTGCCGCTCGTCACTGATGACGTAAACGCCGGGGCTGATGTATTCGACCGCTTCGGCATCGCCAAAACCCACCAGCGGTATGCGTCGCAGCACGCGACCGTCCAGGCTCAGTTCGACCAGCTCGGGGTTCTGGTTAGTCACGGTAAACAGGCTTTTGCGGTCCGGGTCGAAGCTCAGGCCCGAGACATCGTCCTCAAGCCCGACGATGACCTGCCCTTCTGTCACGGCGCGATACTGATCAAGGCCGATGGCCTCAAGCGAGTCGGATTGCCAGAACACTTGCCAGTCGAACAGCACGCGTTCCACATAGCGGTATCGCTCATTGGCGAGCATGAACAGCCCGGCCAGCGGAACAAGGGCGATGAGCAGGAGTAAAGAGCGGGTAGAGCGGCGCATTGAGGTGACTCGGGCAAGTTAAGCGGGCGGCATTGATACCACGCCATTCTGAAAGCAAGCTTAATGGCGTAGTGCTATTTGATTACCAGCTATGTGGTTGCCGTCCTGGCTTACTGCTTGCGAAACGAATAGAACAGGTTCGGCTCGCTGACCATGTACAGCGTCCCGGCCTCATCAAGCGCAACGCCTTCTGCGCGAGGAATCGTACTATTCAAACCATTCATGCCACCCAGAAGGGTCATGAAGCTGACCTGATTACCCTGCTCGTCCACCTCCAGCAACATGTGCGAATCGGCTGAAAGCGCCAGCATGTGGCCAGTGCGCGGATCGATGCTCAGAGAGGACAGGTTGCGCATGTCCAGAGCGCGACTCAAAAGCTTCTGCTTGTCGCCCTTCAATACATTGCTGCCGTCGCTCTTCCAGGTGTACAACGCTGGCGGACGCTCTTCGCCCAGCAACAGTTGCTGACGACGCGGGTCCCAGGCAACGCCCTCGAAACCCTTGTTCTTGTTGGCTGACGCGCCCAGCTCGTAGTGGGGAAAGTCTGCAATGTTCAGGGTGGTGGTATCGGCTGTCACTTTGACGATGGTCAACTGGTGCTGACGTTCGTCGGTGATAGCGATCAGCCCGTCATTCATGACGGCCACGCCTTCCGGGTTGCTCCAGCCGACCAGCGGAATTTTGCGCAGCACGTCGCCCTTGAGCGTCAATTCCACCAGAAACGCATTCTTGCCCATGACCGCGAACAGCGTTTTGCTGATCGGGTTATAAGAAAGGTCCGAAGCCTCGTCCTTTTCCATGCCTGGCAACGCTTTGGCATCGATATCTACATGATAGTCCGGCAACCAGATACTTGCGCTGCGCTCTTCGTTGCTTTCGAACCGCTCCTTGAGCCAGAGCAGCCCGCGATCATCCCAATGCATGATGTGAGACAGGCCATAGCCCAGCAAGATGACCAGCAGCAGCCACGAATACCAACGCAGGGTGCGTATGAAGGCGAAGCGTTTTTTAGCGCGAGGCGGCGTTGAGGCAGGAAGGGCCATTCAAGTGTTCCTGAGCAGATGAGACTTCATGACGACATGAGTGCCCATAAGGGGCCGGCAGGATTATCCAGAGCAGGTGTGAAAAAAACGCAAAATCGACTGAACTATCAACTACCCCACAAACAAAAGCCACCCGGGAATGATCCCGCGTGGCTTTGGCTACTGCATGAAACAGCTGCGCCGTCAGCGAACGACGCTGGTGAACGGCGTTTGCCCGGTCAGTTCCAGAACAATTTCGTCACCAGCTTCAAACGGCCCCACGCCGGCAGGCGTACCGGTCATGATCAGGTCACCGGCCTGCAACGAGAAGTTGGCCGCCATGTGCTGAATCATCGGCACGATGGGGTTGAGCATCAGGCTACTGTTGCCGTCCTGCACCACTTTGCCGTTGATGGTCAGACGAATGCCGATGTCTGTCAGGTCAGTGAAGGTGCCAGCCGGGACGAACGGCGGGATGACCGCAGCGCCGTCGAAGCACTTGGCCAGTTCCCACGGCAGGCCTTTCTCGCGCAGACGGGACTGCACGTCACGCAGGGTCAGGTCCAGGCCGGGCGCAAAGCCGCTGATCGCGTCGAGCACTTCTTCGCGGGACGGATTCTTGCTCAGGGGCTTGCCGATCAACACCACAATCTCGGCTTCGTAATGCACCGAGCCACGGTCTGCCGGGATGGTGAAACCGCCTTCCAGTGCAACCACCGCGCTGCCAGGCTTCATGAACAGCAGCGGCTCGGTGGGCACCGGGTTGCCCAGTTCCTTGGCGTGCTCGGCATAGTTGCGGCCGATGCAGACCACTTTGCCCAGCGGGAAGTGAATGCTCGTTCCATCGACATATTTGTGCTGGTAGCTCATGACGTCTCCTCAGTCTGATAAGTGTGGCGTGGCTGTTTTAGCGTGGCGGTACACGGTACGGCAGGAATCAAACGGCGAATATCTTTCCGGGGTTCATGATGCCATTGGGGTCGAAGACTGCTTTCAACGCTTTCATGTACTCGATTTCCACCGGCGAGCGACTGTACGTCAGGTAATCGCGCTTGGTCATCCCGACGCCATGCTCGGCGGAAATCGAGCCGTTGTACTTTTCTACGGTCTCGAACACCCATTTGTTGACCCGCGCACATTTGACGAAGAACTCGTCCTTGTCGAGGTTTTCAGGCTTGAGGATGTTCAGGTGCAGGTTGCCGTCGCCGATATGGCCGTACCAGAGCACTTCGAAGTCCGGGTAGTGTTCGGCGACGATGGCGTCGACTTCCGCCAGAAATTCCGGCACTTTCGAGACGGTGACCGAGATGTCGTTCTTGTACGGGGTGAAGTGCGAGATGGTCTCGGAGATGTATTCGCGCAGTTTCCACAGGTTGCGCAGTTGCTGCTCGCTCTGACTCATCACGCCATCCAGCACCCAGCCCTGCTCGACGCAGTGTTCAAAGGTCGCCAGCGCCTGATCGGCAAGGTCTTCGGTGGTCGCTTCAAACTCCAGCAGCACATAGAACGGGCACGGCGTGTCGAAAGGTGATGGCACATCGCCGCGCGCCATGACCCTGGCGAACGACTTGTCGGAGAAGAATTCGAAGGCGGTCAGGTCGAGCTTGCCGTGAAAAGCATGCAGCACCGGCATGATCGAGTTGAAGTCGGTGGTGCCCAATACCATCGCCGTGAGGTTTTTCGGCGCGCGGTCAAGGCGCATGGTGGCCTCGACCACAAAACCCAGCGTGCCTTCGGCGCCGATGAACAACTGCCGCAGGTCGTAACCGGTGGCGTTCTTGATCAGGTCCTTGTTCAGCTCAAGCAGGTCGCCCTTGCCGGTCACCACTTTGAGGCCCGCCACCCAATTACGGGTCATGCCGTAGCGAATGACCTTGATGCCGCCCGCATTGGTGCCGATATTGCCGCCGATCTGGCTGGAGCCCGACGAGGCAAAGTCCACCGGGTAATAAAGGCCGTTGTCTTCGGCCAGTGCCTGCAACTGCCGGGTGATAACGCCCGGCTGGCAAACTGCCGTACGGTCGGTGAGATTCAGTTCCAGCACCTGGTTCATGTAATCGAATGACACGACCACTTCACCGCTGGCGGCCACGGCTGCCGCAGACAGCCCGGTGCGCCCGCCAGACGGCACCAGCGCGACCAGCCGCTCATTGGCCCAGCGCACAATGGCCTGAACCTGCTCGGTGGTCTTGGGAAACACGATGGCCAGCGGCGCGGGGGTGAACTGCTTGGTCCAGTCCTTGCCGTAGGTCTCCAGAGAACCTGCATCAGTCAGCACCTTGCCGGAGTCAACCAGGGCTTGCAGCTCATCAATCAAAGCGGGATGGGTCATCGACTCAACTCTCGGACAATTCATGGGCATCCTGAGAACGGTTCACGTTCTGGAATGAGGTTTCGCGGGGCTCATATGCTAGCATACGCCCCCCGTGAGTCGTGCCCAGAGCCGATCCGGGTACCCCCTGCCAATTTTCTTCGGGACACAGGTTTACGCAGATGAGCAAGACTTCCCTCGACAAGAGCAAGATCAAGTTCCTTCTTCTCGAAGGCGTCCATCAATCCGCTGTCGACGTCCTCAAGGCAGCCGGCTACACCAGCATCGAGTACCACACCAAGTCTCTGCCGGAAGCCGAACTGAAGGAAAAGATCGCCGACGCTCACTTTATCGGTATCCGCTCCCGCACCCAACTGACCGAAGAGCTGTTCGATAGCGCCAAGAAACTGGTCGCAGTGGGCTGCTTCTGCATCGGCACCAATCAGGTTGACCTCAACGCAGCGCGCGAACGCGGTATTGCGGTGTTCAACGCGCCTTACTCCAATACCCGTTCGGTTGCCGAACTGGTGCTGGCCGAGGCGATTCTGCTGTTGCGCGGCATCCCGGAAAAGAACGCGTCCTGCCACCGTGGAGGCTGGATCAAGAGCGCGGCCAATTCCTTCGAGATCCGTGGCAAGAAGCTCGGCATCGTCGGCTACGGCTCGATCGGCACGCAACTGTCGGTTCTGGCTGAAGGCCTGGGCATGCAGGTGTACTTCTACGACACGCTGACCAAACTGCCACTGGGCAACGCCACTCAGGTTTCCAGCCTGAACGAGCTGCTGGGCATGTCCGATATCGTCACGCTGCACGTTCCGGAAACCAACGAAACCCAGTGGATGATCGGCGAGAAAGAAATCCGCGCAATGAAAAAGGGCAGCATCCTGATCAACGCGGCTCGCGGCACAGTCGTCGAACTGGATGCCCTGGCTGACGCGATCAAGGACAAGCACCTGATCGGCGCTGCCATCGACGTGTTCCCGGTCGAGCCACGCTCGAACGACGACATTTTCGAAAGCCCGCTGCGTGGCCTGGACAACGTGATCCTGACCCCGCACATCGGTGGTTCCACTGCCGAGGCGCAGGCCAATATCGGTCTGGAAGTCGCGGAAAAACTGGTCAAGTACAGCGACAACGGTACGTCGGTGTCCTCGGTCAACTTCCCGGAAGTCGCCCTGCCTGCTCACCCTGGCAAGCACCGCCTGCTGCACATCCACGAGAATATCCCGGGCGTGCTCAGCGAGATCAACAAGGTCTTCGCCGAAAACGGCATCAACATCTCCGGTCAGTTCCTGCAGACCAACGAGAAAGTCGGCTACGTGGTGATCGACGTTGACGCCGAGTACTCGGACCTGGCACAGGCCAAGTTGCAACACATCAAAGGCACCATCCGCAGCCGCGTGTTGTTCTGATCCGAGCGTTCTGATCAGAGTGCCCATGCACTGCATGGGTACTCGAACCCTCAAGATCGGACGCAGAGCGTCCAGAACGGCATGCCGACGCGGAGCGTCGCACGATAATTGAAATTATCGGGACTGCCGTTCGTGACGCTGTACGTCACACCCTCTCAGGTGAAATCAAATACCTACTTCACATTGATCGTGATCTTCTTCGACTCGACCGAAGGGTTCAGCGGCATGTGGCCTTTGTCGCCCATCAGCAGTTGCAGGGTGTGCTGACCTGGCGGCAGGTTGAGTTCGGTTTCGGTCTGGCCTTTGCCGAAGTGGCGGATGTTGTCGCTGACCGGCAACGGCATGTTTGCGGCGGGCTGGTCTTTCACATCGATCAGCAGGTGGTGGTGACCGGTCTCGGGCACGTCCACACCGGCTGGCGCGACGCCCATGCCTTTGAGGCCGAATTGGACCTTGAACGGTGAGGTAACCGTCTCGCCATCACTGGGCGAAATGATGTACACCTCGGCACCTTCAGGCGATGTGGTCTGCGGCATGTCTGCAGCGCTGACCCGCATGGACGCACTCAGCAACAGGCCTGCTACCACCGTTCCAGAAAATAAGGATTTCATGATTGCTCCAGTTCCAGTTGACGTAAGTCCGACCCTGCACACGACAATCCGTCGGTTCAGGAGTGCTCACGATAGACCGCAGCCAGGCTCAATGGCTCACCGCATTCATGAAACAGTTTTCATGAGGCATAACGGCATTACTGGAACAGCTCATTGCCTCGACGCCTGAACCAGCCGGTCAATGAAAGCCGGTCACGGGTGGCGGGCATGACTTCGTGGGGAATGTCACCGGAGAGAAACACCACCAGGCAACCGCCTGTAGGCTGGACGTCATAAGCCAGATCGTCCTTGAGGTACATGCGCAACTGACCGCCATGCTCCGGCAGCCAGGCATTATTGAGGTACAGCACTGCCGACACCATGCGCTTGTCGTCGTCGCGAAAGCGATCCACATGCCGCAGGTAGCAGGCACCTGGCGGGTACAGGGCAAAGTGGCTTTCGTAATCTTCCAGCCCCAGAAACAGACCGCGATTGAGCGCCTGACGCAAGCTGTCCATCAGCTCCAGGTAACTGTCGCAAGACGCCACCTGCCCAGGCTCAAGCCACTGAATACGATCACCACGAATGCCTTCGCGAATTTCCTGCGCTGGCCCTTTGCCGACAGCGGCAGGCTCAAGCTCGCCTTCGGCTGCACGTTTGCGGCACTCTTGCGCAAGCTCGAGGGTCAGAGCTTCGGGCAGGAAAATATTCTGCTGCGACCAGCCATTGGCGGCCAGGTCGTCGACGATTCGCAGCAGCAGT
Organism: Pseudomonas avellanae BPIC 631; assembly: GCF_000444135.1. Taxonomy (GTDB): domain Bacteria; phylum Pseudomonadota; class Gammaproteobacteria; order Pseudomonadales; family Pseudomonadaceae; genus Aquipseudomonas; species Aquipseudomonas avellanae. The sequence continues at coordinate 7,931 of NZ_ATDK01000571.1, forward strand.
GGGTGGTCAGAGGGTATGCGCATGGCGTGCATAGTATCCATAAGCCCTGAAATTCGACAGAGGCGTATACACGCGGTATCAATGGCGCGAGATTTCATTCGCCAACGGCACTCATAACTCGACAAATCCACGCTAACACCCGGAGAATAGCGGCCTGCCGACAGGAGTCCCCAATGCGTCGTTTGTTTGTTTTGCTGTTGATGTTCTGCACCTCGCCTGTCTGGGCAGACAACTACGATCAGTTGTACAAAGCTGCAGGCTGGCCGGAACAGCGCGCGCATTTCAACGATGCTCTCAAAGCGGCCCAGCAGCGCTACAGCAACAACCTGCCGCCAGCGGTTTTTCAGGCTCTGGTGGCCAACAGCAATCAGCGTTTCGCACCGCAGGCAATGGACCGGCGCGCCTCAAAGAGCCTGCGTGACAGCCTCAATGACCCCACGCCCTCGCTGCAGTTTTTCCAGTCGCCGCTGGGTCGCAAGATCGTCAACGCCGAACTGACCGCGACCCGCGCCGACCAACTGGCCAAGCACGCCCAAGGCATCCCGCACATGGAAGCGGACGCTACGCGCCAGTTGCTGATCGGCCATCTGGCCCAGGCGCTGCCCGCCAAACAGGCCGGCGCCGAAGTCAGCCTTGCCATTGCAGGCGTTGCGGCCGACAGCCTTAGCCAGATGATCCCCGGTCTGTTGGGCGGCGGTCAGGCCCAGGGCATGCTCGAAGGCCAGCGCGAACGCCTGATGGCGCAGATCAGCGCCGACCTGAACAACACGCTGCTGTACGTCTACCGTGACCTGTCCGACCCGGAGCTTGAGGAGTTCTCGACGTTCGCCGAGTCGCCGCAAGGCAAAGCCTACTATCAAGCCGCACTGGCTGCGATTCGCGCCGGGCTGGCAGTGGGGCAAAGTGCGTCGAGCCTGAACCCCGGACAGTAAAACACCGTTCAGGCCCTCAAGCGCCTGAGGTCAATGAATGGAAGCAATCGCATGAAAGACTCTCTGGCCCTGCTGGCCACCGCTATCGTAATGTCCTTTTTCGCCTGGCTGTTCTGGAGTTCTCTGGGGCAGAATGCGTTTGGCGTACTGGGTCTGCTGATGGTGGCCGTGCTGGCCGCTGAAAACTTTCGCCTGCGCCGCCAGGTAAAGGCGCTGCTGGCAGACAAGGCTGCAAAAACCTAGCCCAGCCGCCCTTTCACGAAATCAAAGTACCTGGCCCGCAATTCCGGTGTTTCGTTGGCCAGATGATGCCGGGCGTGCCCCAGCATGAGAATGTGCGGCTGGCTGAACTTGTCTTTCAGGACCGCAAGGTTGTGGGACCAATCGACCGTCATGTCTGCGTCACCCTGAATGATGATCGGGCTGCGCAGGCTGCGCGGGGCGCTTTCGACGCGCACGATCCATTGCGCCAGCGCGCCGACCCAGGCGGTCGGCAGGCGACGCGGCTGCAACGGGTCGGCCAGCAGAAAAGGCAGGAACGCCGGCGCGTTGGAGTTCTCGGTGAAGCGCCGGGCAATGCCGCTCACGAAGGGCTTGAGCAGGCGATAGCTGAAACGCGACCAGCCCCATGCACGCGGCCTGACCAAGGGTGCAAGCAGAATGACTTCACCTTGCGCCGGAGACTCCACGCCCTGGTGCAGCAAGTGATCGATCACAATCGCGCCGCCCGTACTTTGTCCGCACAGATGCCAGGGGTGCGGCAGCCCCAGAGAGCCGGCTTCAAGCAGCAGGCGCTGCAACACCACCTGATATTCGGCGAAGTCGTTGATGCTGGCACGGCTGCCGCTGGACAAACCATGCCCTGGCAGGTCGCAGGAGATCACCGCAAACCCCTGGTTCAGCGCCCATTCGATGACATGCCGGTACAGGCCCATGTGGTCATAGAAACCATGAAACAGAAACAGCGTCGCGACCGGGCTTTCGGGCAGCCACACTTGCCCGACGATCTCGTAGCCCTCAACATCAAGGCGACCCAGCCAGCTGCGCACCACATTTTCACCCCCAAGGCCTGCAAGACCATAGAAGCGCTGATACGCCTGACCGTCCAGAGAGAGCGGGTCAATAACGTTCAGCGCCAGCAGGCTGGCTCGCAGATTATCGGGGTCGAACGTGGTGGACATGGGGTTTCCAGATTCCGGCAAGGAAATCGTAAAGTTGTGTAACGATATTCTTCTGTCTGCTCCGGCATGGCAAGCTACGCCGCCATAATCGACTGTCGTGGTATTCGCCAGCTTGCCGCAAAGCTTCATAGTGTCGTAACGACAATTGCCGCAAGCTTGCAGACTAGGCTCAGCCACGCGCTCAGTCGAGAGACCCGGCTTTGCCGCTAACTGATTGCACATTTGAAACTGTAGCCTGCATGGCCCCTGCCAGTTGTAATTTTTGAGAACCCGGATGAAACGCAGCCTTGTCATTCTAGCCATTATTATTGCCATCATCGCTGGCGGCGCAGGCTGGTACGTGAACAGCAAGCAGCCGGTCCGCGATGGCGAGATCGCCATGAGCCGTCTTCAAGCGCCCGTTACCCTGCGTTACGACGAGCGCGGCGTGCCGCACATACGGGCTGAGAACGAAGCCGATCTGTACCGTGCACTGGGTTACGCCCATGCCCAGGACCGGCTGTTCCAGATGGAAATGCTGCGCCGTCTGGCGCGTGGCGAGCTGGCCGAAATACTCGGGCCGAACCTGCTTGAGACCGACAAACTGTTTCGCACCCTACGCATCCGTGAGCATGCCGATGCGTATGTCGCACACCAGGACAAGAACACTCCGACCTGGAAAGCACTGGAAGCCTACATTGACGGCATCAACCAGTATCAGGACACCCACGCAAGGCCGATGGAGTTTGACGTGCTGGGCATCCCCAGGCGGCGCTTCACTGCCGAAGACACGCTCAGCATCGGCGGCTACCTGGCCTACAGTTTTGCCGCCGCGTTCCGCACCGAGCCATTGCTGACCTACGTGCGCGACCAGCTTGGCCCGCAGTATTTGAAAGTGTTCGATCTGGACTGGCACCCGGACGGCATGCTGGGCGCACAACCGGCACTGGCCAGCGCCGACTGGAAAGGCCTGGCTGAACTGGCACAGTTGAGCCACAAGGCGCTGGAAGACGCAGGCCTGCCGCAATTCGAAGGCAGCAACGCCTGGGCGATTTCCGGCAGCCGCACGCAAAGCGGTAAACCTGTTCTTGCGGGCGATCCGCACATCCGCTTCTCGGTGCCCTCGGTTTGGTACGAGGCGCAGCTGTCTGCGCCAGGCTTTGAGCTGTACGGTCACTTTCCGGCGCTCAACCCGTTCGCGTTTCTGGGCCACAACATGGAGTTCGGCTGGAGCCTGACCATGTTCCAGAACGACGACGTTGACCTGATCGCCGAAAAAACCAACCCCGACAACCCCAATCAGGTCTGGTATCACGGCCAGTGGGTGGACATGAAGCGTACCGAGCAGCACATCGCGGTCAAAGGTCAGGCCCCTGTCACCCTGACCCTGCTTGAGTCGCCCCACGGCCCTATCGTCAATAACGTGATGGGCAAGAACGCCGGCCAGACGCCGATTGCGATGTGGTGGTCATTTTTGGTGTCCGCCAACCCGGTGCTTGATGGTTTCTACGAGGCCAATCGCGCCGACACGCTGGACAAGATGCGCAGCGCCGCCGAGAAGATCCAGTCGCCGGGCCTTAATATCGTTTGGGTCAACGCCAAGGGCGACATTGGCTGGTGGGCAGCGGCGCAACTTCCAATCCGCCCGGAAGGCGTCGACCCAAGTTTCATTCTGGATGGCAGCACCGCGCAGGCCGATAAACTGGGTTTCTACCCGTTCAGCGCCAACCCACACGAAGAAAACCCGGCGCGTGGCTACATCGTGTCAGCCAACTTCCAGCCACTGTCGCCGACCGGCATGCAGATTCCGGGGTATTACAACCCGGCTGAGCGCGGCCAGGAACTCAACCGGCAACTGAGCGATTCCAGCATCAAGTGGGACCTGGCGGCCAGCAAGGCCTTGCAGCTGAGCACGCAGACCGATTACGCCCCGAGCATTCTCAGGCCGTTGATTCCGGTGCTGCGCAGTGTGATCAGCGATCCGGACGAGCTCGCGCTGGTCGAGCGGCTGGCCAGCTGGAAAGGTGATTATCCGGTTGATTCGGTGGGCGCCACGCTGTTCAACCAGTTTCTGTTCGACTTGACTGAAGAGACTTTCCACGACGAACTGGGCGATGCGCTGTTTGAAACCCTGCTGTCGACCCGCGCACTGGATTCCGCCTTGCCACGCCTGGCCGCCGATGCCGATTCGCCGTGGTGGAACAATCGCAATTCGCCCCACGAAGAAAGCCGCGCCAATACCGTAAAGGTGGCCTGGCGGGCCAGCGTTTCGCACTTGCGATCGCTGTACGGCACCAACCCGGATGAATGGCTCTGGGGCAAGGCTCACACTTTGACCCAAGGCCATCCGCTGGGCTCGCAGAAGCCGCTGGACAGTATTTTCAACGTCGGCCCGTATGCTGCGCCGGGCACTCACGAAGTACCGAACAACCTGTCATCCAGCATCCGCCCTGCCCCGTGGCCCGTCGGCTACGGCCCCTCGACCCGCCGCCTTATAGACTTCGCCGACCCGGCCCACAGCCTGGGCATCAACCCGGTAGGCCAGAGCGGCGTGCCGTTCGACAAGCATTATTCGGATCAGGCCAAGGCGTTTGTGAAAGGCGAGTACGTGCCGCAGCGCTTTAGCGAGAAGGATGTGGCAGAGCATACCGAAGGGGTTTTGCGGTTGGTGCCGGGGGAGTAGCAATCGCCACAATTCCTTGTGTGGGACTTGTCCGCGAACTGTCGGGAACCGACAGTGAAACCGTTACACACGGTACATCAGGCACAACCGGGTTTGACTATCGTGCCAATGCTCCGCGTTGGCATGCATTTCGTGACGCTCCGCGTCACAAGTCTGCGTAGCACCGCGCTATCAAGATCGGACGCAGAGCGTCCAGAGCTGCGCTCCCACGCTGGAGCGTGGGAGCGATAGCCATTTGACTGGTCATCGTGCCTGCGCTCTGCGTAGGCATGCAGTTCTGGACGCTCTGCGTCCTGCCATAGCTGTCAGGCAGCTGGCGCTCGCCTTGGGTCAGGCTGCTTCCAGGCGTCGGCGGCGCTTTCCTCGATGGCTTGCTGGATCGCACGTTTGCGGTTGTTTTCCGCGCGGCGGGTGAAGAACCAGACCAGGAAGGTTGCCAGTGACACGGCCAGCAGGATCAGGCTCGCAACGGCGTTGATTTCAGGCTTCACGCCCAGCCGCACGGCAGAGAACACTTCCATCGGCAAGGTCGTCGAGCCCGGCCCGGAGACGAAGCTGGCGAGTACCAGGTCGTCCAGCGACAGCGCAAACGACATCATGCCCCCGGCAGCCAGTGACGGCGCGATCATCGGGATGGTGATCAGGAAGAACACTTTCCACGGACGCGCGCCCAGATCCATTGCAGCCTCTTCGATCGACAGGTCCAGCTCACGCAGCCGCGCCGACACCACCACCGCCACGTAGGCTGCGCAGAACGTCGTGTGCGCGATCCAGATGGTCATGATGCCGCGCTCCTGCGGCCAGCCGATTAACTGCGCCATGGCCACGAACAGCAGCAACAGCGACAGACCGGTGATCACTTCCGGCATCACCAGCGGCGCCGTCACCAGCCCGCCAAAGAACGTCCGGCCCTTGAAGCGGCTGATGCGGGTCAGGACGAGCGCGGCCATGGTGCCCAATGCGACTGCCGCAATAGCGGTGTAACAGGCGATTTCCAGCGAGCGCATCACCGAGCCCATCAGTTGCGAGTTGTCCAGCAGGCCGACGTACCATTTCACCGACCAACCGCCCCAGACCGTCACCAGTTGCGAGGCGTTGAACGAGTAGATGACCAGAATCACCATCGGCGCATAGATGAACAGCAGGCCGAAAACCAGCATCAGGTTCGAGAATCGAAAGCGGTTCATGCCTTGCCCTCCAGCTCTTTGGCCTGACTGCGGTTGAACAGGATAATGGGCACGATGAGCACCAGCAGCATGATGACCGCCAGCGCCGAAGCCACCGGCCAGTCACGGTTGTTGAAGAATTCCTGCCACAGCACACGGCCGATCATCAGGGTTTCCGGGCCACCAAGCAGTTCGGGGATCACGAACTCGCCCACCACCGGGATAAACACCAGCATGCAGCCAGCTATCACCCCGTTCTTGGACAGCGGTACGGTGATTTTCCAGAAGCTGTTGAAAGTGCTGGAGCCAAGGTCAGACGCGGCTTCCAGCAGGCTGGTGTCATGTTTCACGAGGTTGGCGTAGAGCGGCAGGATCATGAACGGCAGGTAGGAATAGACCACGCCGATGTACACCGCCAGGTTGGTATTGAGGATCTGCAACGGCGCGTCGATCAGGCCCAGCCACATCAGGAAAGCATTGAGCAGGCCGTTGTTGCTGAGAATGCCCATCCACGCGTAGACGCGAATCAGGATCGCGGTCCAGGTCGGCATCATGATCAGCAGCAACAGCACGGTTTGCAGATCCTTGCGGGCGCTGGCGATGGCGTAGGCCATCGGGTAGCCGATCAGCAGGCACAGCGTGGTGCTGATGAAGGCCATTTTCAGCGAACCCAGGTACGCCGAAACGTACAGGTCATCACCACTGAGCAAGGTGTAGTTGGCGAAATTCAGGGCCATTTGCAGCTTTTCGTCGGCGTAACTGAAGATCTCGGTGTACGGCGGGATCGCAACATCGGCTTCGGCGAAGCTGATCTTGAGCACAATCAAAAACGGCAAGGCAAAGAACAGGAACAGCCAGAGGAACGGCACCCCGATGACCATCTGCCGCCCGGTGGGCTTTATACGCTCGAAAGCGCGCTTGATCTTGCGTATTTTCATGAGCGCAGTACCACGCCGCTGTCGTCTTCCCACCAGACGTAGACTTCATCGCCCCAGGTAGGTCGTGCGCCCTGACGCTCGGCGTTAGCGACGAACGACTGCACCAGCTTGCCGCCCGGCAGTTCGACGTAGAACACCGAATGGCCGCCCAGATAAGCAATGTCGTGGACCTTGCCGCGCGACCAGTTGTATTCGAAACCTGGCTGTTCAGCGGTGATCAGCAGTTTTTCCGGGCGCAATGCGTAGGTGATGTGCTTGTCTTCCACCGACGTACTGACGCCGTGGCCGACGTAGATATTGCGCTCCAGCTCCGGGCTGCGGATCAGCGCATGGCCTTCCATGTCCTCGATCACTTCGCCCTCGAACAGGTTGACGCTGCCGATGAACTCGCAGACCAGACGGCTGGTCGGGGTTTCGTAGATATCGATCGGGCTGCCGATCTGCGCGATCCAGCCCAGGTGCATGATGGCGATGCGCTCGGCCATGGTCATGGCCTCTTCCTGATCGTGGGTCACCATGACGCAGGTCACGCCAACGCGCTCGATGATCTCCACCAGCTCCAGTTGCATCTGCGAGCGCAGTTTCTTGTCCAGCGCGCCCATCGGCTCATCGAGCAGCAACAGCTTGGGCTTCTTGGCCAGCGAACGAGCCAGCGCTACACGCTGCCGCTGACCGCCGGAAAGTTGATGCGGCTTGCGCTTGGCGTACTGGGTCATCTGCACCAGCTTGAGCATTTCGGCCACGCGCGCTTCGATTTCCGACTTGGCGAGTTTGTCCTGCTTGAGGCCAAAGGCGATGTTGTCGGCCACGGTCATGTGCGGGAACAGCGCGTAGGACTGGAACATCATGTTGATCGGACGTTCGTACGGCGGCATGTCGGTAATATCGACGCCGTCGAGGTAGATACGCCCCTCGGTCGGGCGCTCGAAACCGGCCAGCATGCGCAGCAGCGTGGACTTGCCGGAGCCCGAGCCGCCGAGCAGGGCGAAGATTTCGCCCTTGTTGATTTGCAGAGACACATCGTCCACCGCAATCGTCTCGTCGAACTTCTTGGTGACCCGATCGATCCGGACCAGCACCTCTTTGGGTTGCTGACCGCCTTCGAGGGCTTTCTTGTAGCCGCCGGAGGCAACTGCCATGGGTGAAACTCCCAACAGGTAGGCAACCCGGCCAATGCGGCCGGGTGCTGAATAGTTATTTGCCCGACTTGACCTTGGTCCAGCTGCGGGTCATGAGACGTTGCACCTTGGGTGGCAACTCGCTATTCACGAACAGACGGTCCAGCACTTCCTGAGGCGGGTAGACCGCTGCGTCAGTACGGATTTTCTGGTCCATGAACTCGCCGGAGGCGGGATTGGGGTTGGCATAGCCGACTTCATCGCTGACCTGGGCAATGACCTTGGGGTCAAGCATGTAGTTGATGAAGGCGCTGGCGGCCTTGACGTTTTTCGAGTCTGCCGGGATCGCCAGCATGTCGAACCACAGGTTGCCGCCCTCTTTCGGGATGCTGTACGCAAGCTTCACGCCCTTGCCGGCTTCTTCTGCACGAGCCTTGGCCTGAAACACATCGCCCGAGAAACCGGCCGCAACGCAGATGTCGCCGTTGGCCAGATCGGTGATGTATTTGGACGAGTGGAAATAGGTCACGTAAGGACGAATCGCCAGCAGCTTGGCTTCGGCCTTCTTGTAATCGGCTTCGTTGGTGCTGTTGGGGCTCAGGCCCAAATAGTTGAGCATCGCCGGGAGCATTTCATCGGCGGAATCAAGAAAGGCGACGCCGCAGCTGGACAGCTTTTTGATGTTCTCAGGCTCGAACAGCACCGACCAAGAGTCGATCTTGTCGACACCGAGCACCGCTTTTACCTTATCGACGTTATAACCGATGCCGTTGGTGCCCCACAGGTACGGGACCGCGTACTGGTTACCCGGATCGTTCTTCTCCAGACGCTTGAGCAGCGCAGGGTCGAGGTTTTTGTAGTTGGGCAGCAGCGACTTGTCGAGCTTCTGGAACGCGCCCGCCTTGATCTGCTTGCCGAGGAAGTGGTTGGACGGCACGACCACGTCGTAACCGGTGCGCCCGGCCAGCAGCTTGGCTTCCAGGGTTTCGTTGGAGTCGAATACATCGTACATCGGCTTGATGCCGGTAGCGGCTTCGAAGTCTGCCAGGGTGGTCTTGCCGATGTAATCGGACCAGTTATAAATATGCACGGTGGATTGCGCCTGAGCACTGAGGGTCAGTGTCAGGCCGGCAGCCGCCAGCAAGGCTTTGGAAAAAATAGAAATAGACAAAGAATGAGTCCTTTTAACAGAGGGGCCTGAGCGCCGGAGGGCGTCCGGAAAACCAAACCGGCGCGCAACTTACCGTCTATGCGTCCAACCAGCAAAGGTTTAGGCAATATTCCTGTCTGCTGGATCCTGCGCGGCCGGGGCTACGCAGCATCCACAGGTTTCATGACAGGCTTATTTACCTGACTTGATCTTGGTCCAGCTGCGGGTCATGATCCGCTGCGTCGCAGCAGGCAGGTCGGCGATTGCATACAGCTTGGCCTGCACGTCGGCAGGCGGGTAAACGCCCGGATCACTGGTGATTTCCTTGTCTACCAGCGCCGTAGCAGCAGCGTTACCGTTCGGGAAGCGCACGGCGTTGGTGATTTCAGCCATGATTTCCGGCTTCATCAGGAAGGTCATGAACTTGTACGCACCCTCGACGTTTTCGGCATCCTTGGGGATGGCGACCATGTCGTAGAAGCTGCCAGCGCCTTCTTTCGGAATGTTGTAAGCCACTTTGACCTTGCCACCGGCCTCGGCAGCGCGCGACTTGGCCTGGTAGATATCACCCGAGTAACCGACCGCTACGCAGATGTTGCCGTTGGCCAGGTCCGAGATGTACTTGGACGAGTGGAAATAGCCAATCGACGGGCGAATCTTCATGAACAGCGCTTCGGCTTCGGCGAGCTGTTTCTTGTCCTGAGAGTCAGTCGGGTAGCCCAGGTAATGCAGCGCGATTGGCAGCATTTCGGTTGGCGAATCGAGGAAGCTGATGCCGCACGACTTCAGCTTGGCAGCGTTCTCGGGCTTGAACAGCAAGTCCCACGAGTTGACCGGCGCGTCAGCACCCAGCGCGGCCTTGACCTTGTCCGGGTTGATGCCGATACCGATCGAGCCCCACATGTACGGGAAGGCGTGCTTGTTGTCCGGGTCGCTGACCGACACGGCCTTGAGCAACGATTCGTTCAGGTTCTTCCAGTTCGGCAGTTTGGACTTGTCCAGCTCCTGATAAACGCCCGCCTTGATCTGCTTGGCGAGGAAGTTGTTGGACGGTACGACGATGTCATAACCGGACTTGCCAGCGAGCAATTTGGCTTCCAGCGTCTCGTTGCTGTCAAAAACGTCGTAGACCACCTTGATGCCCGACTCTTTCTCGAACTTGGCAACGGTGTCCGGCGCGATGTAATCGGACCAGTTATAGACGTGCAGCACTTTGTCATCGGCCTGCGCAGCAGTGGCCACGACGCCCACCAGGGACAGCGCGAGAAGGGTCTTGCCAAATTTTTTCATGCGTAGCTCCAATGTATTTTTATCACTGACCGTCGGTTGGCGGCTTGTAGCCATTAGTCTGGCAAGTTCCGGAGCAGGCTTTCAAGCCGCCCCTGGTTAAACAACGCACATCCCCGCACTTTTTGCGGATTCAGCCCTGCAATACGGCCAGTGTCAGATCCAGACATTTGCGCGCCCTCTCCACCAGCTCATCAATTTCCGCGAAACTGATCACCAATGGCGGCGCAATGATCATCGTGTCGCCCACGGCCCGCATGATCAGGCCATTCTCGAAGCAGAAGGTTCGACAGATCATGCCCGCGCCCTTGTCGGTGTAGCGCTCGCGGGTGACTTTGTCTTTCACAAGCTCGATGGCCCCCAGTAATCCGACGCCACGCACTTCGCCCACCAGCGGATGATCGTTCAGTTCACGCAAACGCTTTTGCAAATAAGGTGCCGTTTCCGACTTCACCCGCTCGACGATCCTTTCTTCACGCAGGATGCGGATGTTCTCCAGTGCGACGGCTGCCGCCACCGGGTGCCCTGAATAGGTAAAACCATGATTGAAATCGCCGCCCTCGTTGAGCACCGCGACGATTTCGTCGCGCACAATCAAACCGCCCATCGGCACGTAACCGGAGGTCAGGCCTTTGGCGATGGTCATCATGTCGGGCTTGAGGCCGTAGAAATCGCTACCGAACCACTCACCGGTGCGCCCGAAACCACAGATCACCTCATCGGCGGCAAACAGGATGTCGTAGCGCGACAGAATCTCTTTGATCTTCGGCCAGTAAGACTCAGGCGGAACAATCACGCCGCCTGCGCCCTGAACCGGCTCGGCAATGAACGCACCGACGTTCTCGACACCCAGTTCGAGGATTTTCTTTTCAAGTTGCTCGGCGGCCCACACACCGAATTCGTCGGGCGTCATGTCGCCCCCTTCTCCGAACCAGTAGGGCTGCGGAATGTGGGCAATACCCGGAATCGGCAGGTCGCCCTGTTCGTGCATGTACGTCATGCCGCCCAGGCTGGCACCGGCGACCGTGGAGCCGTGGTAACCGTTGACGCGGCTGATGATGGTTTTCTTGTTCGGCTGGCCTTTCAGCGCCCAGTAATGACGAACCATGCGCAGCATCGTGTCATTGCCTTCGGAGCCTGAACCGGTGAAGAACACATGGTTCATGCCCTGCGGAGCGATTTCGGAGATGGCTTTGGCCAGCTCCAGCACCGGCGGGTGAGCGGTCTGGAAGAACAGGTTGTAATACGGCAGCTCACGCATCTGTTTGCTGGCAGCATCGGCCAGCTCTTCGCGGCCATAACCAATGGCCACGCACCACAGACCAGACATGCCATCGAGGATCTTGTGGCCCTCGCTGTCCCACAGGTACACGCCTTGGGCGCGGGTGATGATGCGCGGGCCTTTTTCTTTCAGTTGTTTGTAGTCGCTGAACGGTGCCAGGTGGTGCTCGCTGCTCAGGGCCTGCCATTCGAGGGTTTGCGGGTTGTTGTTGGCACTCATGCAGCACTTCCTTTGTTTCAGGTCAGTGGTCAGAGCGCCGCGCATCAACCGCGGCGGCGCTCTGTGTGATCAGACGGCGAAGAGCAGGAATTCCCGCTCCCACGAACTGATCACACGCTTGAAGTTTTCATGCTCGGCACGTTTTACCGCGACGTAACCGATGATGAATTTCTTGCCCAGGTATTTCTCGATGGTCTTGCTGTTTTCCATGCGTTCAAGCGCGTCTTCGATGGTCAACGGCAGGCGCAGATTGCGCCGCTCGTAGCCACGCCCGACCACCGGCGCACTCGGGTTGATGCCTTCGACCATGCCGATAAAACCGCACAGCAGGCTGGCGGCGATGGCCAGATACGGGTTGGCATCGGCACCCGGCAGACGGTTTTCCACACGTCGGTTCTGCGGCACTGCATCCGGCACGCGCAAGCCGACGGTGCGGTTTTCTTCGCCCCATTCGACGTTAACGGGTGCCGAGGTGTCGGGCAGAAAGCGGCGGAACGAGTTGACGTTGGGCGCGAACAGCGGCAACAGCTCGGGGATGAACTTCTGCAGACCACCGACGTGGTTCAGAAACAGCTCGCTCATGGTCCCGTCTTCATTGGAGAAGATGTTCTTGCCGGTCTCGATGTCGATGATGCTCTGGTGCAGGTGCATGGCGCTGCCCGGCTCGCCGGTCATCGGCTTGGCCATGAAGGTCGCCGCCACGTCGTGCTTGAGTGCGGCTTCACGCATGGTGCGCTTGAACACCAGAATCTGATCGGCCAGCGACAGGGCATCGCCGTGACGGAAGTTGATTTCCATCTGCGCCGTGCCGTCTTCGTGAATCAGTGTGTCGAGGTCCAGGTTCTGCAGTTCGCACCAGTCGTAGACGTCTTCAAACAGCGGATCGAATTCGTTTGCCGCTTCTATAGAGAACGACTGACGACCGGTCTCAGGGCGCCCGGAGCGACCGATGGGCGGTTGCAGCGGGTAATCCGGGTCGTCGCTGCGCTTGGTCAGGTAAAACTCCATCTCCGGCGCCACGATGGGCTGCCAGCCTTGATCGGCGTAGAGCTTGAGCACCTTCTTCAATACGTTGCGCGGCGACAGCTCGATGGGGTTGCCCTGCTTGTCGTAGGTGTCGTGAATCACCTGCGCAGTGGGCTCGACGGCCCAAGGCACCAGATACACCGCGTTCTGGTCGGGGCGGCAGATCATGTCGATGTCTGCCGGGTCGAGCAGCTCGTAGTAGATGTCGTCTTCTACGTAGTCGCCGGTCACCGTCTGCAACAGCACGCTTTCAGGCAGGCGCATGCCCTTTTCAGCAATGAACTTGTTGGTCGGCGAGATCTTGCCCCGCGTGATGCCGGTGAGGTCGGACACCATGCATTCGACTTCGGTAATCTTGTGTTCTTTCAACCAATCGGTGAGCTGGTCGAGGTTGGTACTCATAAATACCTCAGGGTTTTCTTGTCCTGATCGTGATCAGGCGTTTTTTCGACGCGTCGGCGTCACGGTGTACAACTCGTTTCGGCAGGCGCCGATTAGGGGTAAGGTGACACCTGCAGAGCCGGAGTTCCAGACGGCCGCCGTAACACTGGCGACGCGGTTATAGTGGTAATGTCCGGTCTTGAGCGTAGAGCAGACGAGCCCGAACGGCCGTCCAGGTGCGTCGCAATGTGCGTCAGTTCACCACGGGCACGGGTATCACAGGCATGATGACCGCTATGCGGGCTCGATATCCGCGTACCGACCAAGGGAAGGTGAAGCATTGGGCCCCCGCTATTGTTGCTCTAATGGGTTGCGACCGAGCTTAGCCTCGTTCATTTTTTTATACAACAACCCGTTAAAAATAGAAGACAGGCCGCTCACGCTGGCGATCAAGACAAAATAGCAACACGATAAAACGCCCTAAATAGCGGCAAAAAAGGCCATCTGGCGCAGTTTTAGGGCAAAAAAGGCTCTATTGACTTCATCATGGCTTTCGGATTGACTGAGATCCGCAATCATTGATGATTGATATTTTTAACAACAAAGGTGTTGCATCATGTCGGTACCCCCGCGTGCCGTTCAGCTTAACGAAGCGAACGCGTTCCTTAAGGAACATCCTGAGGTTCTGTACGTTGACCTTCTGATTGCAGATATGAATGGTGTGGTGCGTGGCAAACGCATCGAGCGCACCAGCCTCCATAAGGTTTACGAGAAAGGCATCAACCTGCCGGCCTCTTTATTTGCCCTGGATATCAATGGCTCCACGGTGGAAAGCACCGGTCTGGGCCTGGATATCGGTGATGCTGACCGAATCTGTTATCCCATCCCTGACACCCTGTGCAACGAGCCATGGCAAAAGCGCCCTACTGCGCAACTGCTGATGACCATGCACGAAATCGAAGGTGATCCGTTTTTCGCCGACCCGCGTGAAGTCTTGCGCCAGGTCGTCGCCAAGTTCGATGAAATGGGCCTGACCATTTGCGCCGCCTTTGAGCTGGAGTTCTACCTGATCGATCAGGAGAACGTGAACGGCCGTCCGCAACCGCCCCGCTCCCCTATCTCCGGCAAGCGCCCGCACTCGACACAGGTCTACCTGATCGATGACCTCGACGAATATGTCGATTGCCTGCAGGACATTCTGGAAGGTGCGAAGGAGCAAGGCATTCCTGCCGACGCCATCGTCAAGGAAAGTGCCCCTGCGCAGTTCGAAGTGAACCTGCACCACGTCGCCGACGCTATCAAGGCATGCGACTACGCTGTGCTGCTCAAGCGCCTGATCAAGAACATCGCCTACGACCACGAAATGGACACGACCTTTATGGCCAAGCCCTATCCGGGTCAGGCGGGTAATGGTCTGCACGTCCACATCTCGATTCTGGATCGCGATGGCAAGAACATCTTCACCAGCGAGGATCCCGAGCAGAACGCCGCATTGCGTCACGCGATCGGCGGTGTGCTCGAGACCCTGCCTGCGCAGATGGCGTTCCTGTGCCCGAACGTCAACTCGTACCGTCGCTTCGGTGCTCAGTTCTATGTGCCCAACTCGCCGACCTGGGGCCTGGACAACCGCACGGTCGCGGTTCGCGTGCCGACCGGTTCGGCCGATGCCGTGCGTATCGAACACCGCGTAGCCGGTGCCGATGCCAACCCGTATCTGGTCATGGCGTCGGTGCTGGCAGGCGTGCATCACGGTCTGGTCAACAAGATCGAGCCGGGTGCTCCGGTGGAAGGCAACTCGTACGAACAGCACGAACAAAGCCTGCCGAACAACCTGCGCGATGCACTGCGCGAGCTGGACGACAACCCGGTCATGGCCAAGTACATCGACCCGAAATACATCGACATTTTTGTCGCCTGTAAAGAGAGCGAGCTGGAGGAGTTTGAACACTCCATCTCCGACCTTGAGTACAACTGGTACCTGCACACAGTCTGATTGAGGCTGAGCCATACACAACGCCGCAAAGCCTGGAGCTTTGCGGCGTTTTTGTTTGCGCCCGGAGCACCTCTCGCACCGCATACTCCAGCGTGGGCGTGCCATTCGTGACGCTCTGCGTCACAAATCTGCGCCGCGCCACATAATCAGGAGAGGACGCGGAGCGTCCAGAACGGCATACCCACGCGGAGCATGGGCACGAT
>NZ_ATDK01000572.1 GCF_000444135.1 Pseudomonas avellanae BPIC 631
GTGTATGACGCTGAGCGCGGAGAGTGGGAGCGATAATCATCATGGTCCAAGCCCGGTTTCAGGGTTCATCAGGACTTATGTCATGTCCAGCGCCTGTCTCCGCGCGTAACCGTTTGTGTCCGATACATGCCCCTCCCGTACAACTCTGGCATAACACTTGCTCTTCCTCTGTCACGTATTGAAGAACCTCTTGAATAGTGACGGATTATTGGCATGGCGAAGAGCGAAGAAGTTGTTAAAGACCCGGCAGCCAAAGGCAAGCTAAAGCTCATCATCATCGCGGTTTTAGCGTTGCTGCTTGCGGTAGGCCTGTCGGTCGGGGCAACGTGGTTCCTGATGCACAAGAGCGAAAGCGCGCCAGACCCGGCAGCCGCCGCAGCGGCAGCGAACGTCAAGCCAGTGGCGGTGTTCGAACCCATGACGCCAGCCTTCGTGGTCAACTTCAACGCCAACGGTCGCCAGCGCTACATGCAGGTCAGCATCACCATGCTGGGCCGCAATGCAGCTGACATGGAAGCGCTGAAAGTGCACATGCCCCTGATCCGCAATAACCTGGTCATGCTATTCGCGGCCATTCCCTTCGAGTCGCTGGCCTCGCCGATCGGCCAGGAAATGCTGCGTCAGAAAGCGACGGCGAGCATTCAGGAAGTGGCACAGAAAGAACTCGGCAAGACTGTGATCGAACAGCTGCTCTTCACTAACTTCGTATTGCAGTAGGATCCTCACATGGCCGTGCAAGACCTGCTCTCCCAGGATGAGATCGACGCGCTGCTGCATGGCGTTGACGACGGGATGGTCCAGACTGACATCGCCAGTGAACCTGGCAGCGTCAAAAGTTACGACCTGACCAGTCAGGACCGTATCGTCCGTGGGCGTATGCCTACGCTGGAAATGATCAACGAGCGATTCGCCCGCTATACCCGCATCAGCATGTTCAACCTGCTGCGCCGCTCAGCGGACGTGGCAGTGGGCGGGGTTCAGGTCATGAAGTTCGGCGAATACGTGCATTCGCTGTACGTGCCGACCAGCCTCAACCTGGCCAAGATCAAACCGTTGCGCGGCACGGCGCTGTTCATTCTGGACGCCAAGCTGGTGTTCAAGCTGGTGGACAACTTCTTTGGTGGCGACGGTCGTCACGCCAAAATCGAAGGCCGGGAATTCACGCCGACCGAACTGCGTGTCGTGCGCATGGTGCTGGATCAGGCGTTCATCGATCTCAAGGAAGCCTGGCAGGCGATTATGGAAGTCAACTTCGAGTACATCAACTCGGAAGTGAACCCGGCCATGGCCAACATCGTCGGGCCGAGTGAGGCCGTGGTGATTTCCACTTTCCACATCGAGCTCGATGGCGGTGGCGGCGACCTGCACGTGACCATGCCGTACTCGATGATCGAGCCGATCCGTGAAATGCTCGACGCCGGTTTCCAGTCGGACCTGGACGATCAGGACGAGCGCTGGGTCAACGCGCTCAAAGAAGATGTTCTGGACGTCAACGTGC
The DNA here is from genome assembly GCF_000444135.1 of Pseudomonas avellanae BPIC 631. Lineage (GTDB taxonomy): Bacteria > Pseudomonadota > Gammaproteobacteria > Pseudomonadales > Pseudomonadaceae > Aquipseudomonas > Aquipseudomonas avellanae. The sequence goes on from NZ_ATDK01000572.1 coordinate 1,499, forward strand.
CGCTCACCACCACCATTGCCCAGCGCCAACTGCCGTTGCGGGACATCCTGCACATGCGCCCTGGCGATGTGATCCCGGTGGAACTGAGCGATACGCTGGTGCTGCGTGCCAATGGCGTACCTTCATTCAAGGTCAAGCTAGGCTCGCACAAGGGCAAGATGGCCCTGCAAGTAATCGAACCCATAGCGCGACGTTGACCTGTCTGGTTAACGTCGGAAATTGTTGCGTAACTGAAATACTGCGTGCAGAGGACTACCGATGGCTGATGAAAATGATATGACGTCTGCTGAAGATCAGGCGTTGGCCGATGAGTGGGCTGCTGCGTTGGGCGAAGCGGGCGACAGCCAGGCTGACATTGATGCGTTGCTGGCGGCGGACGCCGGGAATTCGGGCAGCCGGATGACCATGGAAGAGTTCGGCAGTGTGCCGAAAAGCGCTGGCCCGGTGACTCTGGATGGTCCGAACCTGGACGTGATCCTCGACATTCCGGTGTCGATCTCCATGGAAGTGGGTAGCACCGACATCAATATTCGCAACCTGTTGCAGCTTAACCAGGGCTCGGTGATCGAGTTGGACCGTCTGGCAGGCGAGCCGCTGGATGTGCTGGTCAACGGCACGCTCATCGCCCATGGCGAGGTGGTGGTGGTCAACGAAAAGTTCGGCATCCGTCTGACTGACGTGATCAGCCCGAGCGAACGCATCAAGAAGCTGCGCTGAATGAGGCGCTGGCTGAGTGTTCTGCTGACCCTGCCGTCGCTGGCCTGGGCTGTCGAGCCTGTTGCGCAGGCAGCACCGGCGCAGGTGGCCAACACGGTTTCCGGTGGTATGGGCGGGCAGGTGATGCAACTGCTGTTCGGCTTGATCGTGGTGGTCGGGCTGATTTTCGTGCTGGCGTGGGTCATGCGCCGGGTGCAGCGCGTGGGGCCGAACAACGGGCAGGTCATCGAGCTGGTGAGCACGCGAGCGTTAGGCCCGCGTGATCGTCTGGTGCTGGTGCAGATTGGTAACGAGCAGGTACTGCTGGGTATCACGCCGGGGCGCATCACGCCCCTGCACGTACTCAAGGAACCGGTGCACGTGCCGGTTCGTGAGCACACGACACCTGAATTCGCTCAGCGCCTGATGGAGCTGATGGGCAAGGATAAGGACAAGAAGTAATGGGCGCCTTGCGTTTCCTGATACTGCTGATGCTGGTCGTGGTGGCACCTGCTGCGCTGGCTGCCGATCCGCTGTCGATACCGGCGATCACGCTGTCCAACGGTGCCGACGGGCAGCAGGAATATTCGGTCAGTCTGCAGATCCTGCTGATCATGACTGCGCTGAGCTTTATTCCGGCGTTTGTCATGCTGATGACCAGTTTCACCCGGATCATCATCGTCTTTTCGATTCTGCGTCAGGCGCTGGGCTTGCAGCAGACACCGTCGAACCAGATCCTGACCGGCATGGCGCTGTTTTTGACCATGTTCATCATGGCGCCGGTTTTCGACCGGGTGAATCAGGACGCATTACAGCCTTACCTGGCTGAAAAGCTGACGGCGCAGGACGCCGTTGCCAAGGCGCAGGTGCCGATCAAGGATTTTATGCTGGCGCAGACCCGCACCAGCGACCTTGAACTGTTCATGCGCCTGTCCAAACGTACCGATATCCCGACACCTGACGCTGCGCCGCTGACCATTCTGGTCCCGGCGTTCGTGATTTCGGAGCTCAAGACGGCGTTTCAGATCGGCTTCATGATCTTTATTCCGTTTCTGATCATCGACCTGGTGGTGGCCAGTGTGCTGATGGCGATGGGTATGATGATGCTCTCGCCGCTGATCATTTCCTTGCCGTTCAAGATCATGCTGTTTGTGCTGGTGGATGGCTGGGCGCTGATTGTCGGCACCCTGGCTGGCAGTTTTGGTGGCGTATGAGCCGTTTTACTGAGGAGTCTGCCCAATGACGCCGGAAGTTGCCGTCGATCTGTTTCGCGAAGCACTGTGGCTGACCACGGTGCTGGTGGCGATCCTCGTAGTTCCTAGCCTGTTGTGCGGCCTGTTGGTGGCGATGTTTCAGGCGGCCACGCAGATCAACGAACAGACCCTGAGCTTCCTGCCGCGCCTGCTGGTGATGCTGGTGACGCTCATCGTCATCGGGCCTTGGCTGCTGAAAATATTCATGGAATACATGCTGTCGCTGTACACCAGTATTCCGACGCTGATCGGCTAGCGCCTCGTGCAGCCGATGCTTGCGCTGACCGATATCCAGATCAGTACCTGGGTAGCCAGCTTCATGCTGCCGATGTTTCGTATCGTCGCGCTGTTGATGACCATGCCGGTGATCGGTACCACGCTGGTTCCCCGGCGCGTACGTCTTTACCTCGCCTTTGCCATCACGGTAGTGGTCGCGCCAGCGCTGCCGGCCATGCCGCCGGTTCAGGCGCTTGACCTCAGTGGACTGTTGCTGATCGGCGAGCAGATCATCATCGGTGCCGGCATGGGGCTGTCCCTGCAGATGTTCTTCCATATCTTTGTGATTGCCGGGCAGATCATCTCGACGCAGATGGGCATGGGCTTCGCTTCGATGGTCGACCCTACCAACGGGGTATCTTCGGCAGTGATCGGGCAGTTCTTCACCATGCTGGTGACCCTGCTGTTTCTGTCCATGAACGGCCATCTGGTGGTGCTGGAAATCCTTGTCGAAAGCTTCACCACGATGCCGGTGGGGGGTGGTCTGCTGGTCAATAATTTCTGGGAGCTGGCGAACGGGCTGGGCTGGGCGCTGAGCTCCGGGCTCAGGCTGGTGCTGCCAGCTGTCACGGCGTTGCTGATCATCAACATCGCCTTTGGCGTCATGACTCGCGCCGCCCCGCAGCTCAACATCTTCTCGATCGGCTTCCCGCTGACCCTGGTGCTGGGCATGGTCATTCTGTGGATGACCATGGGTGACATTCTCAATCAGTATCAACCGATTGCCACTCAGGCATTGCAGATGCTGCGCGACATGGTGAGGGCTCGTTGAGATGGCAGAAAACGAGAATGGCCAGGACAAGACAGAAGACCCCACGGAAAAAAAGGTCAAGGACTCCAGAGCCGAGGGCCAGATTGCACGCTCCAAGGAGCTGACCACGCTGGTGGTCATGCTGATGGGGGCGGGCGGGTTACTGATGTTCGGCGCGGGCATCGCGCAGATGATGTCCGAGCTGATGCGCGACAACTTCACAATCAGCCGTGAAACGATCATGGATCAGTCGTACATGGGCAAGGCCTTGCTCAGCTCCGGCCTGCACGCGCTGGTAGTGATGCTGCCGTTTCTGATTGCCATGCTGGCGGCGGCGCTGGTCGGTCCGATCCTGCTCGGTGGCTGGCTGTTCTCGACCAAGTCGCTGATGCCCAAGTTCAGCCGAATGAACCCGGCAGCGGGCCTCAAGCGTATGTTTTCGCCACACGCGCTGGTCGAACTACTAAAGTCTTTTGGCAAGTTCCTGATCATCCTGGCCGTTGCACTGGTGGTCTTGAGCAAGGAACGCAACGACCTGGTGGCCATCGCCCACGAACCGCTGGAGCAGGCGATGATCCACAGCCTGCTGGTGGTGGGCTGGAGCAGCTTCTGGATGGCCTGCGGCCTGATGTTCATTGCTGCTGCCGATGTGCCCTTTGTGCTGTATGAAGCGCACAAGAAACTGCTGATGACCAAGCAGGAAGTGCGCGACGAGCACAAGAACAGCGAGGGCAGCCCCGAGATCAAACAGCGTATTCGCCAGTTGCAACGCGAAATGTCCCAGCGCCGCATGATGGCGTCGATTCCCGAAGCGGATGTCATCATCACCAACCCGACACACTTCGCCGTTGCTTTGAAATACGATCCCGAGCAGGGCGGGGCGCCAATGCTGTTGGCCAAAGGTACGGACCTTGTTGCCCTGAAGATTCGTGAAATCGGCGCGCACAACCAGATTCTGATCCTTGAATCGGCCGCGCTGGCACGCTCCATCTATTACAGCACCGAGCTGGATCAGGAAATCCCCGCAGGCTTGTACCTGGCCGTTGCCCAGGTACTGGCTTACGTCTATCAGATCCGCCAATTCCACTCAGGCCAAGGCAAACGCCCCGACCCCCTCGGCGACGTCAAAATCCCTCCGGATTTGCAGCGCGATGCTTAGCCGTCAGCGGCCGCCATAAAGTTGCCTTGCTTCTGTTCCAACGCTCTGCGTCCGCCTTTAAATGTAAGGCGCGGCGCAGATCTGTGACGCAGAGCGTCACTACAGGCATTCCCATGCTGGAGTGGTAGGAACGATAGGTGTCCGGAAGAACACTATCGTGCCCATGCTCCGCGTGGGCATGCCGTTCTGGACGCTCTGCGTCCGCTCTTTAGTGTGCGCAGCGCGAGGTTCTCTGGCTTCACTGATCACCCTCGTCCTGCGCAATTTCTACCCCTAAAGCCTTGCCGCCACTGGCTTTGCAAAAGTTGGACAGCTTTTTGCAACAGGGTCGATACAGGTCGCCATCGGCGTCAATGTTTTGATCTAGTGCGCAGGTAACGAATCAGTGGATCGCTCTCAATTACTCAGTAGCGCACGCAGCAACATCACAGGCCTGGGCCGTGGTCAGTTGGGCGTTCCGTTGTTGTTGCTGATCATGCTGGCAATGATGATGTTGCCCATGCCGCCGTTCCTGCTGGACGTACTTTTCACGTTCAACATTGCGCTGTCCATCGTCGTGCTGCTGGTGTGCGTCTACGCCCTGCGGCCGCTGGATTTCTCTGTGTTCCCAACCATCCTGCTGGTCGCCACGTTGCTGCGTCTGGCGCTGAACGTCGCGTCGACGCGGGTGGTCATGCTTCACGGCCAGGACGGTCATGCCGCTGCGGGCAAGGTGATTCAGGCCTTCGGTGAAGTAGTGATCGGCGGTAACTACGTCGTCGGTATCGTGGTGTTCGCAATCCTGATGATCATCAACTTTGTGGTCATCACCAAGGGTGCCGGGCGTATTTCCGAGGTGAGCGCGCGCTTCACCCTCGACGCGATGCCCGGCAAGCAGATGGCCATCGACGCCGACCTCAACGCCGGCCTCATCGACCAGCCGGAAGCTAAGCGCCGTCGTGCCGAAGTGGCCCAGGAGGCCGAGTTCTACGGTTCCATGGACGGTGCCAGCAAGTTTGTACGCGGTGACGCAATTGCTGGCCTGCTGATTCTGTTCATCAACCTCATCGGCGGCATGCTGGTCGGTATCTTTCAGCACAACATGACCTTCGCCGATGCGGGTCGCGTTTACACCCTGTTGACCATCGGTGACGGTTTGGTGGCGCAATTGCCATCACTGCTGTTGTCCACCGCTGCCGCGATCATGGTGACCCGTGCTTCCGGTTCGGAAGAAATGGGCAAGCTGATCAATCGCCAGATGTTTGCCTCGCCCAAGGCGCTGGCTGTATCCGCCGCGATCATGATCGTGATGGGGCTGGTGCCAGGCATGCCGCACTTCTCCTTCATCAGCCTGGGTCTGGTGGCCGCAGGTGGCGCGTACCTGCTGTGGAAGAAAGACAACCAAGTGAAGGTCGAGGCGCTGGCCGAAGTGCAGCGTCAGCAGGACCTGCTGCCGTCGCCGACTCGCGTTCAGGACTCCAAGGAGCTGGGCTGGGATGACGTAACCCCGATCGATATCATCGGCCTGGAAGTGGGTTACCGCCTGATTCCGCTGGTGGACCGCAATCAGGGTGGTCAACTGCTGGCGCGGATCAAGGGTGTGCGCAAGAAACTGTCACAGGAACTTGGCTTTCTGATGCCCACCGTACACATCCGCGACAACCTCGATCTGGCGCCCAGCGCTTACCGTCTGACGCTGATGGGTGTGATCCTCGCCGAAGCCGAGATCTACCCGGACCGCGAACTGGCGATCAACCCCGGCCAGGTGTTCGGCACGTTGAATGGCATCACCGCCAGAGACCCGGCGTTCGGCCTGGAAGCCGTCTGGATCGAAATCAGCCAGCGCAGTCAGGCGCAGTCACTCGGTTACACCGTGGTAGACGCCAGTACGGTAGTGGCAACCCACTTGAACCAGATTCTCTACAAGCACTCTCATGAGCTGATCGGCCACGAAGAAGTCCAGCAATTGATGCAATTGCTGTCCAAAAGCTCGCCCAAGCTGGCTGAAGAGCTGGTGCCCGGCGTGCTGTCCCTGTCGTCGCTGCTCAACGTGCTGCAGGCGCTGCTGGCCGAGCACGTCCCTGTGCGGGATATTCGCAGCATTGCAGAGGCTATCGCCAACAACGCCGGGAAGAGTCAAGATACCGCCGCTCTGGTGGCCGCCGTGCGCGTCGGTCTGAGTCGCGCAATCGTCCAAAGCATTGTAGGCGTTGAGCCGGAGCTGCCTGTTATCACTCTGGAACCAAGGTTGGAACAGATATTGCTCAATAGTTTGCAGAAGGCTGGTCAGGGTCAGGAAGAAGGCGTCCTGCTTGAGCCGAGCATGGCTGAAAAGCTCCAGCGTTCGTTGATTGAAGCGGCCCAGCGTCAGGAGATGCAAGGGTTGCCGGTCATTCTTCTGGTAGCAGGTCCTGTCCGGGCGATGCTGTCACGATTTGGACGATTGGCTGTACCGAACATGCATGTTCTGGCGTACCAGGAAATACCGGACAACAAGCAAGTAACCATCGTAGCGACTGTCGGGCCGAACGGCTGAGGTAGTGAGTCATGCAAGTTAAGCGATTTTTCGCCGCCGATATGCGTCAAGCCATGAAACTGGTTCGCGATGAGCTGGGCGCCGAGGCGGCCATCATCGGTAACCGGCGCATTGCCGGTGGCGTAGAGCTGACTGCCGCTCTGGATTACAAGCTGTCTGCCCTGGCGCCGCGTGTGCCTAACATGGAACTCGAAGACGAGCTGCGCAAGACCCAGTCGCGCATCGTCTCCGCTCAGGCCGAACTGAACAGCCGCAGCGACAGCGATGCGTCGATCAACCTTCAGCTGTTTTCCGGCAAACCGGTGAGTGCTGTCAACACGCACATCGAACCAACGCTCGAAGAGCCGCCACGCCCGTTTGCTTACGCTCCCGCAGCGGCTGCAGAGCCTGCCGGCGGTCAGCGTGCCTTTGACTCGATGCGCTCTGAATTGAACGGCCTGCGCGAGCTGCTGGAAGTCCAGCTTGGCTCCCTGGCCTGGAACCAACTGCAAGGCAGCCGTCCGCAGCAGGCCAACCTGTGGCGCCGTCTGCAACGCGTCGGCCTGTCCGGCCCGCTGTCGCGCGACCTGCTGTCGATGATCCCGGACATCGACGAGCCTCGTCAGGCCTGGCGCATGTTGCTGGCCCATCTGGCCCGCATGATTGCCGTGCCGGACATCGAGCCGCTGGAAGAGGGCGGAGTGATTGCCATGGTCGGTCCTGCCGGTATGGGCAAGACCACCACACTGGCCAAACTGGCGGCACGTTATGTGTTGAAATACGGCCCGCAGAATATCGCCCTGGTCAGTATGGACAGTTTCCGCATCGGCGCGCAGGAGCAGCTCAAGACTCTTGGGCGCATCCTCAACGTACCGGTCACCCATGTCGATCCGGGCCAGTCGCTGGTTCAGGCGCTGGAGCCTTTGCTGCGCAAGCGCGTGGTGCTGATCGATACCGCCGGGCTGCAGGCCAGTGATCCTGCGCTGCGCATGCAGCTGGAAAGCCTGGCAGGGCGCGGCATCAAATCACGTAACTACCTGGTGCTGGCGACGACCAGCCAGAAGCAGGTGCTGACCGCTGCTTATCACAGTTACAAACGGTGTGGCCTGGCCGGATGCATTCTGACCAAGCTTGATGAAACAGCCAGCCTGGGCGAAGTCCTGAGCCTGGCGATCAGTCACGAATTACCGGTGGCCTACCTCACGGACGGTCCACGTATTCCTGATGACCTGCATACTCCACGACGTCATCAATTGGTGAGCCGTGCGGTGAGTGTGCAGATGCAGGATGAGCCTAGCGAGGAAGCTATGGCGGATATGTTTGCTGACCTCTATCACACCCCTGGCAAGAGAGTGGGTTAAGTGATGGATATTTTTGGAATGTCCCTGCGTCAACGGTCTGCCATGCGGTGTTCATTTGCGAACGTGCAGCCCTCGATGTGGTTTCGGTCTACGCAAGACAAGGTAAAGAAATAACATGGGCAGCATGCATCCCGTACAGGTTATCGCGGTGACCGGTGGCAAAGGTGGCGTCGGTAAGACTAACGTGTCAGTGAACCTATCACTGGCCCTCGCCGAGCTTGGCAGGCGCGTCATGCTGCTGGATGCCGATCTTGGCCTGGCCAATGTCGACGTTTTGCTTGGGCTGACGCCTAAACGCACGCTTGCCGACGTGATAGAGGGTCGCTGTGAATTGCGCGACGTTCTGTTGCAGGGGCCGGGCGGGGTTCGTATCGTGCCTGCGGCCTCTGGCACCCAGAGCATGGTGCACCTGTCGCCGGCCCAGCATGCCGGCCTTATTCAGGCGTTCAGCGAGATTGGCGACAACCTCGATGTGCTGGTGATCGATACCGCTGCCGGTATCGGCGAATCGGTGGTCAGCTTCGTGCGCGCCGCTCAGGAAGTGCTGCTGGTGGTGTGCGACGAGCCCACGTCGATCACCGATGCGTACGCCCTGATCAAACTGCTCAATCGCGACTACGGCATGAACCGCTTCCGGGTGCTGGCCAACATGGCCCAGAGCCCGCAGGAAGGACGCAACCTGTTCGCCAAACTCACCAAAGTGACTGATCGTTTTCTTGATGTTGCCCTGCAGTATGTAGGTGCCGTGCCGTACGACGAGTGCGTGCGCAAGGCGGTACAAAAGCAGCGTGCCGTCTACGAAGCATTCCCGCGTTCCAAATGTGCGCTGGCTTTCAAGGCCATCGCCCAGAAGGTTGATACCTGGCCGTTGCCAGCCAACCCGCGGGGTCATCTCGAGTTCTTCGTTGAGCGACTCGTTCACCAGACCAGTGCGGGGCCTGTGCAATGAATGCGAGCGGCTACCAGATGTACAGTAAGACCTCCCGTAATTCGCAGTACGAGTTGATCGAGCGTTATGCGCCGCTGGTCAAGCGTATCGCTTATCATCTGCTGGCGCGCTTGCCGGCCAGTGTGCAGGTCGAGGATCTGATCCAGGCCGGCATGATCGGCCTGCTCGAAGTCTCCACCAAGTATGATTCCACCAAGGGTGCGAGTTTCGAGACCTATGCCGGTATTCGCATTCGTGGTGCAATGCTTGATGAGGTTCGCAAGGGGGACTGGGCGCCTCGCTCGGTTCACCGCAATACCCGTATGGTCAGTGACGCAATTCGCGCAATTGAAGCTAAAACCGGTCGTGACGCTAAAGATCACGAGGTTGCGGCCGAACTCCAGTTGAGTCTTGATGATTATTACGGGATTTTGAATGACACCTTGGGCAGCCGCCTCTTCAGTTTCGACGACCTGCTGCAGGACGGCGATCATGAAGGGCTGCACGAGGACGGCGCAAGCGGTTCGCTTGAGCCGTCACGCGACCTGGAAGACGAGCGCTTCCAGGCAGCGTTGGCCGATGCAATTGCCAATTTGCCAGAGCGCGAGCGTCTGGTGTTGGCGCTGTACTACGACGAAGAGCTGAACCTCAAGGAAATCGGAGAGGTTCTTGGTGTCAGCGAATCTCGAGTCAGTCAGTTACACAGCCAGTGCGCAGCTCGTTTGCGAGGGCGTTTGGGGGAGTGGCGAGCGCGTTGACGGCAGTGCGCGACGTTTGTCGTGCGTTGTCTGCATGCCGGCTGTGCAAAGCGTTACGTGGTAGCAGGATAGACGAGGCAAGGGCCTGTCGGGCAATGTCTCGATGGGCTTTAGTCGCAGTCTTGACTGTCGTTGTGCCAAGCCCGTCGTCGTTTCGTATAGCTGGGGGTGTGCTGTGCCAGTATTGAGTGAACAGCGTGTTCAGGTGCTGAACGCGTTAAAGACTGCTTGGAGGTCGAATTGGACAAGAACATGAAAATCCTCATCGTTGATGACTTCTCAACGATGCGGCGGATCATCAAGAATCTGTTGCGTGATCTGGGGTTTACCAACACATCTGAAGCGGATGACGGTCTGACCGCATTACCGATGCTGCAGAGCGGTGCCTTTGACTTTCTGGTGACGGACTGGAACATGCCTGGCATGACCGGTATCGACTTGTTGCGTCAGGTCCGTGCGGACGATCGTCTCAAGAGCCTTCCTGTACTGATGGTTACTGCCGAAGCCAAGCGTGAGCAGATCATTGAAGCTGCCCAGGCCGGGGTGAACGGTTATGTAGTCAAGCCATTCACGGCTCAAGCGCTGAAAGAGAAGATCGAAAAGATCTTTGAACGCGTCAATAGCTGATGCATGCCGTGAGGGCGCTATGGATAACAATGATTCGATGGCCGACTTTGAGTCGACCTTAAAAAGACACGCACAGGAACTCGTCACCAGCCTTGAAAAAGGCCGTTTCGGCGAAGCTGTACAGCTGATCCATGAGCTCAATCAGACCCGTGACCGCGGCCTTTATCAGGAAGTGGGTAAGCTGACGCGTGAGTTGCACAGTGCAATCGTCAATTTCCACATTGATCCGCATATGCCTCAGGCCGAAGAGGTGTCGCAGATCACGGACGCGACCGAGCGTCTGTCCTACGTCGTCAGGCTGACCGAGAACGCGGCCAACCGCACGATGGATCTGGTCGAGGAAAGCACGCCGCTCATGAATGGTCTGAGTACCGACGCCAAGGCGTTGAGCGAAGACTGGGGACGCTTCATGCGTCGCGAAATCGGTGCCGAAGAGTTTCGCGAACTGGCCAAGCGCGTCGATGGTTTTCTGACGCGTACCGAGAAGGAAAGCCATACGGTTTCCGCGCACCTCAACGATATTCTGCTTGCTCAGGATTACCAGGACCTCACCGGTCAGGTGATCAAGCGCGTCACGCAACTGGTGACCGAAGTAGAGGGTAATTTGCTCAAGCTGGTGCTCATGGCCAGCCATGTCGATCGCTTCGCTGGCATCGAACATGACGAAGAATCCATCCTTGCTGAAAAAGATCCTAAAAAACATCTCGCCAAGGGTGAAGGTCCGCAGATTCATGCCGATAAACGTGAAGACGTCGTATCCGGACAGGATGATGTAGACGATCTGCTATCGAGCCTCGGCTTCTAAGGTCTGTTGACGGTTAATTTTAGGGAGCACCCCATGAGCTTCGGCGCCGATGAAGAGATCCTTCAGGATTTTCTGGTAGAGGCCGGCGAAATTCTGGAGCAGTTGTCAGAACAATTGGTCGAGCTGGAAAGCCGACCGGATGATGCTGATCTGCTCAATGCAATTTTTCGCGGTTTTCACACTGTAAAAGGCGGCGCCGGCTTCCTCCAGCTCCATGAGCTGGTGGAGTGCTGCCACATCGCCGAGAACGTGTTCGACATCCTTCGCAAGGGTGAGCGGCGCGTTGATTCCGAACTGATGGATGTGGTCCTGGAAGCTCTGGACACGGTCAACAGCATGTTCGGTCAGGTACGTGAACGGACTGACGTGACTGCGGCGACGCCGGAACTGCTGGCGGCGCTGGCGCGTCTGGCCGAGCCTCAATCTGCCGATGAGGTTGCCGCTCCCGAGCCTGAACCGGTGGTCGAAGCTGTCGCGCCGGTAGCTGCACCAGCCGCCGCTGGCGATGACATCACCGACGATGAGTTCGAGCAACTGCTCGACTCGTTGCATGGCTCAAACCCGGTGTCTGTACCTGCAGCTCCGGTTGCAGCAGCCGTTGCAGCGTCTGCCAGCGACGAGATTACCGATCAGGAGTTCGAATCCCTGCTCGACCATCTGCACGGCAAAGGCAAGTTTGCGGCGGATGTTGCTGCAGCTCCCGTGCCTGCACCTGCTGCCCAGAGCAGCAAGGCTGCGCCCGGCGACGAAATAACCGACGACGAGTTCGAAGCGTTGCTCGATCAGCTGCACGGCAAGGGCTCGTTTGACAGTGCTGTGGCCGCGCCGGTTGCCGCCGCTGTTGCCGCCAAGGCACCGAGTGCTGCGAAGGCATCGGACGAGATCACCGATCACGAATTCGAAAACCTGCTGGACGAATTGCACGGCAAGGGCAAGTTCGAGCCTCAGGCCATCGCTGCCAAGGCGCCTGCACCGGCCCCGGCTGCTGCGCCAACTGCGCCAACTGCGCCAACTGCGCCAGCTGCGGTTGCCAAGCCTGCCCCGGCACCTGTTGCCAAGGCCGAAGCTGCCAAAGCGGCTGCACCTGCACCTGCCCGGGCGCCTGCGCCTTCCGGTGAAAAACCGGTGGCCACGGAAGCTGAAACCACGGTTCGTGTCGATACCGCTCGACTGGACGAGATCATGAACATGGTCGGCGAGCTGGTACTGGTGCGTAACCGTCTGGTGCGTCTGGGTCTGAACAGTGGCGATGAAGCCATGTCCAAGGCGGTTTCCAACCTGGATGTGGTCACTGCGGACCTGCAGACCGCGGTCATGAAGACCCGCATGCAGCCGATCAAGAAAGTCTTTGGTCGCTTCCCGCGTCTGGTACGTGACCTGGCTCGCCAGCTCAAGAAAGAGATCAACCTGGAACTGGTCGGTGAAGAAACCGACCTCGACAAGAACCTCGTAGAGGCGCTTGCCGACCCGCTGGTCCACTTGGTGCGCAACGCGGTCGACCACGGTATCGAAACGCCGGAAGAACGCGAAGCCTCGGGCAAGTCCCGCGGCGGCAAGGTGATTCTTTCGGCAGAGCAGGAAGGCGACCATATCCTGCTGTCGATTTCCGATGACGGCAAGGGCATGGACCCCAACGTGCTGCGCTCGATTGCGGTCAAACGTGGCGTCATGGACAAGGATGCAGCCGATCGGTTGAGCGACACCGATTGCTACAACCTGATCTTTGCACCGGGCTTCTCGACCAAGACCGAGATTTCCGATGTCTCGGGCCGTGGTGTGGGCATGGACGTGGTGAAAACCAAGATTTCCCAGCTCAACGGTTCGATCAACATCTATTCGACCAAGGGCCAGGGCTCGAAGATCGTCATCAAGGTGCCTTTGACCCTGGCGATCATGCCGACTCTGATGGTGATGCTGGGTAACCAGGCATTCGCCTTCCCGCTGGTCAATGTCAACGAAATCTTCCACCTGAACCTGTCGACTACCAACGTCGTTGACGGCCAGGAAGTGGTGATCGTGCGTGATAAAGCCTTGCCGCTGTTCTACCTCAAGCGCTGGCTGGTCAGTTCGGCGGCTCATGAAGAGCAGCGAGAAGGGCACGTCGTGATTCTTACGGTAGGCACCCAGCGCATCGGCTTTGTCGTCGATCAACTGGTCGGTCAGGAAGAAGTGGTCATCAAACCGCTGGGCAAGATGCTGCAAGGTACGCCGGGCATGTCGGGCGCCACCATCACCGGTGACGGTCGCATCGCCTTGATTCTCGATGTACCCAGCATGCTCAAGCGTTACGCCGCTCGGCGTATTTGAATCCGGGGTTGCGGGCAGCCTGGCTGCCTTCAACACCTATTGGAGTGTTTATGGCAGTCAAGGTCCTGGTGGTGGATGATTCCGGTTTTTTCCGCCGCCGTGTCACGGAAATTCTTTCTTCGGACCCCAACATTGTAGTTGTCGGCACCGCCACCAACGGCAAGGAAGCGATCGAGCAGGCGCTGGCCCTCAAGCCTGACGTCATCACCATGGACTACGAAATGCCGATGATGGATGGCATTACCGCAGTTCGTCACATCATGCAGCGTATTCCCACGCCGGTATTGATGTTCTCGTCGCTGACGCATGAGGGTGCGCGCGTGACGCTGGATGCTCTGGACGCCGGTGCAGTGGATTTTCTGCCCAAGAATTTCGAAGATATCTCGCGCAACCCGCAGAAGGTCAAGCAACTGCTGTGCGAGAAAATCAACAGCATTTCGCGCAGTAACCGCCGTTCGAGCGGTATGGGTTCGGCCAGCGCTGCATCGCCAGCACCGGCTGCTCCCGCGCCATCGACCCTGTCCAGTCGTGCGCCTGCGCCCTCGGCAGCAGCGCCAGCCCGAGCTGTGCCTTCACGCACTGCTGCGCCCGCTGCTGCACCGGCCGCTCATGGTCATGCTCATCATGCGCCTGCGCACCCGACCACTACCGGCACTGCCAAGCGCAAGGCTTACAAGCTGGTGGCCATTGGCACCTCGACGGGCGGCCCGGTTGCATTGCAGCGGGTATTGACCCAGTTGCCAGCCAATTTTCCGGCACCGCTGGTGCTGATTCAGCACATGCCTGCAGCGTTCACCAAGGCCTTTGCCGAGCGCCTCGACAAGCTGTGCAAGATCAGCGTCAAGGAAGCTGAGGACGGTGACGTGCTGCGTCCGGGTCTGGCGCTGCTGGCGCCAGGTGGCAAGCAGATGATGGTCGACAGCCGTGGCACGGTGAAAATCCTGCCGGGTGACGAGCGCCTGAATTACAAGCCTTGTGTGGACATCACCTTTGGTTCTGCCGCCAAGTCGTATGGCGACAAGGTGCTCTCGGTTGTGTTGACCGGCATGGGTGCCGATGGCCGTGAAGGAGCGCGCCTGCTCAAGCAGGTCGGCAGTACCGTGTGGGCGCAGGATGAAGCGAGCTGCGTGATCTATGGCATGCCGATGGCGATCGTCAAGGCTGAGCTCGCGGACGCGATCTACAGTCTGGATGACATCGGTCGGCACCTGGTCGAGGCCTGTCTCTGATGGATGTCCTGAGTCTTATCGGTCTGATCCTGGCGTTTGTCGCGATCATTGGCGGTAACTTTCTCGAAGGCGGGCACCTCGGCGCGCTGCTCAATGGCCCGGCAGCCCTGATCGTGCTGGGCGGTACGCTTGGCGCATCGCTGTTGCAGTCACCGATGAGCGCGTTCATGCGCGCCATGAAAATCATCCGCTGGATCATCTTCCCGCCACGCATCGATTTGCCCGGTGGTGTGGACCGGGTCATCGGCTGGAGCATGACCGCCCGCAAGGAAGGCCTGCTCGGTCTGGAAACTGTCGCAGACTCCGAGCCCGACAATTACGCCCGCAAAGGCCTGCAGTTGTTGGTCGACGGCGCCGAGCCGGCAGCGATTCGCAGCATTCTGGAAGTGGATTTCATCACTCAGGAAACCCGCGATATCCAGGCCGCCAAAGTCTTTGAAAGCATGGGCGGTTATGCGCCGACCGTGGGCATCATCGGTGCTGTGATGGGCCTGATTCACGTAATGGGCAATCTGGCTGACTCCAGCCAACTGGGCAGCGGCATTGCGGTGGCTTTCGTCGCCACCATCTATGGCGTCGCTATGGCCAACCTGATTCTGCTGCCGGTGGCCAACAAGCTCAAAGGCATCGCCCATCGCCAGTCGCGTTACCGCGAAATGTTGCTTGAAGGCCTGCTGTCCATCGCCGAGGGCGAAAACCCGCGCTCCATCGAACTCAAGCTGCAAGGCTTCATGGAGTAACAGCGCATGGCTCGCCGACGTCAGCCCGAAGAACACGAAAATCATGAACGCTGGCTGGTGTCTTACGCTGACTTCATCACCTTGCTGTTCGCATTTTTCGTGGTGATGTACTCGATCTCCTCGGTCAACGAAGGCAAGTACAAGATCCTGTCACAGGCGTTGGTCGGCGTGTTCAACGACACCGAACGGACCATGAAGCCGATCCCCATCGGCGAACAGCGCCCGGTGTCGGTCAAACCCGCCGAGCCCTTGGTCAAAGACAGCGAGCAGACCGATGCCGGTATCGGTCAGGCCTCCGATGACCCGTTGCAGACCATTGCTCAGGATGTGCGCGATGCGTTTGGTGATCTGATCAAGTCCGACCAGATGACCGTGCGTGGCAACGAGTTGTGGATCGAGATCGAGCTCAATTCCAGCCTGTTGTTCGTCAGCGGCGATGCCATGCCCAGCGACAAGGCCTTCACCATCATCGAAAAGGTCTCGGGCATCGTCAAACGCTTCGATAACCCGATTCATGTCGAAGGCTTTACCGATGACCAGCCGATCAGCACAGCACAGTTTCCGACCAACTGGGAGCTGTCGTCGGCGCGCTCTGCCAGCATTGTGCGCATGTTGGCCATGGACGGGATCAATCCGGCGCGGCTTGCGTCGGTAGGCTACGGCGAGTTTCAGCCCATCGCCCCCAACACCACGGCAGCCGGACGCGCCAAGAACCGCCGTGTGGTGCTGGTGATTTCACGAAATCTGGAGGTTCGCCGCAGCCTGACCGGTTCCGGCACGGCCAATGCGCAGCCCGACGCTGCATTACGCCGTGCTGGCACACAAACTGCACCGGTGCCAGCAAAGCCGCCGGTACGCGCGAACGCCGTCAATTCTCCGTCACCCGCCCTCTAGTCATCGTATCGGTATGGTCGTCGCTGTACGGAAGGAAAAACATCAATGAGAGTCTGGGCAGTAGCCAACCAGAAAGGTGGAGTCGGAAAGACCACCACGACCATTGCCCTAGCCGGTTTGCTGGCCGATGCGGGCAAGCGCGTGGTCGTTGTCGATCTGGACCCCCACGGCTCCATGACCAGTTATTTCGGGCATAACCCGGACGAGCTGGAACACAGCGCCTTCGATCTTTTCCTGCACAAGGGTGCGGTGCCGGAGGGGCTGCCCGGCCAGTTGCTGTTGCCCACCAGCGACAAACGTATTTCGCTGATCCCGTCGAGCACTGCGCTGGCCACCCTCGAGCGTCAATCGCCTGGCCAGAGCGGCCTTGGTCTGGTGATCGCGAAAAGCCTTGCTCAGTTGTGGCAGGATTTTGACTATGCGCTGATCGACAGCCCGCCGCTGCTGGGCGTGCTCATGGTCAATGCGCTGGCCGCCAGTCAGCAGTTGGCCATTCCGGTGCAGACCGAGTTTCTCGCGGTCAAGGGCCTGGAGCGCATGGTCAATACCCTGACCATGATCAACCGTTCACGCAAGGTGCCGTTGCCTTACACCATCGTGCCGACCCTGTTTGATCGTCGTACTCAGGCGTCGATGGGTACCTTGAAGCTGTTGCGTGACAGTTTTCCCGAGCACGTCTGGCAAGCTTACGTGCCGGTCGACACGCGCTTGCGTGATGCGAGCCGCCTGGGCCTGACGCCGTCGCAGAATGACAGCAAGAGCCGTGGCGTGATCGCGTATCGGGCACTGCTCAAGCACATGCTCGCCGAGCAGCTCAATGCTCAGGTGGCCTGACGTGAACGTCTATTCTTTCTCTACAGTTTGCTCAAGTGATGCCTCAATGCGGCCGATAACTCTATCAGGCTGCACATGCTCCATTTTTGGTTGGGCCCTGGTATGAACCGCCCGTTAGAAGTTGCAACACGACCCAAGCTGGCTTTGCAGTCTTATCTGGATGCATTGCTGTATGACGCCACTGAAGTGCTCGAAGAGCCCTCCAGCAGTCTTGATGATTTTCAGGCTGCGGTGCTCGAAGAGCAGGCCTTTGATGCGCGCATGCAGGCGCAGATAAAGCCGTTGGCGCTCGCAGTGGCTGCACCGGCTCCGGTGGCTGTTGCGGTAAAGGTCGCAGCGCCGGTTGCAGTTGTTGAAGTCGCCCCGGTGATTGTTGCCGAGGCGGTGCAGGTTGTAGCCGCTACACCGACCGTTGAACGGGTCGAGCCGGTTGCCGAGTTGAGTACGCTGGTCACACAGCGCACGCCGACCCCGCCGCCGACCAGCGATGGACGTCCGGCCTGGGCCGCCGAACCGTTTGAGTGCCTGTTGTTCGATGTGGCCGGTTTGACGCTGGCGGTGCCGCTGGTGTGTCTGGGGTCGATTTATCCGCTGGCGGGGCAGGAGCTGACGCCACTGTTCGGTCAGCCGGACTGGTTTCTCGGGATCCTGCCGAGTCAGGCCGGCAACCTGAAAGTGCTGGATACCGCGCGCTGGATCATGCCGGATCGCTACCGCGACGATTTTCGCCAGGGATTGCAGTATGTGATCTCGGTGCAGGGATACGAATGGGGGCTGGCGGTGCATCAGGTCAGCCGTTCGTTGCGTCTTGATCCGAACGAGATCAAATGGCGCTCGCAGCGAGGTCAGCGTCCCTGGTTGGCGGGCACGGTGATTGAACACATGTGCGCGTTGCTGGATGTTGCAGAGTTGGCCGAGTTGATAGCCAGTGGCGCGGTCAAGCAGTTGAACAGATCGAAATAATCATGGGTCGATGCCACAGGCATCACCTGCAAAGAACACACGTGAGGGGTTGGGGTTATGAATAAGTCGTCTGCACAAGGTTCCGAAGATCCTATCCTGCAATGGGTTACGTTCCGCCTGGACAACGAGTCCTATGGCATCAACGTGATGCAGGTGCAGGAAGTGCTGCGCTACACCGAGATCGCTCCGGTGCCGGGTGCGCCAAGCTACGTGCTGGGCATCATCAACCTGCGCGGTAATGTTGTGACCGTGATCGACACCCGTCAGCGTTTTGGCCTGGCACCTGTTGAAGTCAGCGACAACACGCGTATTGTGATCATCGAAGCTGACAAGCAGGTAGTCGGTATTCTGGTCGACAGCGTAGCGGAAGTGGTTTACTTGCGTCAGTCCGAAGTCGAAACCGCGCCGAACGTGGGTAACGACGAATCGGCCAAGTTCATTCAGGGCGTCTGCAACAAGAACGGCGAACTGTTGATCCTGGTCGAACTGGACAAAATGATGTCCGAAGAAGAGTGGTCCGAACTGGAGAGCATCTGATTGATCGTTGAGGCAGCTGTCGTCTTCCTGGGCATTCTCTGGGTGGTCACCCTGTTTATGTTCCTGGCCCATACCAGGCGTCAGCGCAAGCTCGACACCGAGCGTGATGATGCGGCTGCCTTGCGTGATCAGCGGATCAAGGAGTTGGCCAGGCGTCTGGACAACTACCAGAACGGCACGGTGCGCATGGGCGAAGCGTTGCACGAGCTGCGCGCCACTGTTGCGCCGTTGCCGGACAAGCTCACGGCACTGGAGCAGCGCGATCCCTCGACGCTGTCCTTCGCCCAGGCCGCACGCTTGGTCGGTATGGGCGCCAGCATCGACGAACTGACCCAGTCCTGCGGCCTGACCCAGGCCGAAGCGCAGTTGATGACCAAACTGCACGGCAATACAGCGGGCTAGGTTTTCTTCGCTATACAGTCAAAATCGGACGCAGAGCGTCCAGAACTGCATTCCCACGCTGGAGCGTGAGGAACGAGAATCTCAACTATCGTGCGACGCTCTGCGTCGTCATGCAGTCTCATGACGCTCCGCGTCACATCTGTGCTGCAGCACAACGGCATGCCTTGCTCGTAATCGCTGCGCATAAATAAAAGCGCTTTTTCATCGCGATGGCACTGACGACGCAAAGTGCGACGCAAGTGACAGGGCGAAGGAACCCGACGAAGTCGGGCCGGAAACGGAGCTTGGGGGTTTGGTTACTTTGGCCCCATCAAAGCAACTCGCCGAGGGGCGAAAAGGTGTCTCGAGCCGTAAACAAACATCACTGACATCGCAGAACCGCTGTGCAAAGTCAGACGCCCCGTCTTACTGCTCGTCCAGCGCAAACTCGGTCAGGCAAAACGTCGGGATCTTCAAGTCGTGCAAGCGCTTCGAGCCACCCAGTTCCGGCAGGTCGATGATTGCAGCGGCTTCGTGCACCTGGGCGCCCATACGGCGGATCAGGTTGGCCGCGGCGATCAGCGTGCCGCCGGTAGCGATCAGGTCATCGAACATGATGACTGAATCACCCTCGCACAGACTGTCTGCATGAACTTCCAGATACGCTTCGCCGTATTCGGTCTGATAGGCCTCGGACAGCACATCAGCAGGCAGTTTGCCCTGCTTGCGAAACAGCACCAGCGGCTTGTTCAACTGATACGCGACCACTGAACCAATCAAAAAAACCCGCGCGTCCATGACGCCGATATGGCTGAAATCGGCGTCGATATAGCGCTGCACGAAGCTGTCGATCACCTGACGGGTGGCTTTGGGCGACTGGAACAGGGGCGTGATGTCGCGAAAAACCACACCCGGCTTGGGGAAGTCTACGACCGGGCGTATCAGGGATTTGAAGTTCGATTGATCGGAGGTCATCGTGAGGATCCATAGCAGGTTTGGCCGACAGTTTAAGCTGACCTGCCACAGATCGCACGTTTCAGCTTTGCATCGCACCGCCCGCCAGCGCGCACAGTTCGATAGGGGCGAGGATATGAATCTCTTTGCCTTCTGCAGAAATCAGCTGATTTTGCTGAAACCGGGTAAATACCCGCGACACGGTTTCGACCGCCAGACCCAGATGATTACCGATTTCGTTACGCGACATGCTCAGGCGGAACTGATTGGCCGAGAAACCCCGAGCCCGAAAGCGCGCCGACAGATTGATCAGAAACGTGGCAATGCGCTCGTCTGCGGTCTTTTTCGAGAGCAGCAGCATCATTTGCTGATCGTCGCGAATCTCGCGGCTCATCACGCGCATCAACTGCCGACGCAGTTGTGGCAGTTGCACCGAAAGCTCGTCCAGGCGCTCAAACGGAATTTCGCACACCGAGGTGGTTTCCAACGCCTGCGCCGAAACCGGGTAAGCCTCGGTGTCCATACCTGACAAACCCACCAGTTCGCTGGGCAGGTGAAAACCGGTGAGCTGTTCTTCACCGCTGTCACTGATATTGAAGGTTTTCAAGGCCCCGGAACGCACCGCATAGACCGACTCGAAGGTGTCCCCCTGACGAAACAGAAACTCGCCTTTCTTCAGCGGACGGCCACGTTTGACGATCTGGTCGAGGGAGTCCATGTCTTCCGTGTTCAACGAGAGGGGCAGGCAGAGCGGGGCGAGACTGCAATCCTTGCAATGAGCCTGAGTGTGAGCACGCAACTTGACTGGCTCGGACATCACTAAATTCCTTGTGGGAAAACACACATGAGCTGTAAGGGTAACTCACCATCGCTTGTCGGGGCCAGCCTTGGAAGGCTCGCTGCCCGATCAAGTTTCCAGACGGTCGGCCGATAGGCCGGTATCTCTCACTGACTCAGGACGCATTTTTTCATGTCCATGACGCTCCCGCTGATCAACAGCATCACGATCCGTACGGCGACATCGCAAGTCACCTACAGCCAGACAGCATACAGCAACGTCGAGGCGTCTGCCAGCAGCGCAAAAGGCGTGGAGGTCAATCTGTCTTCGGAAGGCAAGGCGGCCGCGTCGTCATCTTCAAGAGATGCGGATATCGAGCAGAGTGGCCTGCCTTCCTCTGTGCAGAAGATTCTCAAGGGGATTCGCGAGCTGCAACGCAAGATCGAGGAAACCATGGATCAGTTGCAGAAGGTTCTCAATGACCAGAGTCTGGACCCTGAAGAGCGCCGCACCAAGGCGGCTGCACTGCAGACCGTGCTCAGCACGTTGCAGGCGCAGGTGAGCAACTCTACAGCGGATCTCTCGTCGCTCATGAACAGCCTGAAATCCAGCGACTCCGACAAGACCAAAGCCGGCATGCTGGTTCTGGCGAAAATGTAAGGCGTTACCGCCTGTTCGTTTATATCACCCTGGAAAACTGCTGCCTGTTCTGCCGGGTCAGGTAGGCGTCAAACACCATACACACCGAGCGCACCAGCAACCGGCCCGCTGGCCTGACTTCAATTGCGCTATCGCTCAGCGCAATCAGCCCGTCGTTTGCCATGCACAGCAAGTGCGGCCATGCATCGGCGAAGTAGTCCCTGAAACTTATGGTGAACGCTTTTTCCAGTTCGCTGAAATTCAGGGTGAAGTGGCAGATCAACTGCTGGATGACGGCGCGTCTGATCCGGTCGTCCTCGCTGCAGATCAGCCCGCGCCGGGTTGCGGGTTGATCACTGTCCAGCAGCCGCTGATAGTCGTTCAGGTCGCTGCTGTTCTGGCTGTACAGGTTTCCGACCTGGCTGATGGCTGAAACCCCCAGCCCGATCAGGTCACAGTGGCCATGCGTGGTATATCCCTGAAAGTTGCGTTGCAGGGTCAGTTCTTCCTGAGCGATGGCCAACTCGTCATCGGGCAGGGCGAAGTGGTCCATACCGATGTACCGGTAACCTGCGTTGGTCAGTTGCTCGACGGTGCGTTCCAGCATAAGCAGCCTGGTGTGCGCATCCGGCAGTTCAGCCACGTCGATGCGCCGTTGCGGCATGAAGCGTTCCGGCAGATGGGCGTAGTTGAACACTGACAGCCGATCAGGCTGCAATTCGATGATTTCGTCCACCGTGCGGCTGAACCCTTGCGGGGTTTGCCTGGGCAGGCCGTAGATCAGGTCGATGTTCACCGAGCGAAATTGCAGCGTGCGTGCGGCCTCGACGATGGCGCGGGTGTCTTCCAGGCTCTGCATGCGGTTGATTGCCCGTTGCACTGTCGGGTCCAGGTCCTGCACGCCAAGGCTGACCCGGTTGAAACCCAGTTCGCGCAGCAAGCCCATGGTTGCCCAGTCCGCTTCGCGCGGGTCGATCTCGATGCCGTAGTCGCCGGAATCATCCTCCAGCAGCGTGAAATGCGTGCGCAACCGGGCCATCAGGCGACGCAGTTCATCATGGCTGAGGAAGGTCGGTGTGCCGCCGCCCAGGTGCAGTTGCTCGACCACCTGACCGGGCGCCAGATGGCAGGCAAGCATCCGGATTTCGTGTTCAAGCCGCTGCAGGTAAGCCTGTGCCCGTCCGCGATCCTTGGTGATCACTTTGTTGCAGGCACAGTAGTAGCAAATATTTGCGCAGAAGGGGATGTGCACGTAAAGCGACAATGGGCGTAGCGCCTTGCGACTTTCGCGCAGGGCGTGCAGCAGCTCGAATGCGCCTGCTCGCGTGTCAAATTGCACGGCGGTCGGATAAGACGTGTAGCGCGGTCCTGCCACATCGTAGCGATGGATCAGGTCTGAATCCCAACGAATGGCGTCAAGCATGCGCGCGTTTCCCGGTCAGGCTGGCGATGCGCCGAGCATACGCAGCCGATCAGTGGCAGGCCTTGATATGGATCAAAAGGCGGGAAGGCCCGGTTCAATGCCCCATAAGCCAGTGCTGATGAGGCCCCGGCAGGGTCCACACACCAAACACGATCACCAGCAGCCCGCCCGCCACACGAACGCCACGCTTGCGCAGCAGCGCAGTGGTGCGTTCGGCGGCCAGCCCGGTGGCCAGCAGAACCGGCCAGGTGCCCAGCCCGAAGGCCAGCATCAACAGTGCGCTGTCGACAGGATTGCCCTGACTTGAGGCCCAGAGCAGCGCGCTGTAGACCAGCCCGCAGGGCAACCAGCCCCACAGGGCGCCGAGCAACAAGGCGCGCGGCAGGCTGGACACCGGCAGCAAGCGACTGGCCAGCGGTTGCACGTAGCGCCACAAACCTCGGCCCAGGCGCTCGATGTGTGTCAGCCCGCTCCACCAACCGGCCAGATACAGGCCCATGACAATCAGCAATACCGCCGCCATGACCCGCAGGCCCGTTGCCAGCGGGCTTTGCGCAACTGCCCAACCGACCAGCCCGGAACAAAAGCCCGCCACGACATAGCTGAGAATGCGCCCAAGGTTATAGGCCAACAGCAGACGAAAGCGGCGGTTGCGTTGCTCTTTGGGGATAGCCAGCGTCAGTGCACCCATCAGGCCGCCACACATCCCCAGGCAATGACCGCCGCCCAGCAGGCCGAGAACAAGCGCGGACAGCAACACCGGCGCCAGTTCAAACATCGTGCTTCTCGTCAGTGCCCGGCGTGTGATGCGCTGGCGGGCGCTGATCCGCAGGCGGCGGGTCATCGAACAGGATGCTGTGTGCCGGGCCTTCCATGTCGTCGTACTGGCCGCTGTCCACCGCCCAGAAAAAAACGTAGATCGCGATACCCACCAGCAGCAGGGCAGCGGGGATCATGATGTAAAGCGCGGGCATGAAACCTCCGGGGCGGTTTGCGACAAGTGTGCAGCGCGCGGCACGCGGGTCAGGCGCAGTGCGTTGAGCACCACGATCAATGAGCTGATCGACATGCCGATCGCTGCCCAGATCGGGGTGATCCAGCCCAGCGCTGCGAACGGCAACATGAGGCCATTGTACAGACCGGCCCAGACCAGGTTTTCGATAATGATGCGCCGGGTCCGTCGGGCCAGGGTAAGTGCATCGATCAGCACCGGCAAGCGGTTGCACAGCAAGACGGCATCGGCGCTGGTTTTCGCAAGGTCAGTGGCCGAGCCCATCGCCACGCTGATGTCTGCAGCCGCCATGACCGGCACGTCGTTCACGCCGTCACCGATCATCAGCACTTTGCGGCCTTGTGACTGCAGCACCCGCAGCACCGCCAGCTTATCGTCGGGACGCAAGCCGCCACGGGCGTCCTCGATACCCAGTACTTGTGCGACGCTGGCAACCATGGGCGAGCTGTCGCCGGACAACAGCAGGGTTTTCCAGCCACGGGCCTTGCAGGCGTGTAACAAGCTATGCGCATCGTCGCGCAGTCGGTCGTCCAGCACCAGCCATGCCAGAGGGCCTTGCGTGTCGCCGAGCAGCAGCCATTGCCCGGAGGGGGCTGTTATAGACAGCGTTTCAGTGCCGCTAAGGGCGCAGACAAAAGCCGGCTGACCAATGCGCAAGCGGCGGGTACCGACAACGCCTTCAAGGCCCAGCCCCGGTGTGCTGTGCACCTCTTCAGCGGCCACGGGTGCGCGGCCAAAGGCGCGGGCGATGGGGTGCTCGGAGCGGTTTTCCAGCGCCGCCGCCAGTTCCAGGCAGGTGTCCGCGTCGAGCGTGCCCAGTGGCTGAACACTGCGCAGTACCAGGCGCCCTTCGGTAAGGGTGCCGGTCTTGTCGAAGATGACCGTGTCGATCTGATTCAGGCCTTCCAGCACATGACCACGGGTCAACAGCAGGCCGAGTGTGTGCAGCGTGCCGGTGGATGCGGTCAGGGCGGTCGGGGTTGCCAGCGACAGCGCGCAGGGACAGGTGGCGACCAGCATCGCCAGCACGATCCAGAACGCCCGCGATGCGTCGATCTGCCACCAGATCACCCCGATCAGCGCAGCAGCCATCAGCGAAAACAGCAGAAAAATCTGCGCCGCCCGGTCGGCCAGTTGTTCGAGGCGGGGCTTTTCTGCCTGGGCGCGTTCGAGCAGGCGAACAATGGCCGAAAGACGGGTCTCCTGACCCAGCGCCGCCACCTTGACGGTCAGCGGACTGTCGACATTCAGCGTCCCGGCAGTGACCGCATCGCCCGTGCTGCGTGCCTGTGGCAGGTATTCGCCGGTCAGCAGCGACTCATCGACACTGGATTGACCCTCGACAATGGTGCCGTCAGCCGGAATCACCGCACCGGGCCGCACCAGTACCCGGTCAGCCAAACGCAGCTCACTGAGCATGATGCGCTGGCTCTGGCCGTCTTCGCCAAGGCGCAGGCATGAGGCAGGCAGCAGGTTGACCAGTTGCGCGGTGGCCGCGGCGGTGCGCTCCCGGGCCCGGCGTTCCAGATAGCGCCCGGCCAGCAGAAACAGGGCGAACATGCCGACCGCATCGAAATACAGCTCGCCCGTGCCGGTGATTGCGGTCCAGATGCCTGCCACATAAGCCGCGCCAATGGCCAGCGACACAGAGACGTCCATCGTCAGTTGGCGGTTGCGCAGGTCACGCAAGGCACCGCGAAAGAACGGCGCGCAACTGTAGAACACGATGGGCGTGGTCAGAAACAACGCCACCCAGCGCAGAATGGTGTGCATCTGCGGGCTGAGGTCGATGTTGAACTCCGGCCAGGTGGCCATGGTTGCCATCATTGCCTGAAACCACAACAGGCCGGCGACGCCCAGTTGTCGCAAGGCCAGACGGTTTTTACTCGCCAGCCGTTCGGCAGCGCGGTCGGCCTGCCACGGATGGGCGACGTAGCCGATGGCGTGCAGTTCGCTCAGCAACTGGCTGAGAGGCAGTTGATCGACGCGCCAGCGCACCTGCAAGCGATGGGTCGAGAGGTTCATGCGCGCCTCGGCAACCGCCGGCAACCGGCCGAGGCGCTGTTCGATCAACCAGCCGCAGGCTGCGCAACTGATGCCCTCGATCAGCAGAATGGCTTCGGATAATTCCCCTTGGTGGCGCACGAACGGTGCCTGTACGTCAGGGCGGTCGTAGAGTGCCAGCTCATCGATCAACTGCGCGGGCAGGCTTTGCGGGTTGGCTGATGTTTCACTGCGATGGCGGTAATAGCTTTCCAGACCGCTCGCAACGATGGCTTCGGTGACCGCCTGACAGCCCGGGCAACACAGCTCACGGGTTTCACCGAGCACCACGGCGTTGAAGCGCTTGCCGGCCGGCACGGGCAGGGCGCAGTGGTAACAGGGCGTCGGGGGGCGGTTGAGCGCGGTCACGTTCAGTCGTTCCGGTGTTGCGCAGCTTGCAGCGGTTCATCGCCGAGTGTCAGTTCATCCGCGCCGACCTGCTCTTCCTCGAACAAGCGCCAGGTCTGATTGCCTTCAACGCCCAGCAGCTCGACAAAGCGCCGGCCTGCGACGCTGTCCTGCAACTGGCCGATGTAACGGTCTGGCTCGGTCGGGCTGCGATTCAGAAACACCCGCCGATCACGGGCGGGCTGTGTGGGCGAAATCAGGTTCAGTTCCAGACGCTGCGGGCGGCTGTTGCCGCCCAAACGCAGCCCGACCTCGCCGGTCAGGTCGTCCAGATGGATGCTGGCGCGCAGCTTGAGATTCTGGGCCAGCACTTCGCGGTTCAGCGAGCGATTGATGCCTTTGCCTGCCTCGTAGTAATTGTCGGTGACCAATGGGTCCGGGTTGGTCACGGCAATGAACACCATCGACAGGCTCAACGTCACCGAACAGGCCAGGATGCCAATGATGATCCAAGGCCACAACTGCCTGTACCAAGGGCTTGAAACGGTCGCGACAGGCATGGCGATGCTCTTAACGAATAGGTGGGCCGGTGAAACGGCTTGGGGTCTGGACTCGGGTGTCGCTGTCGATGCCCTTGAGGGTGAAAATGACCTCGTTGCTGCTCGATAACAGGGCCTGCGGCGTGCTGGACAACGCCACCGGCAAGCTGATGATCTCGCCCGCCGGAACGTTGATTTCACGCAGGCCTTGCAGCCTAAGATCAGGCAGGCCGCTGGCAGTCAGCAGGTAGGTGTGATCAACCTGGTCCTTGTTCATGATCTTCACGCTGTAGACGTTTTCGATCCGGCCCTCGGTGTTTTCCCGGAACAGCATACGGTCCTTGCTGACCTCCAGCCCCACCAGTGTGCGCATGCAGAAGGCGGTGGTCAGCAGCCCGATCATCAGCAGCAGGACCAGCGCATAACCGATCAGGCGTGGGCGCAAGGTGTGGGTGCGCTGCCCGGATAAATTGTGTTCGGTTGTGTAGCGAATCAGGCCGCGAGGGTAGTCCATCTTGTCCATGACAGTGTCGCAAGCGTCTACACAGGCCGCGCAACCAATGCACTCGACCTGCAGGCCGTCGCGAATGTCGATGCCGGTCGGGCAGACCTGAACGCACAGCGTGCAGTCGATGCAGTCACCGAGCCCCTGAGCCTGATGGTCGGTTTCCTTCTTGCGCGGCCCGCGTGGTTCGCCACGGCGCGGGTCGTAGGAAATGACCAGCGTGTCCTTGTCGAACATCACGCTCTGGAACCGCGCGTAGGGGCACATATAGATGCACACCTGCTCACGCAGCCAGCCTGCGTTAAGGTAAGTGGCGAGGGTGAAAAAGCCGACCCAGAAATACGCCCAGCCGTCTGCCTCGCCGGTGAACAGTTCTATACACAAGTCGCGGATTGGCGAGAAATAGCCCACGAAAGTCAGGCCCGTGGCAAAGCCGATCATCAGCCACAGGCTGTGCTTGGCCAGCTTGCGCAGCAGTTTGCCAGCGCTCATCGGGGCATGGTCGAGCCTGATACGCTGGTTGCGGTCGCCCTCGGTGACTTTCTCGCACCACATGAACATCCAGGTCCAGACGCTCTGCGGGCAGGTATAGCCGCACCAGACACGTCCGGCATAGACCGTGATGAAGAACAGCCCGAAGGCGGCAACGATGAGAATCCCCGACAGCAGGATGAAATCCTGCGGCCAGAACGTCGCGCCGAAGATATAGAACTTGCGCTCCGGCAGGTCCCACCACACGGCCTGATGCCCGTTTTGATTGAGCCAGACCGTACCGAAAAAGATGAGCAGCAACACTGCGCCACCCGCCATGCGCAGCGTGCGAAACAGACCCTTGAAAGCGCGGGTGTGGATTTTCGTGCGCGAGGCGTAAAGATCGACGTATTCGCTGCTCTCATCGGGCGACGGTGTGATGTCGTTTACTGGAATCCGGTTGCTCATCGATGGGTCCAACGGAGCTGGCGCAGCCCGGGCCGATGCGGGTCAGGCCGGTTCACAGCCGCGTTCAACGTGACGCACTTGAGTAATGGGCCGTTTCTTCGTTCAACTGACTGATCCAGGGATTAAGCAAGGCGGCTCCGCTCGATTTGAAATCTGCTGTGTTGCGGGTGACCACGGTCATTCCGTGTACCAGCGCGGTGGCGGCGATCAGGGCATCACATTCGCTGCGCGGGTCGGGCACGTGCAGTTGGGCGCAGCGTTTTGCGACCTGAGTGTCGATTGGCAGAATGCGCCCGGCGAACGCTTTCAATACATGGTGGTCGAGCCACATTCGCAGGGCTGCACCTTGCGTCGGGTCACGGCGTTCGATCCGCAGGATACCTGTTTCGAGCTCAAGAATCGTGATGGACGAGATGAACAGGCTGGATGCCATCTGGGTTCGCGACCAGCGGAGCACGTTCGCGTCGGCATTGCGTTTTCTGAGTTCGGACACCACGTTGGTGTCGAGCAGGAACATCAGGACAGGTCAACCGGTCGAGGCGTGATGACAGCCCGTTGCGGCTCGAATTCGATATCGAGGTGCGCCGGCATGATCAACAGGTCAGCGATACTCGCTGCACTGCCGGTCAGTTGCAGGTACGCCTCGATCGACAGCAGCACATGGGCAGGGCGACCTCGGTCGGTAATGAACACCGGGCCTTCATTCGCAGCCTTCTTGGCCCCGCTGGTGTCCTGGTTGAATTCGCGGCTTGAGAGGGTAGTTGTCATGAAAGCGACCTCCGGAATGGGCAGACACATCGTCGTGATAATGAGCAAGTCTAGCCATGTAGAGATGTAACTACAATATCTGAAGTCTTTCGAATTGCAACGGGCGGCGGGTCCCAGTCATGCCCGGTCGAGGCAAATTATTTGGGCTCTGCCGGCGTCTCCTGACGGGACAGGCTGTAAACGTAGGCGGCAAGGATGTGAACCCGGTCATTGCCCTGTAACGCTTGCTGAGCGGGCATCTGGCCCTGGCGACCGTCGCGTATGGTCTGTTGAAGCCGGGCGAAACTGGCACCGTAAATAAACGCATCCGGGTGCGTCAGGTCCGGTGCGCCCAAGATCGGCATGCCTTTGCCTTCCGGCCCATGACAGGCAGCGCAGAGTGTGGCGAAGGTCTTCTGGCCCGCGACAGGGTCAGCCTTGGCGTCTTCGGGCAATTGCCGGGCGTCCAGTCGGGTCAGCACGTAGGCCGACACATCGCGCACGCCTTGTTCGCCAAGCACTTCGCCCAAGGCCGGCATCACGCCCATGCGTCCGGCCATTACCGACGTCTTGATTGCCTGAGCATCGCCGCCCCAGCGCCAGTCCGCGTCGGTCAGGTTGGGAAAACCGTAGGCCCCTTTGGCGTCGGAGCCGTGGCAGACCGAGCAGTTGGAGGCGAACAGGCGCGCGCCGATTTTCAGCGCCTGCGGGTCTTTGGCCACTTCCTCGACGGGCATCGCTGCATATTTTGCGAACAGCGGTCCGTAGCGTGCCTCGGCACTGGCGACTTCGCGCTCCCACTCGTGAACACTGCTCCAGCCCTGCTGGCCGTCCGAGAACTGCGAGTTGCTGCCCTTGTCCCGGTACTCGTAACCGGGCAATAGCCCCTGCCAATTGCCCAGGCCCGGATACAGCAGCAGGTAAGCCAGCGCGAAAATAAGGGTGGCGATGAACAGCAGGAACCACCACCTGGGTAGCGGATTGTCGTATTCCTCGATGCCGTCGAACGAGTGGCCGACTTTTTCGTCGGTCGGCGCCTCGCGCTGGCCCTTGCGGGTGGACAGCAACAGCCAGAGCATGGCGATGATTGTGCCCAGCGTCAGAGCGGTGACGTACAGGCTCCAGAACGTACTCATGATCGATTTTCTCGCTCGGCCCTGGCCTGCTCGACCGTGTCGATGGCCTCGGGGTCATCTGCGAACGGCAGCAGGGTCGCGTCGTCAAAGTGGGCCTTGCGTGCTGGGCTGAACACCCACAGCATCAGGCCGATGAACGCGACCATGACGACCAGTGTGCCGAGACCCCGAATCATTCCGATGTCCATGCTGATCACCGCTTGCTCTTGATAAGGGTGCCGAGGCCTTGCAGGTAGGCCACCAGCGCGTCCATTTCGGTTTTGCCCTGCACGGCCGCCGCCGCACCGGCAATATCGGCGTCGGTGTACGGCGTGCCCAGGGTGCGCAGCACTTGCAGCTTTTTCGCGGTCTGCGTGCTGTCGATGTGTTTGCCGGCCAGAAACGGATAGGCCGGCATGATCGAGGCAGGGACCAGGTCGCGCGGGTTGTTGAGGTGCACACGGTGCCACTCATCCGAGTAGCGACCGCCGATCCGCGCAAGGTCCGGCCCGGTGCGTTTCGAGCCCCACAGAAACGGGTGATCCCAGACACTTTCGCCTGCAACCGAGTAATGCCCGTAGCGCTCGGTTTCGGCGCGTAACGGGCGGATCATCTGCGAGTGGCAACCCACGCAACCGTTGGCAATGAACACATCGCGGCCTTCGACTTCCAGCGCGCTGCGCGGCTTCATGCCCTCAATTGGTTGATTGGTCACATCCTGAAAGAACAGCGGGACGATCTGAGTCAGCCCGCCGATGCTCACGGCAATCACCATGAAAAAGGCCAGCAGACCGATATTCTTTTCCAGCACATCGTGTTTCATCAATGCGCTCCCGCGATGGCGATGCGGGCAGCGGCTTGCGCTGCTTGCGGGTCCGAGGCACGCACTGTGCGCCACACGTTGTAGGCCATCAGCAGCATGCCGCTGGTGAAGATGACACCGCCGATCACCCGCACGATGTAGCCCATATGGCTGGCCTGCATGGTCTCGATGAAAGAATAAGTGAGCGTGCCGTCGTCATTTACCGCGCGCCACATCAGGCCCTGAGTGATGCCGTTGACCCACATCGAGGTGATGTACAGCACGGTGCCGACGGTCGCGAGCCAGAAATGCGCGTTGATCAGGCCGATGCTGTGCATTTGCGGGCGAGCGTAGAGTTTGGGGATCATGTGGTAGACCGAGCCGATGGTGATCATCGCCACCCAGCCCAGTGCACCGGCGTGCACATGGCCGATGGTCCAGTCGGTGTAATGCGACAGCGAATTGACGGTCTTGATGGCCATCATCGGACCTTCAAAGGTCGACATGCCATAGAACGCCAGCGCCACCACAAGAAAACGCAGAATCGAATCGGTTCGCAATTTATGCCACGCGCCCGACAGCGTCATCATGCCGTTGATCATGCCGCCCCAGCTAGGCACCAGCAAAATGATCGACATCACCATGCCCAGCGACTGCGCCCAGTCCGGCAGTGCGGTGTAGTGCAGGTGGTGCGGGCCGGCCCAGATGTACAGGGTGATCAACGCCCAGAAATGCACGATGGACAGGCGATAGGAATACACCGGGCGTTCAGCCTGCTTGGGCACGAAGTAATACATCATGCCGAGAAAGCCGGTGGTCAGGAAAAACCCCACTGCGTTGTGCCCGTACCACCACTGGATCATGGCGTCGGTTGCACCGGCGTAGGCTGAATAGGATTTGAACAGGCTGACCGGCAAGGAGACGTGGTTGACGACGTGCAGCATGCCCGTCACCACAATGAACGCGCCGTAGAACCAGTTGGCGACATAAATGTGCCGGGTCCGGCGTTTGACAATAGTGCCGAAGAACACCGCGGCATAGGCCGCCCAGACGATGGCGAGCAAGATAGCCACCGGCCACTCGAGCTCGGCATATTCCTTGGTGGTGGTGTAACCCATCGGCAACGTCACGATGGCGCCGACAATCACGGCCTGCCAGCCCCAGAAGGTGAACGCTGCCAGCCCGTCGGAAATCAGCCGTGTCTGACAGGTGCGCTGCACCACGTAATAAGAGGTGGCGAACAGCGCGCAGCCACCGAACGCAAAGATCACCAGGTTGGTGTGCAGCGGTCGCAAGCGCCCGAAGGTCGTCCATTCGAGTTCGAGGTTCAGCCCTGGCCATACCAGTTGCGACGCGATGAAGACGCCCAGGCTCATGCCGATCACGCCCCATACCACGGTCATGATGGCGAACTGGCGCACCACTCGGTAGTTGTAGGCGGTCGGGCTGATTGTTGTGCTCATTGCGGACTTCCACGATTCAGGTGTTTACCGCAGACGTTATCGGGCTCGGGCGATGTATCGCTGGAAATGGCACCGAAGCACACCGAAAAGGCGAGGGCAGGAACAGACAGGCAAGCTAACGAGCGTCAATGGTTGCAGCAGACGCCTGCTGGCGAGTTTAGCTTTGAAAGAGGGGTGTGGGAAGTCACAGCATCTACCCGCGCGATTCGTGCCTGATGCGCGGTGGGTCATGCAGTTGCTTGCGCAGTTGCTTATAGTGGTCGGCCAATGTCGCACTCATCAAAACGAGGCAAGCATGAGCACAGGCTTACAGCCCGGTATCGGCGCGGAACAATGGCGGCAACTCACCCGCGAAAGAGGCTGGTTATGGACGCCCGGGCAGTCGCTGGAGGGTCTGCAGCCCGCAACGCTTTTGCTGGCGCATGGCGCGGGTGCACCGATGGACAGCGAGTTCATGAACAGCATGGCCATGCACCTGGCGGCACAAGGCATCGGCGTGCTGCGCTTCGAGTTTCCCTACATGGCGCAGCGACGCGAGGGCGGCAGCAAGCGCCCGCCCAATCCGCAGGCGCAATTGCTGGCATGCTGGCGAGAAGTCTATGCCGAGGTTCGGCCCCTTGTTGCGGGGCGGCTGGCTGTTGGCGGCAAGTCGATGGGCGGGCGAATGGCCAGCCTGATCGCTGATGAACTGCAGGTTGATGCGCTGGTATGTCTGGGGTATCCGTTTTACGCCGTGGGCAAACCGGAAAAACCACGCGTGGCGCATCTGGCCGAACTGAAAACGTCGGCCCTTATTGTTCAGGGTGAGCGCGATGCATTGGGCAACCGCGAAAGCGTGGCGGGGTATACATTGTCCAGCGCCATTGAATTGCACTGGTTGCCGACGGCCAATCACGACCTCAAACCACTGAAAGTGGCAGGTATCAGCCATGACCAGTGCCTGGTCGAGTCGGCGCAGGTGATCGCCCGCTTTCTGCGCGTCTGAATTATTGGCAACGTACGTCAAAAAAGCCGTCGGTGACGTCGAAATTGATCGATGACATGCTGAACCGGAAGCGCCCGCGCAAGCGCAGGGTATAGGGATTGGCTTCAAACAGGCTCAGCGTTCCGCTTTGAAAGTCGGCCGAGTGATAAATCGTGTTTTGCCTGCGTAGCGTTTCGTTGAAAATCACTTTGATCTGCGCATGGTTCACCAGATCGTGATCGCCGGGTTTCAGGTCGCTGTCCAGAAACAGTCCGATCGTGGTTCGTGCTGTGCCTACCTTGCCATCGACAATCAGCTTCCAGATACATCGGTCGGGTTCGTGCTCCAGCTCTGCCCGCAGGGCCAACTGGCCCGACAGGTGCATCGCCTGAAACGGCTTACTGTTGACGCGGACGTGAAAACTGCCTTCACAAGGCGAAGGGCGAACGAAGCGTTTGGCTGGCGATGGTATGCGGTGCATGGTCTGACTCTGCAAAGCGTATGAATAGAAGCAGGGCGTTGCCCTTTAAGGTAACGCCCTGTGTGATGATTACAGGTTCATCAGTTGTCGATCATTTGATGCCGACGCCAAGGGAGGTGTTGTGGCTCTTCAACTTGAAGTTTCTGCCAGAGACCATGTTTTTCACGTAGTACCAGTTCCAGCCCCCGATACCGGCGTTTGAAACGGTAGACGACCAGTAATTGCCGTTGCCCATCGGCCAGCGGTTGCCGTACAGGGTGTAGATTTCCACCAACTCGTGAATGGTCGGAATCCGCGCGCCATTATTGGCCGATGCCTTGCTGATCTGAGAGAAGCTGCCACTGCCCACACCGACGCAATGAATGACGCCGGTAACAGTGACCGGATAACTCTTGGTCGCGCCCAGCGCATCGGTTGCGGTAATGGTGGCCGTACCTTTACCTCGAACAGAAGCCAGGCCATTGCTGTTCACGCTTACCACCAGCGCATTACTCGATGCGTATCGATAAGGCGCATGCCCACCGCTGGCCTGGCGCTGAACGGTGGTCTCGGCCGGGAAGTTCGGCAACAGGTCCGGCGAGCCCGGAAGCAGATAGATTTTGCCGGCCAGTGTTACCGGTGAAGTGTCCAGTACCAGCTCCTGTTTGACACTGAGCTGTAGCGCGGTCGATACAGTGGGCTCCCCTGCGCGGGTGACGGTGTAAGTCACTGTGGCCGAGCGGCCTGCAGTGGCGCTGATCAACGCCTTGGGTACGTTGAATTGCAATTCGCCACTCCCTGCAACCTGCGCCGCCGTGGCATGGCTGGACGCGCCGCGCCAGTTGACCACCACACTGTCCTGCGCGCCCATGCCCGGGTAACTCACCCGCACCGTCGCGCCGTAGCCAGGAATCAGCGAAGGCGTGACCACGCCGTCTGCCCCGACTGTATCCATGCGCGGTGCAGGCAACTCGGCCAGCCCGCTCACAACCTGCAGCGCCAAAGTATCGGATACCTGCACCAGACCGTTGACTCGGTTGACGACATAAGAGACCGAAACCGTCTGCCCGGCGTTGGCGGTCACCAGAACAGCGGCAAACAGCACCTCCAGCGCCTGACCGGCTTCAGCGCTTGTCAGTGTCTTCTCCTTGGTATCACTGCCTTTCGGCCCCTGCCATTGCACAATAACCTGGTCGCCGGTTTTCAGGTTGGCGGTGGCGTCGATGACCACTGTTGCACCGGAAGAGGCGTTGATAGGGTCCAGGGTGCTGCCGGTGGCTTCTTTTATGGTTGGGGTGGGCAGGGGCGTTGTCACCGTCAGCTGGAGCTTTACGTCCAGATATTCTGACGCCATGGACTGATTGCCCGCCAGGTCGGTCACCGTGTAGTAAACCGGAGCTTCGATATCGCCGATCAGCTCCAGAAACGGCCTGACAAAATCGACCATTACACGCTTAAGGCCCATATCGTCTTTGGTGACCACTGCCATCGGGCCCGATACGTCGTTCCAGTAGGTACGGACGACATCGCCTTCCTGCATACCGTTGTAACTGGCAATCGTACCCGTCAGGACATCGCCCATGTTTTCCAGTTCTTCGGAGGTGAGGCCGTTCAGTGTTTCTCTGGGGAGGATGATGGGGGCGATCAAAGGGTTGCCGGGCGGTGTAAGATCCACCTCGACTGGAGACGAAGGTGAGTCGCTCGTTGTTCCGTTTTCAATGTTAGTCAGGCGATACGCAATGGTGTGCTTACCTTCAGTAAGCGCATCGACTGGAATGTTGACATTCAGAATTGCTCCTGGCTGGGTACCCTTTTCAATCAGTTTTACATCACCAGTAAGCTTGTCATCCCAAAGGAGTTGGTAGCTTATATCCTCCATAACGTTCAGCCAGGCCGGGAACGTCACCTCAATAGGATCGGTTAATGCACTGGTAGGTAAAAGTCCTTCGTTATTGATTTTTATGGCGACGCTTGGCGCAATAAGGTTTTCATCGTTTCGTGCGGGCAAAGCTTGATCGGTTTTTAATATGTGTGGCATTAGTGTACTGTTTTCGAAAAAATCAGCCACCAACTAACGGAAAATTCAAATCTTATCAATAGCTTAGCTTGCAGGTTATGGGTAACTTATTTCGAAAA
>NZ_ATDK01000573.1 GCF_000444135.1 Pseudomonas avellanae BPIC 631
TTGCTTATAACTTGCCGCCGCCAAACGCCACCAGCACCTTGAAGCCGGATATTCGCTCGATCCCGCCAGCGGCGACAATCAATCGCTGAATCAGCAACTGCAATGCCGTGCGCTCAGCACGGCTGAAATACCCCAACAAACGCTGCAGCACTTGTTGGTAGACGTAATTCATTGCCTGTTCGTGAATAGAACTCATTGTAGGTCACCTGCCTGTTGAACAAGACACGGCAACGTACGGGCACAGCATCGAACATCAGCCTGGTCATCAAGTGTGTAGTCGAGCATGACTCATTCCCTGAGTAGTAATTAACGACGCATTATCAGTATCTGCAAAACAATTACAATATACAGTTTGCTTTTGAAAACTGCGCACTCCACCAGAAAACTAAACTTAATTTAAACATGCCGTTTAATCATGCCTTTATGCCTATCAAGGCTGTAGCGATCCTCGACGTATTCACTTTCAGACTTGCAGGCAGGCCAATAAAGGTTCTCCAGCGCACCACCTTATTCGCACCCCATCGCGTTTTCGTCATGACCCGTAGGAAACGCCAACTTTGCACTTGCATTACTGACAGACCCGATAAACTCAAATAAACCGTAAATCGCACATGAAAAACCCATACGACCGTACGCACTTCTGAAATATCGGCCCGTTATTTTCAGTCGCCCTGAAATAATGGATCAACAGCAGTTTTTTACAGCGAAATGCAAAAAGCCTTCCGTAGGGAAGGCTTTCGAGACAACAAGCACAGGTGTGAAAAAGCGCTGAATCAGACAGTCTCGATCTCAAGCACCGCACGCCCGCCAATCGGACAGACATCCATGTAACGGTGCGCCTGCACCACTTGATCGAACGGGAAGCTGCGCGTCTGCAACGGCTTCAGGATATTGTCGGCGGTCATCTGGTTGATGTCCTGCAACGCACGCTGCAACGCCTGCTGATCCTGAGTGATGCCCAGTTCCGGTTTGCCGGTGAAATTGCCCAGGCAGTGCACGTAAAACTGGATGTTCTTCTGGAAGGCTGCGCAGGCCGGGAACGGCGTCTGATTGCCGCCTTGCAGGCCATACAGCACCAGACTGCCGCGTGGCGCGAGCACATCACCCATGATCGACATCTGCGGGCCACCGAGACCATCGAAAACCGCATCGACGCCGCGGTTGTCGGTGTACTTGTTGATCGCCATCAACAAATCCTGCTCTTCGGTGACCACCACCTTGTCGGCACCCAGCGAAAGCAGGTACTCACGCGCATCTTCGGTCTTGGTCGCGGCGATGACACGAACACCCAGCGCCTTGCCCAGTTGCACGAACGCAGGTCCGGAACAATGGCTGGCATCGGTGACCAGCACCGTCTGGCCAGCCTTGATGCGCGCCAGATCGACGTAGGCAAAGTATGCCACCAGATACGGCGTGTAATGCACACTGGCTTCGACAGGCGTCAGCACGTCCGGGTAGCGGGTCAGCGCCAGGCGCGGCATGACGATGCATTCGCCATAAACCGGATGCTGGTTGGCATCGGCCGCAGGAAAGCTGGCGACCTTGTCACCCACCTGCAGATCATCGACGCCGTCGCCCAGTGCAGAGACCACGCCAGCCATCTCGTAACCCAGCCCGGCAGGCAGCCGCGCCTGGGTAGAGGCGAGGTTTTGCCGCCATAGAACGTCGTACCAGCTGACACCGATAGCCTGGACGCGAACCTGCACCTCGCCGGGTGCAGGCGACGCGACGGGCTGCTCTTCAAGCTTGAGCACCTCGGCCGGGCCGAACTGGTGAAAACGGATCGTGCGGGACATTTAGAACCTCGCCTGGTAAACCTTGATGCCACAAACTTTATCCGGGCATTGCCGGGAACACTATCAGTGGCTATTGATAGTCGACATGCCTGTCATCGATTGTGTCCTGTGAGCTACATGTCGCGGCCAGACAGCGTCTGGACGCCACGATGCATAATGGCCGCCATTGTTCGCATGTCGACCAGACATTGCAAGCCATGTGGACATTCCGCGCTCACGCCATTAATTTTCCCTGCGCCGGACCCGCGTTTGCTCGTACTATCGCACCCTGCTCACGTCCTCAACCGACAAATGGCCCGAGATATTCCGCATGAATCGTAACGACCTGCGTCGCGTCGACCTCAATCTGCTCATCGTCTTCGAAACCCTGATGCATGAGCGCAGCGTCACGCGTGCGGCGGAAAAACTGTTTCTTGGCCAGCCAGCCATCAGCGCCGCGCTTTCTCGCCTGCGCGGGCTGTTCGACGACCCGTTGTTCGTGCGGACCGGCCGCAGCATGGAGCCAACCGCCCGCGCCACAGAAATCTTCGCCCTGCTCTCCCCGGCGCTGGACTCCATTTCGACCGCCGTCAGCCGGGCTTCAGAGTTCGACCCGGCCACCAGCACCTCGGTGTTCCGCATCGGCTTGTCGGACGACGTCGAGTTCGCCCTGCTGCCCACCCTGCTCAAGCGCCTGCGCTCCGAAGCACCGGGGATCGTGCTGGTGGTCAGGCGGGTCAACTACATCCTGATGCCGCCACTGCTGGCCTCGGGCGAGATTTCAGTCGGCGTCAGCTACACCCAGGACCTGCCCGCCAACGCCAAGCGCAAGGTATTGCGCAGAAGCAAGCCACAGTTGTTGCGCGCCGACTCGATCCCCGGCCCCTTGAGCCTCGACGACTTCTGCGCCCGCCCCCATGCCCTGGTCTCCTTCGCGGGCGACCTGAGCGGCTTCATCGACGAGCACCTGGAAAAACTCGACCGCAAACGCCACGTCGTCCTCGCCGTCCCACAGTTCAATGGTCTGGCGACACTGTTGACCGGCACCGACATCATCGCCACCGTGCCTGATTATGCTGCGCAGGTATTGACGGCGGCTGGCGGCGTACGAGCTGAAGATTTGCCGATTGAGACGCGTACGTTTGAGCTGCACATGGCTTGGCGGGGCGCGCAGGATAATGATCCTGGGGAAAGGTGGTTGAGGTCGCGGATTCAGATGTTTTTTGGGGATCCGGATAGTTTGTAGATTTCGTTGGGTGGGCACATTCGCACCCGAACTGGAGATTGTTCGCGCGAGGTGCGATTGCTGGAGAACAACCAGCGGTTCGGGGCGACCGGCCTCATAAGAATCGGTAAATAAAAACCGGGGGGGGGGCGCATCGACATCATCTGGCTCGCCACCGAGCCCGTCGATATGCGTGCGGGTATGCGTGGGCATATCCCACCAGCCAGTTCGCGGATGTGGCAGCGGTAGTTTACGACTTCAGCCCCAGCCGCGCCGGATAGCATGCTCGCAACTTCCTTCAAGACTGGAAGGGTAAGATGGTCTGTGATGATTTCGGCGATTACAAGGCCCGCTTTGAACTCGGCGTGACCGAGATTGGGAGCATTGCTGAGCAAGCACTGCGACGCAGCGGACGAGTGAAATCGACCAGTTGCTTCCGTATATATGGCAGCCGGTTTAATCACAAAAGCCGTGATGCTTGGACGCATGCCTAGAAGCGACTTTTTCGATTGATCAGCAAGCCGCCGTGAAAATCTCTTGTTTTTTGTGAAGCCCGATGTTGGCGGAATACTCAGTGCAGACGAGCCCTTGGCTGAACGCGACATCGCTGACCAACTGCCGGTTGGACAGGCTGTTGCAGGAGTCTGCCAGGTAGGCTTGCAGTGCTACCCATTTGGCTTCTTCGATCTCGGCGGTGTCCAGTACGTTGATACGCTGCGTCAAGGCCGTCATTCGGCAGATAAAGTGAATGTTCGATTTTCCAAATTGGTAGGGGTGTTTGGTGGTAAACGCCACGATGGATTCGAACTTCGATTCGATCCCGGTCTCCTCCAGCACCTCGCGCTCGATCGAATCCTGAATTCGCTCAGCAGCGTCTACATGGCCCCCCGGTAGCTTGAACCCGGGAGTACCTCGTTCCTTTATGACGAGGAGTTCCCCTGCGTCGTTAATGACGATGGCGCCCGCCCCTATGGTATGGGTGGGTATGAATGGGACGAATGCCTGCTCGGATGAGCGGCGCACCAGGGTAAGCTGATCGGTCAGACAGCTATGGAAGGAGAAACCGGCGGCGGTGAAGACCGGAATTCCTTGAGCGTTGCTGATCGGCAGTGTGACCCAGGCCAGCGCTAGGCGCTCGTGCTCGATAAAGGCGACTAACCCGTCGAGGACGCCACGCAACGCTTGCGGTTCGTTCGGCAGCGAAGCGGCGTCGACAATGACGCCGTTGTATCTGTCACGTTTGAATTCCACGTTTACCCTTGGATTGGTCGATCTGCCGACATTGTAGTGAGGTGGACACTGCTTTGCGCATGGATGCCAGATGGGCGCACCTCTCTTTATGGTATTACCGAGTGTTCATTACTGCTGCGTAACCGTCTAGGCAGTAAATCTTCTTAACGCCATCGCTGACTGCGATGGTGGGCACCTAAATTTGAGTGCAAAGGAAATATTTTTTCGCAGAGAGGCCAGATGACTTCGACGGACGAACACAAACGCCAGCGGTTCGCGTCATCTTCTTGGGCTACGCCGACATGTCTGCCTGCAGTTGTTGGCTAGATGATCATGGCGTGCCAGAGTACGCCGAGAGGCATACCGGACTCTGGATTGGACGTGCTGAATCACGACGGCGACTCGGTTGAGGTGGCATTGGCCCGGCAATTGGTCCGGCCTGAATCTGACGTTTCCTCTCCTCCGAGCGGGGAGCTGCAAGGCTCCTCGGAGCCTTCTTGCTTGCCCAGGCGCAGCGTCGCACACTTAAAACTCCGGCGGGATCACCGTTAGCTGCAAATGACCGCCGACCTTTAAACAGAATCGGCCAAAAGCAGCCTTTCGCCCTCGACACTACGCACCGTCTAGGGTCTGTTCCCGTTTCCACGTAACCTATTGATCCCTATGAGAACAGGCCCGTATTGTTGGAGTTCTCACACAACACCAATACGAGCCTGCAATGCCCCGATTAA
>NZ_ATDK01000574.1 GCF_000444135.1 Pseudomonas avellanae BPIC 631
CTTTTCTTTGTCTGCGATTTAGTCAGGCACTGCGTCACGACCCTGCAGGGTCAGCTGGCTTGCAGCTGTGCATGCTCCACCAGGGTCTGATTCAGCAGCTCGTTGCTGAGCGCCGCGACCGCGCCGACCACCAGGATCGCCGGGCTTTTCAGCTCGAATGCGGCTGCGTCACGCTGCATCGCATTCAGTGTGCTGCGGCATTCACGCTGCCAGGGCAGCGAAGCATTTTCAATCATCGCCACCGGCATCTCGCCAGTCATTCCGCCTGCCAGCAGGCTTTCGCGAATTTCTGCCAGTTTCGCCACGCCCATGTACACCACCAGCGTCGTCCCGCCTTGTGCCAGCGCTTGCCAGTTGAGGCTGCTGTCGTCCCGCGTGTGGGCGGTCACCAGCGTCACGCCGCGACTGATGCCGCGCAGGGTCAGCGAGATCCCGCATTGAGTTGCCCCGGCTAGGCCTGCGGTAATGCCGTTGACCAGTTCGACCGCGACACCGCGCTCCTGCAACCACTGTGCCTCTTCACCGCCACGCCCGAAGATGCAAGGGTCGCCGCCTTTGAGGCGGACCACGCATTTGCCCTTGCGAACGTAGCGCAGCATCAGGCGATGGATAAATTCCTGTGGCGTCGAGCGGCAGCCTCCGCGCTTGCCGACGGCAATCACTCGCGCCTGCGGGCAGTGCTCAAGCACGGCGGTATTGACCAGATCATCGATCAACACCACGTCGGCTTCGTGCAAGGCGCGAACGGCCTTGAGGGTCAGTAATTCCGGGTCGCCCGGGCCTGCGCCTACCAGCCATACTTTTGCGCTCATGCTGCATTCCTCATTCAGTCACGGCCACGGCGTTGATCAGTCTTTTTATTTCCGGGACACACGAACCGCATTGCGTCCCACAGCCTAATTGGGTTTTAAGTTGATTCAGGTCCAGGCCTCGCTCGATACCGCTCACCACCGCGCTCTGGCTGACGTTCATGCAGTTGCACAAGGTCTTGTCGCGGGACAGGGTCGAGTCTTTGCCGGGCTCGCTGCTCAAGGGCGCCAGCAGCCAGCGTCTTAGCGCGGTATCGACACGCTCTTCCAGCCATAACGTCTGCAGCCAGTGCTGGGCGAGCGTTTCGCCAGCCAGGCGGATGGCAGTGATGCGCCCGTTGTCGATCCGCACCCGTTTGCCGATTGAACGCTTGGGGTCGTCGTAGGCCATGACCGGGCCTTCATCGAGGTTCAGCAGGCTGTCGATATGCTGCAGCAGCGTCGAATCTGGCGCTTCGGTGCTGGCCGCGCGCACCACCAGTGCAGGTCGTTCTCGCCCGATCAGGCCCATGCTCAGGTAAGTGAACGCCTCGCACAGCGGGCGTAGGCGTTCCATGTGCTGCTGCACATTGCCTTCGATCAAGGCGAAGAACTGCCAGGGCAGTCGGGCTTTTTCGATTCTGACCCCGGAATGCTTGAGCTCCGGTTGTTTGGAGACCGGGTCAAAGGCCGGCTGGGTCAGGACGTTCACGCCGCCCTTGAGGAACCGGTCGCCCCAGTGCATCGGCAAAAAAGCCTGGCCGGCAACAACGCTGTCATCACTGCTGACCGGCAGCAGCAGTTCGCCGCGTCGGCTGATCAGTTTGACCAGATCGCCGTTCTGCAGGTCATGGCCAAGCATTTCCTGCGGATTGAGGCTCAACAGCGCCTCGCTCACATGCCCGAACAAGCGCGCGGCGGTGCCGGTGCGGCTCATGCCGTGCCATTGATCGCGCAGCCTGCCGGTGTTGAGCGTCAGCGGATATTCAGCGTCACGCAATTCCCGGGCGGCGATATAGGGTTCGGCCAAAAACTGTGCTCGGCCCGAGGCCGTCGGGAAAATGCCATCGACATAAAGACGCGATGTGCCCACGCTGGCGCCTGTCGGGAACGGCCATTGCTGCGGGCCTTGGCGGTCAATCAGTTCGCGGTCGATACCGGACATGTCCAGATCGCGTCCGACCGTCAGGCCCTTGAACTCATCGAACAAAGCCTTGGGCGTCTGGAAGTCGAACAGTGCAGGCGCTTCTGGCTGCAGGCGCTGTTGCAGACGCTGGGCGAAATCCACGGTAATTGCCCAGTCTGAACGGGCTTCACCGGGTGCCTGAATGGCTTTGCGCACATTGGAAATGCGCCGTTCCGAGTTGGTGACGGTGCCTTCCTTTTCGCCCCAGCTGGCGGCGGGCAGCAGCAGGTCGGCAAAGCGGGCGGTTTCAGTGGTCTTGAAGGCTTCCTGCAGCACCACGAACGGGCAGGTGTCCAGTGCCTGGCGGATTCTGTTCTGGTCTGGTAGCGATTGTGCCGGGTTGGTGCAGGCAATCCACAAGGCTTTGATCGTACCGTTTTGCAGCTGCTCGAACAGCTCAATGGCGGACAGGCCGGGAGTAGCCGGCAGGCTGTCGATGCCCCAGTATTCGGCCACTTCGGCGCGATGTTCGGGATTGGCGGCGTCGCGATGACCTGGCAGCAGGTTGGACAGGCTGCCGGTTTCGCGACCGCCCATGGCGTTGGGCTGGCCGGTGAGCGAGAAAGGGCCGGCGCCGGGGCGGCCAATCTGCCCGGTGGCCAGGTGCAGGTTGATCAGCGCACTGTTTTTCGCGCTGCCGGCGGTGGACTGATTCAGACCCATGCACCACAGCGACAGAAAGCCCGCTGATTCACCCACCCAGCGAGCGCAGGTCTTTAATTCCTGTTGAGAAATACCGCAGATGTTCGCCACGCTGTCAGGCGGATAATCGCGCACCAGCGCTGCCAGTTCGTCATAGC
Source organism: Pseudomonas avellanae BPIC 631 (assembly GCF_000444135.1). Lineage (GTDB taxonomy): Bacteria > Pseudomonadota > Gammaproteobacteria > Pseudomonadales > Pseudomonadaceae > Aquipseudomonas > Aquipseudomonas avellanae. Next base: position 2,775 of record NZ_ATDK01000574.1, read on the forward strand.
CTTGCGTGTGGGCGGCAATGAACGCCGGGTCGATCAGGTTGTCGCTCATCAATACGTGCAGGATGCCGTGAAACAGCGCGACGTCGGTGCCGGGCTGAATCGCCAGGTGCAGGTCCGCCAGTTCGCAGGTGTCGGTGCGACGCGGATCGATGACGATGAGTTTCATCTCGGGACGGCGGCTTTTTGCATCTTCCAGACGGCGAAACAGAATCGGATGCGCGTAGGCCATGTTGCTGCCGACGATCATCACGCAGTCGCTCAGCTCGATGTCCTCGTAGCTGCACGGCGGCGCATCGGCCCCCAGGCTGCGCTTGTAGCCGGCCACGGCCGAAGACATGCACAGCCGCGAGTTGCTGTCGATGTTGTTGGTGCCGACCAGTGCGCGCGCCAGCTTGTTGAACGCGTAGTAGTCCTCGGTCAGCAACTGGCCGGAAATGTAGAACGCCACGCTGTCGGGGCCGTGTTCGCGAATGCTCTCGGCAAACACAGTGGCGGCGTGCTCCAGTGCGGTGTCCCAATCGGTCACGCTGCGCGCCAGCCCTTTGCTCAGGCGCAGCTCCGGGTACAACGCCCGCGCTTCGATGTCGCCGGTCAAGTGCAGGCTCGAACCTTTGCTGCACAGCTTGCCGAAGTTCGCCGGGTGTTGGGGGTCGCCGCTGACGCCGAGAATGCGCTGCCCGTCATGCTCGATCAGGACCCCGCAGCCGACGCCGCAATAGCAGCAGGTGGATGCCGTTACCTGAGTGGTCTGGATGGCCAGGCTGGTCATGCGCAAGCAGCCGGTATGGCAGCGGGTTTGCCGAACATCAGGTGATTGCGGATGGCGTCGATGCCCTGGCCATCACGGATTTGCTGCAAGTACCAACTGCCGTCGGCGGTGTCGCCGTACAGGCAGGCGCCGACCAGAATGTCATTCTTGATCACCAGCTTCTTGTAGACACCGCCGATGGGGTCCGAGAGGGTGATGCTTTCAGTGCCTTCGCCACCCAGAAAGTCACCGGCCGAAAACAGGTCGATGCCAGTGACTTTCAGCTTGGTCGAGGTGATCGAGCCTGGGTAGCGGGCAAAGCCAAGTTGGGCGAGGTGATTGGCGCAGACCCGGGCCTGCTCGAACAGCGGCGCGACCAGGCCATAGGCGATGCCGCGATGGCTGACGCATTCGCCGATGGCATAGATGCGCGGGTCGAAGGTCTGCAGTGTGTCGTTGACCAGAATTCCGCGGTTGCACGGCAGACCCGCCTGTTCGGCCAGCTCGGTGTTGGGCCGTATGCCTGCTGCCATGACCACCAGGTCTGCTTCAATGACGTCGCCGTTCTTGAATTGCACGGCGCGCACGCGACCCTGATCATCGCCGAGCAAGGCTTGGGTCTGTTCATTGAGGCGAAAGCTCAGGCCGCGCAGCTCCAGCGCGGCTTGCAACATCAGGCCGCTGGTCTTGTCCAGCTGGCGTTCCAGCAGGGTCTGGCCGTTATGAATGACCGTGACCTGCATGCCGCGCAGGCTCAGGCCATTGGCGGCTTCCAGACCGAGCAGGCCGCCGCCGATAACGACTGCGTGTTTGTGTGTGACGGCAGTGTCGATCATCTGCCGGGTGTGACCGATGTCGCGATAGCCGATCACGCCGTCCAGCGTGTTGCCGGGGATCGGCAGAATGAAAGGGCGTGACCCGGTGGCAATCAACAGTCGGTCATAATGGGCCTGGGTGCCGTCATCGGCGATCACCAGGCGCTTGATGCGATCGATCTTGACCACGCGGCGGTTCAGCAACAGCTGAATACCGTTGCTTTCGTACCAAGCCAGATCGTTGAGCACGATGTCTTCGAAGTTCTGCTCGCCGGCCAGCACCGGCGACAGCAGGATGCGGTTGTAGTTGGGGTGTGGCTCGGCGCCGAAGACGGTGATGTCGTACAGGTCTTCGCTCAGCTTCAGCAACTCTTCGAGTGTGCGCACGCCGGCCATGCCGTTGCCAATCATCACCAGTTTGAGTTTTTTCATCTTGCCTCCGAGTCGCCAGAGCGCGGGCTCGACACAGTGTGCGCAAACAAAAAAAGGCGTCCCGCCAGTTGCCTGACGGGGACGCCTTTGTCCGGTCCCGTTCTCTCGGGAGGCGCACCCTTCATCGTTGAAGGCTGCGCGTTATGAATGATCTGAAAGGGACTACGCAGCGCTTGTGCCAACTCGTATTCACCCGCGTAAACGGGTGTATTGGCGATAGTTGCGGTTATTTCTGCACTGGCTTGATGCGTGCTGCACAGAAGCGGGGCGGGCGCGGCTGAATCAGTGGCGCCCCATTAACCAAATGACCGCCAGCAGATTGCACAGCAACGAGATCAGCGCCAGCGTACGCCAGACTTTCAGCGGTTCGCGTTCCAGCAACGGGCGCGGGCGCGCAACCAGTGGGCGATGCTCGGCCTGCTCCAGTTCCAGCAGCCATTGTTCCGAGGTTTCGTAACGCTGATCCGGGTCGGCCTGCAAGGCCTTGTCCAGGCTCTGGCTCAGCCATTGCGGCAGGTCGGGCCGATAGCGGCTGGCGGGAATCGGCGTGCCGAAGCGGCGATGTTGAAAGGCTTCGATTTCGCCGTAGGGGTAATGACCGGTCAACAGGTAATACAGCGTCACACCAACGGCATACAGGTCCTGCCTGGGGTGCGCTTCTGCACCGTTGAAGGCTTCCGGAGCAATGTAGCTCGGCGTACCGGGCAGGTCCTCGGCATTTGTGGCTGACAGGCCCGGGCAGAACGCCAGGCCGAAATCCAGCAGGCGCAGCTCGCCGTCGTTACCCAGCAGAAGGTTTTCCGGTTTGATGTCGCGGTGGATGATATTGCGTCGATGCAACAGCCCGGAGGCCCGCAACAAACGAGTCGCCAGGTCCTGCCATTGCTCCAGTGGCAACGGCCCGTTGCGGCTGAAGACCTCAGCCAGCGTACTTCCGGGGTATTCGCGCATCACGTAATACAGGTGCTGACGCTGCGCAAGCGAATGAACCTCGGGGAAGAACCGCCCGGCGACCCGGCGCAGAAACCACTCTTCGAGCAACAGCCCTTGCCCGGCACCGGCTTCGTCATGTCGACTGGCCGGCAGCGTTTTCAGCAGCCAAGGCTGGCCGTGGGCGTCTTGTACCCGATAGAGAATCGACTGCCGCGATTGCGCCACGATGTCGCCGACGTTCCAGTCTTCAAAGGTTTGACCGAGCTTGAGTGCTGGCGGCAGCGGCCACTGCTGCAACTGCAGCAACGTGTCGCCCAGATCGTCTTTGCCCAGGCTGTCGACCTGAATCAGCAGGGCGCTGGCATTGTCCTGACTGCCAGCCAGATGCGCGGCGCTGACCAGGGTTTTCACCGCTGAGTCTAGGTCGTCCTGCTCGGTCAGAATCGAGCGGATGCTGGCGTCGCCGAGGGTTGCCCATATTCCGTCGCTGACCAGCAACAGACGCTCGCCTTCGCACAGCTCGCCGTCGAGATAATCCATGACCACGTATTGATCCAGGCCCAGCGCGCGCTTGAGCACATGCTGCATATCGGCCTGTTCCCAGAGGTGATCCTCGCTGATGCGTTTGAGCGTGCCGGCCTGCCAGCGATAAGCCCGGCAGTCGCCGACATGGGCGAGGGTGAAGCGCCTGCCGCGCAGCACCAGAGCGCTGAGGGTGGTCAGCAGGCCGTTGGCCTGCAGCCAGCGGTTCTGCGCCAGCAACAGGCGATCAAGCGACTGCGCCACGCCCCAGGTTTCCGGCGTCGAGTAATAGTCGAGTGCCAGCGCCTGCAGCGTCGACTGGGCGGCCAGCGCGCCATCGGCACACTGGCTGACGCCGTCGGCAAGGGCAAACAGATAGCCCTTGCTGGCCGCCAGTGCCGGGGCCGGAGTGACCAGGCGCAGGGCGTCCTGGTTCTCCGCTCGCGGACCGCTGGCGCTGAATTCGGCAAAGCGTAATTGCAGCGTCATCGGCGGCTCAGACCCGCGCCGCAGTCACTGCAGCCGAACCCCAGGTGGTTCTCCAGCGACGCTTGACGTTCAACAGGCCGAACCAGGCCAGTACCGCCAGACCTGCAAACAGCCACAGGCCCAGCTGGTAATCACCGGTATTCTGCTTGATGGCGCCCAGACCGGCTGCCAGCAGGAAGCCGCCGATACCGCCAGCCATCCCGATCAGGCCGGTCATCACGCCGATTTCCTTGCGGAACCGCTGCGGCACCAGTTGGAAGACTGCACCGTTACCGGCACCCAGGCCAAGCATCGCTGCAACGAACAACGCCAGTGCTGCCCACGAACTCGGCAGGTTGAAGCCCACTGCTGCGATACCGACAGCCGCCACCGCGTACATCACGGTCAGGGTGCGGATCCCGCCAAAGCGGTCGGCCAGCGCGCCACCGAGCGGGCGCATCAGGCTGCCGCCGAACACACAGGCTGCGGTGTAGTAACCGGCCGTGATCGGGCTCAGGCCATACTGGTCGTTGAAGTAGCCGGGCAGGGCGCTGGCCAGGCCAATGAAGCCACCGAAGGTCACGCTGTAGAAAAACATGAACCACCAGCTGTCACGGTCGCCCAGTGCTTTGAGGTAATCCGCCATGGATTTGGGTTTGCTGCGCTCCGGCGCGTTGCGCGCCATCAGGGTGAAGGCAATCAGCGTCAGAACCAGCGGGATCAGCGCCAGGCCGAACACATTGCCCCAGCCAAAACTGGCCGCCAGCACTGGCGCGATCAATGCCGCCAGCACGGTGCCGGAGTTGCCGGCACCGGCAATACCCATCGCCTTGCCCTGATGCTGTGGCGGATACCACTGCGAGGCCAGCGGCAACGCAACGGCAAACGACGCACCGGCCATGCCCAGGAACAGGCCTAGTGTACTGTTTTCGAAAAAATCAGCCACCAACTAACGGAAAATTCAAATCTTATCAATAGCTTAGCTTGCA
>NZ_ATDK01000575.1 GCF_000444135.1 Pseudomonas avellanae BPIC 631
TAAGTGAACAGCATTGCGCACAAGGCGGGGTTCTTTATGGGTGTAGCTTAAGGGGTAGAGCTGGCTTACATCATGCCGCCCATACCACCCATGCCGCCCATGTCCGGCATGCCGCCTGCTGCCTTGTCATCAGCCACGTCAGCGATCATCGCTTCGGTGGTGATCATCAGGCTGGCGATGGAGGACGCGGCCTGCAGAGCAGAGCGAGTCACTTTGGCCGGGTCCAGGATACCCATTTCGATCATGTCGCCGTATTCGCCGGAAGCAGCGTTGTAACCGAAGTTACCCGAACCCTGCTTGACCTTGTCGACCACAACGCTTGGCTCGTCACCGGAGTTGGCAACGATCTGGCGCAGTGGCGCTTCGACTGCACGACGCAGCAGAGCGATACCGACGTCCTGATCGGCGTTGTCGCCTTTTAGACCTTCGATGGCCTGCAGCGAGCGAACCAGTGCTACGCCACCGCCAGGTACCACGCCTTCTTCAACGGCTGCACGGGTTGCGTGCAGGGCGTCTTCAACGCGGGCTTTCTTCTCTTTCATTTCAACTTCGGAACCAGCACCGACCTTGATCACTGCAACGCCGCCAGACAGCTTGGCCAGACGCTCTTGCAGTTTTTCCTTGTCGTAGTCCGAGCTGGTGTCGCCGATTTGCTGACGGATCTGGGAGATACGCGAGTCGATATCGGTTTTGACTCCAGCACCATCAATGATGGTGGTGTTTTCTTTGTTCAGGATGACGCGCTTGGCATTACCCAGGTGTTCCAGGGTAGTGGTTTCCAGGCTCAGGCCGATCTCTTCGGAGATAACGGTACCGCCAGTCAGAACAGCGATGTCCTGCAGCATGGCCTTGCGACGGTCGCCGAAACCTGGAGCCTTGACGGCTGCAACTTTCACGATACCGCGCATGTTGTTGACAACCAGAGTTGCCAGCGCTTCGCCTTCAACGTCTTCAGCAACGATCAGCAGAGGACGGCCAGCCTTGGCGACTGCTTCCAGAACCGGCAGCATTTCGCGAATGTTGGAAATCTTCTTGTCGACCAGCAACAGCAGCGGGCTGTCGAGCTCGGCAACCATGGTGTCCGGCTTGTTGATGAAGTACGGGGACAGATAACCACGGTCAAACTGCATGCCTTCTACAACAGACAGCTCGTTTTCCAGGCCCGAACCTTCTTCAACGGTGATAACGCCGTCTTTGGTCACTTTTTCCATGGCTTCGGCAATGATGTCGCCGATGGAGTGATCAGAGTTGGCCGAGATGGTGCCGACCTGGGCAATTGCCTTGGTGTCGGTGCAAGGCTTGGACAGCTTTTTCAGCTCTGCAACGATGGCGATGGTGGCCTTGTCGATGCCGCGCTTGAGGTCCATCGGGTTCATGCCGGCAGCGACGGCTTTCAGGCCTTCGTTGACGATGGCCTGAGCCAGTACGGTAGCGGTAGTGGTACCGTCACCTGCATCATCGTTGGCACGGGAGGCAACGTCTTTGACCAGCTGCGCGCCCATGTTTTCAAAACGGTCTTTAAGCTCGATTTCCTTGGCAACCGACACACCGTCTTTGGTGATCAGCGGAGCGCCAAAGCTTTTTTCGATGATAACGTTACGGCCTTTTGGGCCCAGGGTCGCTTTTACTGCGTCAGCCAGGACGTTTACACCGGCGAGCATTTTTTTACGGCCAGCATCGCCGAACTTAACTTCTTTAGCAGCCATGATCATTATTCCTTGAATACTTGGTAGTAACGGAAATCAGCGGAAGCACTCAGCCTTCGACGACAGCAAGAATCTCGTTCTCGCTCATCACCAGCAGGTCTTCGCCGTCGACTTTCACTGTGTTGCTGCCGGAATAAGGGCCGAACACAACCTTGTCACCCACTTTCACAGCCAGCGCACGCACTTCACCGTTGTCCAGCACGCGGCCGGTACCCACAGCAACGATCTCGCCGCGGTTAGGCTTTTCAGCAGCCGAACCTGGCAGAACGATACCGCCGGCAGTTTTGGTTTCTTCTTCACTGCGACGGATTACGACGCGGTCATGCAGAGGACGAAGCTTCATTGTCGATCTCCTGATTATGTTTTTTTGAGCGCCCGGCTGATGCACCAGTCGCTGCGGATCCGGACTTGCCGGTAGCGGTTCGACGCGCGAACCGCAGAATACGGTCTGGCCATCAGGCCAGAAACCTTGCGGTGACCCATACATAAGGGCGAGCAAGTTGATTACAAGTCTTGAGCGAGAATTTTTTTACGAAAGAGGCACCACCTGAAAACCAGCGCGGCACCCGAAGGTGCCGCGCTGCCGGGCTGTGCAGGTTACTTGTCGCGGTGTTCGAACTCGCCCTCGATCACATCCGGCTCACGAGTCGGCTGGTGAATCGCGCTGGGACGATGGCTGGCAGGTCCATGATTGGCCTGAGTCTGCAGATCGTCGGCGAAGGCGCGCTGACGCATGGCCTGGTCCTCGGCACGGCGGCGGACCTTGTTGATCAGCAGGCGACGAGTGATCGGCAGCAAACAGATCACCCCCAGAATGTCACTGATGAAGCCGGGCAACAGCAGCAGACCGCCACCCACGGCAACCATCAGGCCTTCGAGCATTTCCTGGGCCGGCAACTCGCCGCGCGCCAGGCTTTCGCGTGCTCGCAGCGCCGTGGCAAACCCGGCCACACGCATCACGAACAGCCCCAGCATGGAAGTCGCGACGACCAGCAGGAAGGTCCAGAGAAAACCGATAGACATCCCCACACGAACCAGCAGAAACAGCTCAAGTACCGGAAATAATAGAAACAGCAGCAAAAAAACACGCATCAAATGAGTTCCTCAAGGGAAGAATGCCTTCCGAGTAGACCGTATGTGATGTCAGAAGGTCGTTAATTCAAGCTCCCTGCGCTTTGGTGACCAATCAATTATGCGCATAAGTCAGCTGAACCTGGGCTTCACGAACGTGTATCGGTGTATTTCAAAGCGACGTGAAACCTTTCATGGCGGTGCCGGGCGACGTAAAAAACGTGTCGCCTGAACGCAAGACGAGCGCGCTGAAACAGCCTATAACGTGCTCTGGCAATGGCATAAGCACTCGCGTTGAGCCGGTGACGCCATAAAAACAATAAACAGATTGGGCACGCACATGGAATTGAAAGACAAGCTGATCATTATCACCGGCGGGGGCCAAGGCCTTGGCAGGGCGATGGCGGAGTACCTGGCCGGCAAGGGTGCCAACCTGGCACTGGTGGACCTCAACCAGGAAAAGCTCGACCAGGCTGTCGCGGCCTGTGCCGCCCTCGGGGTCAAGGCTCGCGCCTATTTGTGCAATGTTGCCAATGAAGAACAGGTCGTGGATACGGTCAACAAAGTTGCCGAAGACTTCGGCGCCGTTCATGGCCTGGTCAACAATGCCGGTATTCTGCGCGACGGCCTGCTGGTCAAGGTCAAGGATGGCGAGATGACCAAGCTGAGTCTTGCGCAATGGCAGGCGGTGATCGACGTCAACCTGACTGGCGTATTCCTCTGCACACGCGAAGTGGCGGCAAAAATGATCGAGCAGAAAAGCCAGGGCGCGATCATCAACATCTCATCGATTTCCCGCGCCGGGAATATCGGGCAGACCAATTATTCGGCCGCCAAGGCCGGTGTGGCGGCGGCGACGGTTACATGGGCAAGGGAACTGGCGCGCTACGGCATCCGTGTGGCAGGCGTAGCGCCTGGTTTCATTGAAACCGAAATGACCGCCAGCATGAGACCCGAAGCACTGGAAAAGATGACCTCGGCCATCCCGCTCAAACGCATGGGCAAGCCGGACGAAATCGCCCATTCAGTAGCTTACATTCTTGAAAACGATTATTTCAGCGGACGCATTCTGGAGCTGGACGGGGCCATGCGGATCTAGTGATATCAAACGCTGAGCGACGCACAGTGCGCGTCGCTCAGTACTGGCTTACCAGCTTACGCCAAAGCCTGCGGTATAGCGGGTCTTGTCGACATCGCCGTTATCCGAGCCGCTGATGACGTTCTTCTCGGCTTTCACGTTAAGCGACGCCCAATCTGTCACCTTGTAACGCAGGCCCGCCTCGACATCCATCGAGTAATCGGCCACACCACTCAACGGCTTGCCCAGTTCGCCGTTGCTGAAGAACTCGAACTTCTTGCCAATCAGGTAACGGTTGTAATCCCAGGTGCCTGCAACGGAATAGAAGTTTTCTTTCTGACCGTTGGAAAACTCGAAGTCGGTACGGTTAAGCAGTGCTCCAACCTTGAACGCACCCAGTTCGTCATCCCACAACTGATAGCCAGGACCGGTACCGACGACGCGCTGACGAGACAGATCTTCGATCTTGTCGCGCTTGTAGGTCACGCGGGCGTCCCAGAAGAATTTCTCTGTCAGGAAGCGGTCCAGCGAGTATTCGGCGCTCCAGTTATCGGTGCCGACCACATCGTCAGTCGTCTCGCGGTTGTAATCGCCTTTGGCGTTATGACGCCATTGGCCATGACGCGCAGAAGTCTTGAACGCAACGTTGTAATCGTTGGTGTCGTTCTCTGCCTGCTGGAAGTCCAGTGCGGCATCAATGTTGCCCTTCCACACCAGATCGGTGATGACCGGCTTGGGCTTGATGATCTGGTGAATGCTTGCCAACTCGACAGTCTTGGGCGCTTCGCCGTTGGCCAGCACCACTTTGCCGTCATCGGCCGCTTGCAACGACTTGGCGACTTCGCCAGTGTGCTCGTCCTGCTTGATTAGCAACGGCTGGTCGCTCTTCAGGGTCTTGACCTGTTTCCAGTCAAGCGCGATAGCGCCGCCGTATTCAGTCTGAAGCAGCAGCTTGCCACCATCGAACACTTTGATTGTGCCGGTCAGCCGGTCGCCGTTCTTCAACCAGACGGTGTCGGCAAGCAATGGAGTAGATACAGCGGTAATTGCAAGGCACAGCAGGGTTCTGGACAACATAAGCGGTAACTAGGCTCTGTTTGGCGGGAAATCGGGCATCATCCTGCAGGAGAACATCAAGGCAATCTCAATCCATGGACCACCGGGCACGGTGGTAACAGACAGTTGCGTTCGATCAAAGTTCCGCGAACGACAATCAATATCGTTTTATACAGGATAAATGTGTGGCCGACGCGGACTTAACATTTCTTTACCCTGACGAACAGTCTCCTGCCGAAAGACGACGTGCTGCTCTTTACCTGACGATGGCGCAAATACCGGAGGGTAAAGTGGTCGCCTACGGGCAACTGGCCGAACTGGCTGGCCTGGGCAAAGCGGCGCGCTGGGTGGGCCGCACCTTGAGCCAGTTACCAGAGGGATCGTCCCTGCCGTGGCACCGCGTGCTGGGGGCCGGCGGTCGGCTCAGTCTGCCGATTGGTAGCGCGTCGGGCGACGAACAGCGGGCTCGTTTGCGTGCCGAGGGCGTCACGATTCTGAACAATCGGATTGATATGCAGCGTCATGGCTGGCGTCCCCTATAGCACAGCGGTTAGAGTGCGCCCTTTGTTTTCGTAACCTGAGGCAGATTCCAGCCCATGCCCCGTAAAACCTGGCGCGCCGCGCTCGCCGCATATGCCAGCCCGTCGACATTAGTGTTACTGCTGCTCGGATTCGCTGCGGGCATGCCTTACATGCTCGTCTTCTCGACATTATCCGTGTGGCTGCGCGAAGCCGGTGTGGCTCGCGAAACTATCGGCTATGCGAGCCTGATCGGCCTTGCCTACGCCTTCAAATGGGTCTGGTCGCCATTACTCGACCAATGGCGCCTGCCTTTTCTGGGCAAGCTGGGGCGTCGCCGCTCCTGGCTGGTGCTCGCACAGAGCCTGGTGATCCTCGGCCTGATCGGCATGGGTTTGTGCGATCCGCAGAAGCATTTGTCCTGGCTGATCGCAATTGCCGTGGTGGTGGCCTTCGCCTCCGCGACGCAAGACATCGCCATCGACGCGTATCGCCTGGAAATCGCCCAGGACACCCAGCAGGCCGCCCTCGCCGCCAGCTACATGTCCGGCTATCGGGTGGCCGCACTGTTGGCGACCGCCGGCGCGCTGTACTTCGCAGAAGGTTTCGGTTCGACAGGTTTTGCCTACAAGCATGCCGCATGGACCGGCACGTACGTGCTGTTCGGCCTGCTAATGCTGCCGGCGCTCGTCACCACGCTGATCATGCGCGAGCCACCGGTGCCGCTGCGTACGCAATTGTCGGCCGCGCGTTATGGCTTCACCCACCAACTGGCCTCGGTGTTTGTGCTGATCGTGTTACTGGTTTCAGTACCCGCGATGTTTACCCAGCTCTACAACACCGACTTCGCCAGCGTGCTGTTCAACGGCACCAGCTGGATGGACCTGTTGCTGGAAGACCGGGCTTTTCTGCGCGCCATTCTCTACACGCTCCTGACCTTCGCCTGCCTGTCGTCAATGGGTCGTCGCGGGCTGGCACCGGTGCTTACACCGATCAACGATTTCATCATGCGCTATCGCTGGCAGGCATTGCTGTTGCTGGGCCTGATCGCCACCTATCGCATGTCGGACACCGTGATGGGCGTGATGGCCAACGTATTTTACATTGACCAGGGCTTCACCAAGGACCAGATCGCCAGCGTCAGCAAAATCTTCGGCCTGATCATGACGCTGCTCGGCGCAGGTGCCGGTGGCCTGCTCATCGTGCGCTTCGGCATCATGCCGATCCTGTTCATCGGCGGCTTTACCTCGGCAGCGACCAATATCCTGTTCCTGTTGCTGGCCGACATGGGACCGAATCTGAAGATGCTGATCGTGACCATCTCGCTGGACAACCTCAGTTCCGGGCTGGCGACATCGGCGTTCGTCGCCTACCTGTCGAGCCTCACCAACCTGAAGTTTTCCGCCACTCAATACGCCCTGCTCAGCTCCATCATGCTGCTGTTACCGCGCCTGCTGGGCGGCTATTCAGGCGTGGTGGTGGAGAAATTCGGCTACCACAACTTCTTCCTGATCACTGCCCTGTTGGGTATTCCAACCCTGGTGATGATCATCCTGCAGTGGAACCGGGAAATACGTACGGCAAAAGCCGAGGCACCCATAGAAGTTTCAGAGATCGAGAAGTCCTGATCGCTGGCTAACCTTTAAATAAAGGAACGAAATTGGACACCGAAAATAAAGGCAGCGCCGGGAGCCCTGTTCCACTGACCTTGATAAGCCTGGGTATCTGGCTGCCGATCATCGGCACCGCTTACCTGTCGCGTGGGCCTGTAGACCCTTCTGCATCAACCGCATTTGGCGGCGGCACGGTCATCCTCGCGCAGATTGAAATCTTCGCCATCATCTTTCTGCTGGTTTATGCCTTCGCCATAAAGCCGTGGCGGCTGTCCAAACGCGTACGCGCGGTGTTTTACGTCAATGCGCTGGCCGCAGTCGTCGCAGGGGTTACGATTATCACGACGCTGGCAAGGATGTAGTGGCCCCCGATTAAAAGCCCTGACGCTCACGCCTCAGGGCTTTTTAATGCCTGCAAAAAACCTTTCGTTCAAAACAGACCTGGCCGGAGTTAGCGGCCCGCAACCCGATAACGGCGAAGATTGCTCTGTCAGAAATGAGCCACAGAATCTTATGAAATGGCCCACGACCCTGTTGGCCAACCTACGCTACTTTAACTGAACGTAACTAGTACAGTTGGCTGGCAACGCACAATGGCGATTTTAAACGTGTGAGCTCAGAAATAAGCGTATAGAATCGCGCCCTTGCCTATATCGGCGCTCTACATCGTAAGAGGCGCCGGTTTTATATCGGAGCAACAATGTTAAAGGATTTAACGGCTGTATTCGCGCCACAAAACCGTCGCCTGATCAAGCTGTCGACCGTCGCCCGAGACGAACAGGAACTGTTGCTGGAAAAGTTTACCGGCACCGAAAGCCTGTCCGAACTGTTCAGTTTTGAGTTATCGATGATCAGCCGCGATGCGGGCATTGAGCTCAAGTCGCAGATCGGCCAGCCGGCGCAACTGGCGATAGAACTGGCCACCGGCGAAGCGCGCTACATCAATGGCTATATCAGTGCGTTCAGCCTGCAAGGCAGTGACGGCGGCCTGGCCCGCTACAGCGCCACGCTCAGCCCCTGGCTGTGGATGCTCTCGCGGCGTATCGACTCGCGGATTTTTCAGGAACAGACCATCGAAGCCGTTATACGCACGGTATTTGAAGCCTACGGCGCATTGCCCGACTTCGAGTTTCAACTCAGCCAGCCTCTCAAGACGCACAGCTACATCACGCAATACCGTGAAAGCGACCTGACATTTGTTATGAGGCTGCTGGAACATGAAGGGTTGTTCTTCTATTTCGATCACGATAAAGAAAAACACACGCTGATCATTCTTGATCACTCGCGTGATCTGTTGCCTCTGCCGCAACAGCCGAAAATCCGTTATCACACGGCGTCCGTGACCGAGACCGCAGACTCGATTACTGAATGGAGCAGCCACCGACGCCTGCAATCAGGGCGCATGTCCATTCAGACATACGATTACAAGCAACCGCGTAACCAGTTGCCGGTCGGTATGCCCAGCCTCAACGAGCAGGGCAACGTCGAATCGTACGAAGTGTATGACTTCCTCGATCACTACAGCCACGGCACGTTCGCTGACGGCGAACATCTGGTGCGCCAGCGCCTTGAAGCGATTGAAGTGCAGGGCAAGACATTCACTGGCCACAGTAACTGCCGCGCCATGTACCCCGGCCATACCTTTGAATTGACCCAGCACTTTGATCACGACCGCGGTTCTGCCGAAGATCGTCGCTTTCTGCTGTTATCGGTCAAGCACGAGGGCTGCAACAATTACCTCTCGGATGAAGACGCAGGCTACACAAACGAGTTTGAGTGCATTCGTCACAAAATTCCGTATCGCCATCCGATCACCGTGCCCCGCCCGCTGATCCATGGCCCGCATACTGCCATTGTGGTCGGGCCACAGGGCGAAGAGGTGTTTACCGATGAACTGGCGCGCATCCAGATCAGGTTCCACTGGCAGCGCGGCGACAGCCTTCCGCAGGGCACCACGTGGCTGAGGGTGGCTATGCCCAGCGCAGGCAGCGGCTTTGGTCACCAGTTTCTGCCGCGCATCGGCCAGGAAGTGCTGGTGACGTTTGTCGCCGGGGATATTGATCGTCCGCTCGTTACGTCAGTGGTCTACAACAACCATAATCTGCCGCCGCGCTTCAGCAAGGCTTCGGGGCTGCCGGGCAACCGCACGCTGTCGGGGATCCGCACGCAAGAGCATAAAGGCAGCGGCTTCAACGAATTGCTGTTCGATGACACCCCCGGTTCGCTGCGCGCACGCATGGGCACGACCCATCAGGCCACGGCGCTCAACCTGGGCAAACTGACCGACCCACGCACCGATGGCACCGCCCAGCCGCGTGGCAACGGCGCAGAACTGCGTACCGATGCTGCCATTGCGCTGCGTGCCGCGCAGGGCATGTTGCTGACCACTTATGCGCGCACCGACGCCAAAGGCTCGTAACTGGACCGCGAAGAGCTGCTCAAACTACTGGCCGAGTGCGGCGAGCTGTTCAAATCCCTCGGCGAAACCGCTGCCGCTCGCGGTGGTCAGGCAGTGGACGTCAAAGGCATCGAAGCCTTGCGTCAGTCGCTCGATCAATGGCCCGCGCCGGAGAGCAACAGCCTCGGCGACCCGGTTCTGGCCATGACCGCCGCAGCCGGTATCACCAGCGCCACGCCGCGCTCGCAGGTTCACTACGCCGGCGAAAATCACGACACCACCGCGCAGGACAACCTGCAATTGACCAGCGGCGCAGCCCTGCACCTGCAAGCGGGCAAAGGGCTGTCGGCCTTCGCCCAGGACGCCGGTATCAGCGCCATCGCCAACCGGGGCAAAGTGCTGGTGCAGGCCCAGGAAGACGACATCGCCCTCAATGCCCAGAAAAACCTGCACGTCTCGGCTGTCGAAGGCGAAGTGGTCATCACCGCGCCGACCATTCGCCTGGTCGCCGATGACGGCAGTTACATCAAGATCGGCGGCGGCGTCGAGATTGGCTCGCAAGGCAAGGTCACCGTGCACGCCAGCGAACACGACTGGATCGGCCCAAAAACCGACAGCGCGTCGATCCCCTCGTTCGGCCGCGACCCCGCCGCCCAGCAGGTCACCTTCCACTACCCCGGCCACAGCGAAGCAAGCCCACGGGCAGCGGCGGACCATTCTTATGAAATCAAACTGGAAGATGGCAGCACAGTGAAAGGATTGACGGACGCAGGCGGACTGACAGAGCGAGTGGAGCGCGAAATGATGCATCAGGCACACGTCTCGGCATTACGCAGCGGCACACCCAAAGGAGGTGCGTAATGAACGGTGCAGATGAGTACGCCGTTGCCCAAGGCAACACACGACTGATCCCCAACCTCAACACCACCTGCAAAATGGAAGTGCCCGCCGACCTGCCGGGCGTGGTGATCTTTTTGCATGGTGTGAACGATCCGGGGGCTTCTTATGAGTCGGTGGAGACGGGGTTGTGTCAGGGGGTGAATGAGCGGCTGGATCGACCGGATCTGGTGCCGGGGCGGTATGGGGAAAAATACAAAGAAGCAGGAAACGTCCCCTACGAGAAAAGGGACAGTGACCAGAAAGTCATCCTCGATGATCCTGATACTTATCTCTACCGGCGCGACGCATCTGATCCGAAAACCCATAGCCTGCTAATTCCCTTTTATTGGGGACATCGGGCAGCACCCGATCAAATCAAGCGTGATGACGCGGGCGATCCGTTCAGAATGCGTAATCAGTTTCAGGACATCAACGGCAACCGTCTGGACCGACACTTTGCCAAAGCGGGAGGTTTTATTGCCAACGCGACCAATAACATACCGGATGTCTATGGTGAAGGTTTTAGGCCCAATCTGAAAAGCATCGCTCTGGAAACGTTTAAGCCAGACAACGCTTTATATTTTGGTCACTCGCCAGCGCGGCACTATTGCGTATTGGCGGCTCACCGTTTGGCTATGCTGATACGCGAGATTCGTCGCGTGTCGCCTGACGAGACCATAACAATCATGGGTCACAGCCAAGGCACGATAGTCACCTTGCTGGCGCAAGCGTTGCTGGTAGATGGAGGAGATCGTTGCGCAGATACTTTTATCATGGTTGATACGCCTTATTGTGTGTTGCCTGGTAACACTCCCAAAGACCAAGACACATTTTCAACGCTGGTCGGGATCGTAACTGCGATAACCAATACGCCACACACACAACCAGCCATGTCAGAACTCAGGGATGCTAAAACCTACTGCGGCAGAAGCGGTTCGCGATGGTCACCCACTCAAGGTATCCGCAAAAATAAAGTGGGCAGCATGACCGTCTTTCCCGAGCGTGATAACCGAGGAAAGGTGTATCTGTATTTCTGCCCGGATGACACCACTGTCTCACTGGATGACGTCCAAGGCATCGGGACCTATGGAATGCCCGATGCTCTACTGTGCCGTCTCAAAATTAACTTCTCTCATGCCTGCGTGCTCATTGCCGCGCGGGCTCGCTGTATTTTGTTCAAAATATCTTCTCCCTTAGCGTTCC
>NZ_ATDK01000576.1 GCF_000444135.1 Pseudomonas avellanae BPIC 631
CTTAAGTGAACAGCATTGCCCTTGTGGAGGCGTTTTTTTGCGCACTGATCGGCGTGCCGTCAGCGGCTCATCATGCTGGCTGCCTGCTCCGTGGCTTCGGTGGTTCTGGTGGCCAGCTTGCGCACCTCATCGGCCACAACCGCAAAGCCCCGCCCTGCCTCACCGGCGCGTGCCGCTTCAATGGCCGCATTGAGCGCCAGCAGGTTTGTCTGGCTGGCGATGCTCTGGATGGTGCCCACAATCTGGGTAAGCTGGGCGATGTTCTCTTCCAGGTTTTTCTGATGATGCGCTTCGGTTTCCCGGAGGGCATCTTGCTCATGCTTCAAATGCACATCCACCAACGCCCCCACCACCCTCAGCGGCGTGCCTTCCGGGGTCCGACGGGTCTGACCGCGTGCGCGAAACCAGCGGTACTCGCCGGTTTTCATCTTCAAACGGTATTCGATATCGAACGGCGTCTTGCCCGAGCGATCGTTCAAATGAGTACCGAAGGCCATCAGGCTTCGTTCCTTGTCTTCCGGGTGCAGCCGTGATGCCCAACTGTCCAGCACGTCAGGAAACTCTTCGACTGTTTCAAAACCCAGCAGACGTCTGAACTGCGGCGACCACCAGAAAGGGTTTCTGGCATTGACCGGATCACCCGCAATCACCTCCATGTCCCACAGACCGTCGGAGAGCATTTCGCGGGCGAGTTCAAAGCGGGTAATGATCACGTCATGCTCGAGGTCACGCTCAAGCTCATCGTGAATATCGCGAAGGGAGCCTGCGACACGCAAGGGCGTGCCACGGGCGTCTCGCAATGTTTCGCCCTGGGCGTAGAACCAGCGATACGTGCCGTTCTTCATGGCCAGACGATTCTTGACCCGATACGGCGTGTTACCCGAGCGATCGTTGAGGTGCTTGGCAAATGCGTCAAGCGTGGCCTGTTTGTCCTGCGGATGAAGCCGGTCTGCCCAACTGGCCAGCACGTTGGGAAAGTCTCGCTCGTCATTGAAGCCCAGAAGCGAACGCAGTTGCTGGGACCACCAGAATCGATTGTTCGGGTTGACCGGATCACCCGCAACCACCTCCATGTCCCAGAGGCCTTCACTGGAAGCGCGGTTGACCAGATCAAACCGTGTTTCGTAAGCAGTCGCCGACGCAGAAGCCTCGCCGAGAAGATGGCGGGCGGTTTCAAGCTCTTGCTCAAGCTCGGCAATACGCTGTTCATTCAGATGGCGCTGGCTGCTTAGCGAACTCCAGCATTCAAGTACGGTTTTTTCTTCTGCGCAGCCTCTTACAACCGGCTCGCCAGAACCGTTGAGCGAAGCAATAAGTTGGTGAAGGGCTTTTCTGTCGCGACGCGGGCGGAATAAATGGAACATACGGGGGACTCTCAAAATAAGTCAGATTTGCCGAGTCCCTGGCATGTCACTTCTTTATCGACATGCCGTGCGGTTTCTGTACGTCAGATTGCGATCAGGTAATAGCTCACACGTGGAGCGTCTTACGATAGTTGGGATTATCGCCGCGCCGCCTGCTCAGTATCGGACGCAGAGCGTCCAGACCGGCATGCCGACGCGGAGCGTCGCACGATAGTTGAGATTACCGTTCCCTACGCTCACCCCCGCGCCCCAAACCTGCGCAACACCACCACCCCCAACAACGCCGACAACACCGACCCGATCAATACGCCTACCTTGACCTCGTCCACCAGTGCCGGTGCGCCCGGGAAGGCCAGTGCGCCGATGAACAGGCTCATGGTGAAACCGATCCCGCACAGTGCCGCGACACCGTAAAGCTGACCCCAATTACTGCCGTCAGGCAAGCGAGCGAGACCGGCGCGGATGGCCAGAGCCGCAAGGGCGAAGATGCCGACCTGTTTGCCGATCAGCAACCCCAGCGCGACGCCCAGTGGCACCGGGTCTACCAGTTTGTCGACGGTGATGCCGGACAGTGACACGCCCGCATTGGCGAACCCGAAGATCGGTACCACGGCAAAAGCGACCCACGGGTGCAGTTTCTCTTCCAGATGCAGCAGCGGCGAGCTGGCTTCTTCATCAGGTTTGCCGAGCGGAATGCACAGCGCCAGTGCCACACCTGCAAGGGTGGCGTGGATGCCGGACTGGAGCATGAAAAACCACAGCAGCGCGCCGACGACCAGGTACGGCAACAGCTTTTTAACGCCCAGACGGTTCAGTGCCACGAGTACGGCGATGGAGCCCAGCGCCGCCAGCAGCATGGGGATGGACAGACCGCTGGTGTAGAACAGCGCGATGATCAATACCGCGCCAAGGTCATCGAGAATCGCCAAAGCCGACAGGAAGATTTTCAGGGACAGCGGCACGCGTTTGCCGAGCAGAGACAGCACGCCCAGGGCAAAGGCGATGTCGGTAGCCGCCGGGATGGCCCAGCCGCCGAGGGTGTCTGGCTGGCCCCAGTTGAATGCCACGTAGATCAACGCCGGCACCACCATGCCGCCCAGCGCCGCAAAGCCCGGCAAGGCGCGCTGGCTCCAGGACGCAAGCTGGCCTGCCAGCATTTCGCGTTTGATCTCAAGGCCCACCAGCATGAAGAAGATTGCCATCAGGCCGTCGTTGATCCAGTGCTCTACCGACATGCCGGCGAGCACGGTATGCAGCGCTGCAAAATAGATGTCAGCCAACGGCGAATTGGCGACGATCAGGGCAGCCAGCGCAGCCGCCATCAAAATCAGACCGCCAGCGGCTTCGGCGGCGAAAAAGCGCTTGATGAACGCCAGCGCGTTCGGGGATTCGGTACGGGGGGTGGGGTTGTGCATGAAGGGCTCCGCGGGGGTACAGCGCAAAAAGGCCGTAACCTTACCACTCGCAGAGCCTGTCGAAGCGCAGGTAAACCTGAGGATACAAATTAATGCGCACGCCATTCATCGCTCGAAGAATCAGGGCTCTGGCCAATCAGCAGAGAGCCCTGCCCACCTCACTTCTTGACGGTTTCTTCAAGGGTGAATCGGCCCAGCGGGTTCTGGCCGAAATGCTCGATGTTCTTGCGTGAAACACTGATGTAGGGACTGTAGTAGAGATCGATCCAGTTGACGTCGGCTTTGGCCATTTTCTGCAGATCGATGTACATCTGCTCACGCTTTTTGGGGTCCATTTCAACCCGCGCAGCAGCGACCAGTTCCTTGACCTTCTCGTTCTTGTAATGGGTCATGTAGTTGTTGTTGGTGTCATGACCGAGCACGAACGTGGTTTTCTGGTCCGGGTCGAGAATGTCGTTGGTCCAGTACATCACGGAAATATCGTAATCACCGTCGATCAGCATCTGCCAGCTCTGGCTCGGGTCGACCTTCTGCAGCGTGGTGGTCACGCCGACCTTGGCCAGTTGCTGCTGAAGCATGACCGAGATCTGCTCATCGACTTCGTTGCCCGCATTGACCACATAGTTGAGTTTCAGGTCCGAGGCACCGGCGTCAGCCAGCATTTTTTTGGCTTTGACCGGGTCGTACGGGCGTTGCAGGTTGTCGGCGTAGTGATACAGCGCTCCTTTGGGAATGTAGGAATTGGCCACCGTGCCCTGTCCGAACGTGGCGGCATCAATCAGCGATTTCTTGTCGATGGCCATGTCCAGTGCCTGGCGTACTTCAGGCTTGGCCAGCGCGCCGTGTTCGTGGTTGATCAACAGGTGATCTTCGCGGGTGGACGGGTCCAGATGCACCACCAGATCAGGGTTCTTCTTCAGGTTTTCGATCCGTGAGAAGGGCACCAGAATCGCGGCGTCCAGCTCGCCCTTCTGGACCATCAGTACGCGGGTGTTGTCATCCGGCACCGATATCCACTCGACGCCATCCAGGCTGACGTTCGGCGCCTCCCAGAAGTTGGGGTTCTTGGCCAGAATCACCCGGTCACCGCGCCGCCACTCTTTCACCGTGAAGGCGCCGGAGCTGACAGGCTTTTCGGCGTAAGCCTCTTCGCCCAGGGTTTTCATGGCCTTCTCGGAGAGGATCGAAACGTTGGGCAAGGCCAGTTGCGAGAGGAACGAGGCTGAAGGATTTTTCAGCGTGATGACCAGGGTATGCGGATCGGTCGCGACGACTTTGTCGATGATCTTGTAGGAATCGCTCCACAGCGAGCCTTTGTCATCGCGAATTCGCAGCAGGCTGAACACCGCGTCACTGGCGGTCAGCTCAGAACCATCGGAGAACTTTGCCTCACGCATCTTCAGCGTATAGGTCAGGCCATCAGGCGAGATCGACCAGCTTTCCGCCAGCCCCGGCAGCAGTTTGGTGCCTTTGTCGTCCACCCGGATGAGCACGTCGTAGACATTGGAAAATACCCAGTTGTCGATGTTCTGCGCGCTTTTGATCGGGTCGAAGGTGGTGCCGTCCTCACGACGGCCGATGGTCAGCACGCCCGCAGCTTCCGCCACACCCGCTGCCAGGGAACAGGCCGCCAACATGGCGACGGTCAGCATTTTCATTGGTCGAGCTTTCATACACATGAACTCCTTGCCGGTGTCGGGACAGATGTTGTTGTAGTTCGGATCAAAAAACGGGCGCATCGAGTACGCAGTCATAGCGTTGTTCACCGACATAGCGGGGCGGCGGCGCAACGCTTGAGCAGGTGGGCCTGGCAAAACGGCAGCGCGGATGAAACGCGCAGCCATCAGGCAAATTCAGGGGGCTTGGTGGCTCGCCCTGCAACGGTTCGCTGGGCAATGGGCGATCCGGATCAATCTCCGGGATCGCCTGGATCAGCGCAGCGGTGTAGGGATGGCGCGGCCTGAGAAAGACCACTTCGACCGGGCCTTCCTCAACGATCTTGCCCAGATACATCACCGCCACCCGGTCGCACAGCCGCCGCACAATGGCCAGGTCGTGAGCGATGAACAGAATCGCCAGGTTCATGCGCTCACGCAGTTCCAGCAGCAGGTTGATGATCTGCCCCTGAATCGACACGTCCAGCGCTGCCACGCATTCGTCGGCAATGATCAGCCGCGGCTCGATGGCCAGTGCGCGGGCAATGCCGACACGCTGACACTGCCCGCCGCTCAGGGCACCGGGCTTGCGTTCGGCAAACTCGGCGCGCAGGCCGACCATGTCGAGCAGCTCGATGACCCGCGCCGGAATGTCGGATGCCGCGACCTTGCGCTGCACTTTCAGCACCTCGGCCAGCGTGGCACCGACGGTCATGCGCGGGTTGAGCGAGGAAGACGGGTCCTGAAAGACCATCGCCGTTTCACTGCGCAGACGCTGCAGATTGATGCCGCTGCCCTGGGCCACGTCAACATCGTCGAAGACGATCTGCCCTGAGGTGATGTCGTTCAGGCGCAGAATGGCGCGGCCCAAGGTGCTCTTGCCGCTGCCCGACTCGCCGACCAGGCCCAGCGTTTCGCCCGCTGAAATGCTCAGTGACACCCCGTTGACGGCATGGACCCAGCGCTTGTTCAGGCCCATGAAACCCGAGCCGGGTGCCGCAAAGCGTACGACCAGATCGTTGACGTTCAACAGACTGGGGCCGCTCATGACGGTATTCCTTCGAAGACTGACGGTTGGCGAACGGCCAGCGGATAGTGACACGCCGCAGCGTGCGCAATGCCCATCGGGCGCATCAGCGGCAGCGTTTCGGCGCAGCCTTGGCCTGCATGGCCACAGCGCGCATGGAAGCGGCAACCGCTGGGCAGCGCGTCGAGCAACGGCGGCTGGCCGGGAATGGTGCGCAACAGGCCGCTGCCCGCACTGCTGGCGGGCTGGCACTCGATCAGGCCGTGTGTGTACGGGTGTCTGGCGCGGGCCAGCACATCGCGCTTGCTGCCGTGTTCGCACAGGCGACCGGCGTACATCACCGCGATGGAGTCGCAGGTTTGCGCCACCACGCCAAGGTCGTGGGTGATCATGATCAACGACAGCCCGTGACGATCGCGCAGGTCCAGCAGCAGACGCAGAATCTGCGCCTGCACGGTCACGTCCAGCGCAGTGGTCGGTTCGTCGGCGATCAATACCTGCGGGGCGCAGCCCAGGGCCACGGCAATCATCGCCCGCTGGCGCATGCCGCCGGAAAACTCATGGGGAAAGTTATCCACACGCGAAGCCGGATCAGGAATGCCGACCTGACGCAGCAGGTCAATCGCCTGCGCCCGCGCTTCGCGCTTCGATGAGCCTTGATGCAGCCGAAAACCTTCGGCGATCTGCTCGCCGATACGCATCAACGGGTCCAGATGGCTGCTGGGGTTCTGAAAAATCATGCCGATCCGGCGTCCGCGCATGGCGCGCATCCCGGCGGCATCGAGTTTCAGCAGGTCAACATCGTTGAGCAGCACCGAGCCGCCGCGCACCTGCAGGTCCGGCGACGGCATCAATTGCATCAGTGCCCGGCAGGCCATGGTCTTGCCGGAGCCGCTTTCGCCGACCAGCCCGAGAATCTCGCCCGGATGCAGGTCGAACGACAAGCGATCGACCAGCGTCACCTCACGGCCACGATGCTTGGCCACATTGCTGGCTACCACACTCATCTCGCTGACTTTCAGCACCGGCGCACTCATCGACGCTCTCCCAGTGTTTCGGCAACGCCGTCGGCCAGCAGGCTGAAACCCATGGCCAGTGTCACGATGGCCAGGCCCGGAAAGGTGCAGATCCACCAGGCCGAGGTCAAAAACGCCTGTCCCTCGGCAACCATCGTGCCACACTCGGCCAACGGCGGTTGCACGCCCAGGCCCAGGTAGCTGACCGACGCGCCACTGAGCAACACCAGCACCGCATCGGACATGGAAAACACAATCGAGCCGAACATCGCGTTGGGCAGCAGATGGCGAAACAGAATACGCAGGTGACCAAAGCCCAGGCTCTTGGCCGCCAGGGCGAAATCGCTTTCCTTGAGGACCAGAATCTGTGAGCGGATCAGCCGCGCATAAGACACCCAGCCCACCAGCGCCATGGCGATATAAAAGCTGCTAAGGCCCGGCCCGAGAATCGCGATGATCGCCAGCATCAACACCAGAAACGGGAACGCCAGAACGATGTCGATGAGGCGCATGCACAGGTTGTCAAACCGGCCACCGATATAGCCCGATAATGCCCCCACAAAGGTGCCGATCATGAACGGAAAGATCACCCCGATCACGCAGATCTGCAGGTCGACGCGCGCCGCCCAGATCACTCTGGACAGAATATCGCGGCCAAAATTGTCGGTGCCGAACGGGTGCGCGAGGTGTGGCGCGAGCAGGCGCAGCTCGGTGTTCTGATAAATAGGATCGTACGGTGCCAGCCAGGGCGCGAAGAGTGCCAGCAGCAGCCACAGGCCAAGCAGTGAGCCGCCCATCAGCATCGCCAGTCGGCCATTGCGCAAGCGCAGACGCAGTCGCGAACGCCACTGCGGACGAAGATGAGCCTGGGCGACGCTCATTTGATGCTCACCCGCGGGTCTATGGCGACCGTGGCCACATCGGCGAGGAAGTTGACGATCACCGTGGCACAGGCCAGCACCATCGCTACACCCTGCACCACCATGTAATCGCGACTGAAAATGCCGCGCACCAACAACTGGCCAATGCCGGGGATGGCAAACAGGCTTTCGATAACCACCGTGCCGCTGATCAACCAGCCGATATTGACTGCCAGCAGGTTGATCGAGGGCACCAGCGAGTTAGGCAGCACGTGCCGGCGAAACAGCGCGCCTTCACTGACCCCGCGTGCCCGTGCCGCCGTGACGTGATCGGCTTGCAGCTCCATGAGCATGCTGGCGCGCAGGTTGCGGACCAGCACGGCAGACAGCGCAAGGGCGATGGTCAGGCACGGCAGCACCATGTGATGCAGCTTGTCCAGCCAGTCGCTGCCGTAGCCCGACACCGGAAACCAGTCAAGCCGCACACTGAACAGCAGGATCAGCATGATGCCCAGCCAGAACGCCGGCATGCCCAGCCCGGTGGTGGTGAAAACGCGTATCAGGTTATCGCCCCAACTGCCTTTGTTGCGCGCAGCGACCGTCGCCAGTGGCACAGCAATGAGCAAGGCCAGCAGAACGCTGCCGATCACCAGAAACAAGGTCGGCTCCAGGCGTGTACCGATCAGCTTGAGCACGTCGATCTTGTAAAGCAGCGACTTGCCCATATCACCCTGAAACAGGTTTTTCATGAAGTACAGGTACTGCGTCCACATCGGCTGATCCAGGCCGTACTGGGCGCGGATATTGGCCAGTGCGTCCGGTGTGGAACGGGCACCCAGCAGAATACGCGCCGGATCACCGGGGATCGAACGCACCAGAATGAAGGTCACCAGGCTGATGCCGAACAGCACGGGCAGCAGTTGCAGCGGACGCTGGAGGATGAAGCGATAGCGACCCAGGTTCATCAGACGCCCCGATGCTGTGACAGAAGTTTCAGCAGAACCGGAAACAGACTGTGTAAAAACGTCACGAGCGAAGGCAAGACAAGGCAAAAACAGGCGAAAAAGCGGAGTCTAGGTGTTCTAAATGAGCATTTTTCGCCTGTTTTTAACGCAGTATTGCCAAGCGCAGTAGTTTTTCCACAGTCTGGAAAGTACGCCGCTGCCCTTTCCACGCAAAAGGGCAAGGCGAAGTTGTAGTCGAACATTCGCCATTCGTCGACTTTGATCGTTTTTTGCTCACCTGGCCCACTCTCATCCCTCATCACACTGCACCTTTGCGGCCATGGCTCATGGCATCAACCCTATCGTGCAGCGCGACGGCAGACATCTAGCAATTCTTATAGGTTTTACAGGACTGACAGCCGATTGGACGCAAGCGTGGCACTGTCCTTGCTAATTGCTATATTGAGACCCCAGATTGGTTCAATGACAAAGGAGGTCATGCCATGCATATCAGGTTGTCGGATTTCAATTCGCGTCTGCAATCGGCATCTACGCTGGATCAGCAAATGGATTGCGCCCTGCTGCTGGCATCGGATCTGGGATTCGATGCTGTGATTTACGACTACAGCCCGGTGCCCGTGTCCCATGATGGAGCACTGATCACCCCGTCGTTGCTGTCATTGCGCAACACGCCCGCCGACTGGCATGCGCTTTGGTGCAGTCAGGGTTATTACCAGATCGATCCGGTGCAACACCTGGCCGTCGCCAGCGTCTCGCCTTTCGTATGGTCCTATCAGCCCAGGGCCGAGACGGTGCTGCAAACCTTCATCACTGACATGCACAAGCCGGTGGTGCGTTATCTGCACGACTCACACATGACGTGTGGCGTGACCGTGCCCATTCACATGCCCAAGGGCGGCTTTGCGACCCTGACAGGCTTGTGTTCGGACAGCAGCGATGTGGCGCTGGAAGATGCCCGGCAGAGCCTGGCGGAATTCGGCTTGCTGGCTCATGCGTTTCAGGAAGTCGCTTTCCCACTGTTTGACCAGAAGATGCGCTCCTGCAACGCCATCAAGCTGACCCGGCGTGAACGCGAGTGCCTGAGCTGGTCGGCAGAAGGCCTGACGGCCAGAGAAATCGCCGATCAACTCAACCGTTCAGTCGCAACCATCACACTGCATCTGAATTCAGCCATGCAGAAACTGGGCGCCAAAAACCGTGTTCAGGCAGTGGTGCGAGCCGTTCACTACCGTTTACTCGACCACTGACCGGTTTATTGGCCAAAACCTATTACTTTCTATAGTTATAAGATGCCGCGCACAGCGCTATGGTGCCCCGAACTATCCAGCAGGGACCGGCGACATGGCAGACATGACGATCAAGGAAGGTTTAGCGCCTTTTGGCGACTATCAAACGTGGTATCGCATTACTGGCGACCTGCGTGGCGGCGGCACGCCGCTGGTCATCCTGCACGGCGGCCCTGGCTGTACCCATGATTACGTGGACTCGTTCAAGGACATCGCCAACACCGGTCGCGCGGTGATCCACTACGATCAACTGGGCAACGGAAAATCCACTCATCTGCCGCACATGGGCAGGGAGTTCTGGACAGTCGATCTGTTCCTGAGCGAGCTGGACAACCTGCTTGAGTATCTGGAGATCGCCGACGACTACGCGCTGCTGGGTCAATCCTGGGGTGGCATGCTGGCGTCGGAGCACGCCGTACTTCAGCCAACAGGCCTGAAAGCACTGATCATTGCCAACTCACCCGCAGACATGCACACGTGGGTCAGCGAAGCCAATCGCCTGCGCGAAGAGCTGCCCGACGACGTTAAGGCCACGTTGATCAAGCACGAAGAAGCAGGCACCTTGACTGACCCGGAGTACCTGACAGCGTCTCGGGTATTCTACGACCGCCATGTCTGCCGCATCACGCCGTGGCCAGTTGAGGTAGAACGTACATTCCACCAGATCGACGAAGATCCGACGGTGTATCGCGCGATGAACGGCCCCACCGAATTTCACGTTATCGGCACGATGAAAGACTGGAGCATTGTCGACCGCCTGCCGAAGATCAACGTCCCGACCCTGGTGATTTCAGGGTTTTACGACGAAGCCACTCCGCTTGTGGTTAAACCTTACGTCGATAACATCCCTGACGTTCGCGAGTCGATTTTCCAGGAATCCAGCCACATGCCGCATGTAGAAGAACGTATGGCATGCATGGGCTGCGTGGCAGGCTTTCTCGACGAGGTCGCGACCTCCGGCAAAGCGTCGCCAGACGTCAAAGCCCGTTTTGGATGATCAATGTCGCATCGTCGCACAGTAAGCGGGAATACTTTAGTTTCCCGCGATCAGCCTTTTCCAGCACTGTCACTGGAAACATAAATATTTGATATATCAGCTGCAACCCATTGATTTAAAACAACAAAAATGCAAAATGTCGCCCATCATGAAATAACCTTCATCGCAACCCGCTAAAGCTCTACCCACTTCGGCAGAGAAACAGATACTGGAAGGCACGTATTTACCTTCTGTCTGTTTTTGCCGCCGGAGGCAACCATGACTCTTAGATCTTTAAACATTTCGCGCCGGGCCTCCTTGTGCTTTGGCATCATCACCGTGCTGTTGATCGGCCTGGGAGGGTTTTCCTATGTGCAGATCGACCAACTGCGCACGGCCGAGCAGAACATCGAAGAGAACGCGTTGCCCAGCATTCAGGTCGTCGATGACATCCAGATCGCTCTGCTTCACGCCCGACTGGAAAGCATCAGAATGCTCGCCAGTACCGATCCCGCCGTGCACATCGCAGCGGAAGCCAAAGCTCGGGAAGCAATCGAGGCGCTTCGCTCAAGCAGCGAGTTCTATCGGAAAAATCTGATTTCAGGTGCAACCGATCTGGCGCAATTCGAAGACGCCAACAGCAAGATGGGGGCCTACATCGACGGTGTGAAACAGATCATCGCCATGGACAGTTCCGATCATGAAAAAGCCGTTTCCTTTGCGAACGCAGAGCAGGTTCAGCGGGCCACCGCCTATCAGGAAAAACTCACCACCCTGCGCGAGCAAAATGCCGAGGAAGCCGTAAGCTCCGGTAACGATGCCACAGCGGTTTATAACCACAGCGTCAACGTATTACTGACTGTTGTCATTGCAGCATCGCTGCTGACGGTGGTGCTGGCAATAGCCCTGACCCGCAGCATTGTCGATCCGATCAGCGTCTCGCTGAAGCTGGCAGAAGACATCGCCGCAGGCGACCTGACCCGGCAGTTGAGCGTTGTCGGCAGCGACGAAGCATCACGGCTGATGAACGCACTGAACACGATGTCGGGAAACCTGCGCAGCACCATTCACGAAATCTCTGGTGCCTCTGCGCAACTAAGCACCGCCGCTGTCGAGATGACCTCGATCACTGAAAGTGCGGACCGTACCTTGCAACAACAAAACAGCGAAATCGAACAGGCGGCCACCGCAGTAAACGAAATGAGTGCGGCGGTGGAAGAAGTTGCTCGTAACGCTACGTCCACGTCCGAGGCCGCCAGGCAGTCGAGCCTTTCCGCCGATCTGGGCAACCAGCGTGTGACTGAAACCCTGAGCGCCATGCAAAAGCTCACCGGGCTGGTCGAAGGCTCATCGGAGCAGGTCACGGCACTCGCCGGTCAGGCGCAGGACATCAGCAAAGTATTGAGCGTGATTCGTGGCATTGCAGAACAGACCAACCTGCTGGCGCTCAACGCCGCGATCGAAGCGGCCCGTGCCGGCGAACAGGGTCGCGGCTTTGCCGTGGTGGCGGACGAGGTGCGGGCACTGGCGCATCGCACGCAAACCTCCACGCAGGAAATCGAGCAGATGATTTCGGCGATTCAGGCCGGTTCGTCCGCGACCGTGGAGTCCATGCAAAAGAGCACGCTGGAAGTTCACAGCACGCGCAAGACGGCCGAAGGTGCGGGCGAGTCGCTGCGTCAGATCACCGATTCGGTGCTGGAGATCAACAACCGCAACCTGCAGATTGCCACGGCATCCGAACAACAGGCGCATGTGGCCCGTGACGTGGACCGCAGCCTGATCAGCATCCGTGACCTGGCCGTGCAGAGCAGTGAAGGTACTCGCCAGACGCTGCTGGCCAGTAACGAACTGTCGCAGTTGGCCGTCAACCTCAATGATCTGGTACTGCGCTTCAAGACGTGATTACCCAGCCTTGCGGAGGGAAGAAGGCTCTTTGAAAAGTGCGATTTTGCCAAGACATCTACCCTGAACAAGTTCATGAAAGTTGACAGATGCGTTTAACCCATTAAATAGTTACCCAGGGATAACGACGATAATTCATGTAAGCCGCGATCAGGTATGGCAGGATCAGTTCCTGCGCCAGATCGGCAGCGACAGGCGTACTGCCAAGGCTGCATCAGTGCTTTTATGACCAGGGTGACGCATTTTGAACAACAACCTGACTTCGGCAGAGCTCGCAGTCATTAGTGAGATCGAAGCCACTTCCAGCCTTCTCAGACTGGTAACCCGGCTGACCGGGCTGAGATTTGCGGCGATTGCGAAAGTAACCGAGAGCAGCTGGACCGCGTGCGCTGTTTATGACGAAATCCAGTTCGGACTGGAGGCAGGTCACCAGCTCAAGCTGGAAACCACGCTCTGCAACGAGTTGCGCCAGCACCGGCAACCCATTGTGATCAACGAACTGGCCACCGATCCGGTGTATGCCGAGCACCCTATTCCGAAACTTTACGGGTTTCAGAGCTATTTCTCGCTGCCGATCATTTTCCCCAACGGCGACTTCTTCGGCACGCTGTGCGGCCTGGACAAGCTGTCCAGGCAGCTCGACGACGCCGATACGCTCGACACCCTGAAAGGGTTCTGCACGCTGATTGCCAGCACGCTTTACGCGCACTACCAACTGCAGGAAATGCAGGAACTCACCGTTTAACCCGCACCACATTTCGGGGCGCACATGCCGCCCCATGACTCACCTGCGCGCCTCGCCCTCCCGATCCTCACATACGGCCTTCAACCCGTCCCCGTGCCAACCTCGTTAACTGCGCATTTCAGCGCCGCCATCGATTATGAAATATATTTTTACTACTTAACGACGAATGGCAAAACCTGAAAATCGCCGCAACTAAAGGGCCAAAGCCTTTGTTTGTAAGAGTTGCAAGACTGACTGCATTAAGAAATCAGCGTCTGCGGCCGATCACTCTGTATCTCGCGGCTGTAGTCGAAATCTTTTCGTCTGTTAAAGTGAGCTTCGTGATGTCAAAGAGGCATCGCCGTACGCCCATCGAGAATCTTTATGAACGCCAGTGCCCCCATTCCGCTGAATGAAACGCAACGTCTGCTGCGTATTCGGGAGCTGTGCGTGCTTGAAGACACCTCCGACGAGGTGTTCGACGAGATCGTCGCGATGACCGCCGATTTTTTCCAGACGCCCATTGCCCTGGTCTCGATCGTCGATGAGCATCGCCAGTGGTTCCGCGCCAGAGTGGGTCTCAGTGCGCGGGAGACACCGCGCAACGTATCGTTTTGCGCCTACACGATCCTCTCCGACACGCTGTTCGAGATCCCCGATGCGACGCTCGACGAGCGGTTCATGAACAACAGCCTGGTGACCGGCCACCCCGACATCCGCTATTACGCAGGTGCTCCGCTGATCACCGACGACGGCCTTGCCTTGGGCAGCCTGTGCGTAATCGACACCAAGCCGCGCGAGCCAATGAGCGAGCTTCAGACACAGATGCTCAAGCGTTTCGCCTCGCTGGTCATGAAGCGCATTGTCAGCCTGCGACTCAGTTGCTTCATCGACCAGCCTACCGGCCTGTTCAATCGCTCGCGCCTGGAGGAAGACATCCATGAAGCGCTGGCATCGAGCGTTGACTACCAACTGGTCGTTGCGGACATGATCACCTCCGCGTTCCTTAACGACATCGTCAAGGCGCTCGGTTACGACTTCTCCCAGGACCTGGTGACGGCGATCAAGGACCGCATGGAGAGCCTGCTGCCGCAGACCTGTTCGCTGTACAAGGTCGGGCCGACCCGTTTCGGCTTTCTGCTGGCAGGCGACCGTCCGCCTGAGCACCTGTTTCGCACCATCCTCGAAGACTTCGAGACGCCCGTGGAGTGCCACGGCATTCCGGTACTGATGCAGGTCGGGCTCGGGGTTGTGGACCTGAACCGCGATCCGAACGAAGAGCAGGACTGGATGCGCATGGTCATCAGCGCTGCCGACGACGCACGCGACCGCGACCTCGGCTGGGCGCCTTATGAGCCGCACTTCGATGCCGCCCAGCAACGCGCGTTCAAGCTGCTGAGTTCGTTGACCAGCGCCGTGCACTCGCATGATCAGTTGCGCCTGGTCTATCAACCGCGTATCGACCTGGAAACCGGTCTGTGCACGTCGGTGGAAGCCTTGCTGCGCTGGAATCACCCGACGCTCGGCCCCATCGGGCCTGCCGAGTTCGTGCCGCTGGCCGAGAAGACCGCACTGATGCGTCCGTTGAGCCTGTGGGTGTTGACGAGCGCCATTGAGCAGGCAGCTCGCTGGCAGCAACAGGGCTTCCATTTCCGTATCGCCATCAACGTGACCCCCGAGGACCTCACCGGCCCAGCGTTCACCGACCGGATGGTGCGGCTGTTGGGTCAGCACAAGATAGACCCCACGCGCTTCGAGCTGGAGTTCACCGAAGGCGCATTGATGCACAATCCTGCCGAAGTGCGTCATCAGCTGGAGCGCATGCGGCAGATGGGCATGGACGTGGCGATCGACGACTTCGGCACCGGCTACAGCAACTGGAATTACCTGCGGCAACTGCCCGCGACCACGGTCAAGCTCGACCAGTCGCTGATTCGTAACCTGGCGTCCGACAAGACCGATCAGCGTCTGGTCAAGGCGCTGATCGGGCTGGCCAAGAAGCTTGGCTATTGCGTGGTGGCCGAAGGCATCGAGACCGACGAAATTCGTCGGCTGGTCAAGCAGTGGGGCTGTGACGAAGGCCAGGGTTACCTGATTGCCAAGCCCATGGAAGCCGACGCCGTGCTGGGCTGGCTCGGCCCGGACCGACGCCTGCAAAGTGTGACAGAAGCGGCCGAAGCCGCCGTCATCCGCGATAAACGGTTATAACCTTAGATCACTTCTTCATAACCGTTTTGAACACAAGCCGTTATGCTGCCCGCCACTTTTTGCCTGATACGTTTGTTTGACAGGGTTGGTTATGGAAGCGGGTGGACTTGGGTTTGTAGTGGCGGGGCTGGTAGTCGGTTTTATCGTGGGCATGACCGGAGTCGGTGGCGGCTCACTGATGACGCCCATTCTTTTATGGTTCGGTATCAACCCGGCAACGGCAGTCGGCACCGACCTGCTGTATGCGGCAATCACCAAATCCGGCGGGGTTCTGGTACACCGCAAAAATGACAAC
This sequence comes from Pseudomonas avellanae BPIC 631, assembly GCF_000444135.1. GTDB lineage: Bacteria > Pseudomonadota > Gammaproteobacteria > Pseudomonadales > Pseudomonadaceae > Aquipseudomonas > Aquipseudomonas avellanae. The sequence continues at coordinate 15,697 of NZ_ATDK01000576.1, forward strand.
ATCGATTGGAAAGTCACCGGCCTGCTGACCCTGGGCAGCGTACCGGCAGTACTGCTGACGCTGTGGTTTCTGAGTACGCTGCATACCGCACCCGATGCGTTGAATGCGATCATCAAGCAAGCGTTGGGCTATGTGCTGTTGCTGACCGCTCTGGCCGTGCTGTTCAAGAAGAAGCTGCTGGCCTTCGCCCACGGTCGTGGCGACGGGCAATCGTTTTTCAGCGGCACCAGCCTGACGGTTTTGACTGTTATCACCGGACTGATCCTTGGCACCATGGTCGCGCTGACGTCGATTGGTGCCGGGGCATTGGGCACCGTGGCGCTATTCATTCTCTACCCGTTGTTGCCGACCCGCCGCCTGGTGGGTACGGAGATCGCACACGCCGTGCCCCTGACGCTGGTCGCAGGCCTGGGACACGCGAGCATGGGCAACATGAACTGGGAATTGCTCGGCTGGCTGTTGATGGGCTCGCTGCCAGGCATCTATCTGGGCAGCCACATGGCCGGCCGTGTCTCCGATGACCTGTTGCGGCCCTTCCTGGCCATCATGCTGGGCATGATCGGCTTCAAGCTGGCGTTCTGATCACCCTCCCCTCCATCAGCCTGTCACATTTATGCGTCAGGCTTCGTGCGTGCACACAGTCCTGAAAGCGCCAGCCGCAGGTGTTCTGCTGCGCATAGATCGCATTCATCGGGAATTGTAATTTTTTGTAGCTCAACACCGGTTTTCGGCGCAGGATTTCGTCCGTCTGCTTACGCGCCGATAACCCGGCACAGACTTACCCTCGCTGACAGGAGATGCCAACAATGCTTATCCGAATTGAAGAAGGTGTATACGGAGCTGATTGGGTTGTAAAACTGGATGATTACCCGGTCAAGTGCCGGAGCTGGCAGGAAGCCCGCGAGTTTGCAGATCGCATGAAATCCAGAATCGATGCTCCTCACTCATTGCCGCATCTGGCACGGCGCGCAGCCCCCGAACATAGCGCAAGTGCGATGGCCCGTTAAGCCCCTCCTGAATCAATAAAAACAGCGTTGTCACCTGGCTGGCGACGCCGTTTTATCCCCGCATCAAGTGTTTTCATCCATTAGAACAGTTCTCGTTTCCATCACATCCCTTTCACATCCTCTTCACGTCTGGATGGGTAAATTAGCCCTACTCCTTTGATGAATCCCATTTGGCCCACCCCGTTGTGGGCCATTTTTTTGCCTGCAGAAAAGTGATGCATTGCCGCCCGCGAACACAGGCCTGATTATTCGCTTTGCAGGTTTCTGGAAGTGGCCACGGTCACCGCCGGACTGCTCAATACGCCAAGACGGTCATTGCCCGTGCCGCTGGAGACGTTATTGCTCCAGCTCGCGGTCACGGTTGCCATCCAGCCCAGCATAAACAGCGCAATTGCCTGCAACATCCACTTTGTAATGATCGACATGGCTCTCTCCTTTTGGGCCTGGATAGCGAGTATGTAAACACCTCACCATTACAGAAGAATTGCAGAGATTTTTATTTTTGCCAGCCGATACTGCATCTTTGTGAACAAAGAGTCAGTGAGACAGCAACGGGTGATCAACAAGAGAAATACCCACACCGTCGGCGGGGTATTTCTGGAAGGCGGGGGTATCAGTATTTGGTGCTTTGCTGCTCAGGCTTGGCAGGCGTGTCTACATGACGCGGTCCAGCGACGACGAGCGCCAATACGCCCAGCACAGGCACAGCAACGATCACGATGATCCACATCAGCTTGTTGCTGGACTCTGTCTTGCTTTTGCGAACGCGCATGACTGCCCAAATGTCCGAAAGCACGACCAGAGCAGTCAGCAATGCGAACCACCACAAATGATTTTCCGATATCCAACCCATTTGAAATCTCCTGCACCTTCAACGAAGGCAGCCAGACCAGCCACCCTACAATAGAAGAGGCCAGGGAGCGGCCTAAAGTTCAGAGAATCTTTCGGAGTGTGCGCCTGATCGAGAGAGGACGCAGAGCGTCCGGAACGGCATACCGACGCAGGAGCGTCGGCACGATAGTGGTGTAAGCAATGAGCGCTCCAGCGCAGGAGTGCCTTTCGTGACGCTCCGCGCCTCAACCTGTCAGGTGATCGGTGCCGGGTTGAACAGGGTGATGTCGTTGTGCAAACGGTAGTGCTCGGTCCAGGTCTTTTTCTTGCCGCTGGCCACGTCCAGGTAGAAGTGAAACAGCTCCCAGCCCAGGTCTTCGATGCTCGCACGCCCGGTGGCGATGCGTCCGGCGTCGATATCGATCAGGTCAGGCCAGCGCTGGGCCAGTTCGGTGCGGGTCGAAACCTTCACCACCGGCGCCATCGCCAGACCATACGGCGTGCCGCGCCCGGTGGTAAACACGTGCAGGTTCATCCCGGCGGCCAGTTGCAGCGTGCCGCAGACAAAGTCACTGGCGGGCGTTGCGCAGAAGATCAACCCTTTGCCGCTGACCCGCTCGCCAGGGCCAAGCACGCCATTGATGGCGCTGCTGCCGGACTTGACGATCGATCCGAGGGACTTCTCGACAATGTTCGACAACCCGCCCTTCTTGTTGCCCGGCGTGGTGTTGGCGCTGCGATCCGCTTCACCTTTGGCCAGGTAACGGTCGTACCAGTCCATCTCCCGAACCAGCGCCTGCGCGACGTCCTGATCCTGCGCGCGGGAGGTCAGCAGGTAAATGGCATCGCGTACTTCGGTCACTTCGGAAAACATCACCGTCGCACCGGCACGCAACAGCAGATCCGAGGCGTAACCCAGCGCCGGATTGGCGGTAATGCCGGAAAACGCATCACTGCCGCCGCATTGCATGCCAAGGATCAGCTCGGAAGCCGGAACCGTTTCGCGACGACGCATATCCAGTTTTTTCAGGCGTGTCTCGGCCAGTTCCATGATCTGCTCGATCATTTCATTGAAGCCGTGGCTGGAATCCTGAAGCCGATACAACCACGGCTCGCCCAGGTCCACCGAGCTGTCGTCCTCATGCATGACCTGCCCGGCCTGCAATTTTTCGCAGCCCAGGCCGATCACCAGCGCCTCGCCACCCAGGTTCGGGTTGCGCGCCAGATTGCGCACGGTACGGATCGGGATGTAAGCGTCGGTGGCGGTAATGGCCACGCCGCAGCCGTAGCTGTGGGTCAGGGCCACCACGTCATCGACGTTAGGGTATTTGGGCAGCAGTTCGTCACGAATGCGCTTGACTGCATGGTCCAGCACGCCGGTCACGCACTGCACGGTGGTGGTGATCCCCAGAATGTTGCGGGTGCCCACCGTACCGTCGGCGTTGCGGTAGCCCTCGAAGGTGTAACCCTCCAGCGGTGCCTGTTTCTCGGGCACCGCATCGGACATCGGCAAGCTGTCGAGCGCAGGCGCAGACGGCATGCGTAACTGGTCTTCCCTGACCCAACTGCCACGCGGTATTGGCTGCAGCGCGTAACCGATGGTGTGGCCATAACGAATAATGGCCTCGCCCACGGCCAGGTCAACGGTACTGACCTTGTGGCTCTGCGGCACGTTATCGACCGTCACCAGGCCGTTGTCGAATTCGGTTCCGGCCGGCACACCCTGGTCGTTGACCACGACCACGACGTTATCCAGCGGGTGCAGCCGGATGTAGCGCGGAGAGTCGGCATGTTGAATCAGGTTCATCACGGTTTCCTCAGGATTTTGCTTCGGAAAGGTCGCTGACTGAGTCGTTCAGCAATGGCCCCTTGGCAGGCGGCTCTTTCAATTCCACACGCTTGATTTCACCTACAATGAAAATGTAACTGATCACTGCCAGCAGCGCATTGGCGCCCACGAACACCAGTGCCCATTTGAACGAGCCGGTGCTGCTGATGATGTAACCAATCACGATCGGGGTGGTGATCGATGCAACGTTACCGAAGGTGTTGAACAGGCCGCCACTCAAACCGGCGATCTGCTTGGGCGAAACATCGGACATCACAGCCCAGCCCAGTGCGCCTACGCCTTTGCCGAAGAATGCCAGGGCCATGAAGCCCACGACCACCCATTCCACGTCCACATAGTTGCAGGTCACGATCGAGGTCGAGAGCAGCAGGCCGCCGATGATCGGTGCCTTGCGGGCGAAGGTCAGCGAATGGCCTTTGCGCAGCAAGTAGTCGGAAATGACCCCGCCCAGTACACCACCGATGAAGCCGCAAATGGCTGGCAGGGAAGCGATGATGCCAGCCTTGAGGATGGTCATGCCGCGTTCCTGAACCAGGTACACCGGGAACCAGGTCAGGAAGAAGTAGGTAATACCGTTGATGCAGTACTGGCTCAGGTAAATGCCGAGCATCATGCGGTTGGTCAGCAACTGGCGAATGTAGTCCCACTTCGGCCCGCTGCTGGCAGCTTTTTCCTTGCCTTTGCCCTTGTCCTGATCCAGATCGACCAGCGCACCATTGCTGGAGATGTGCTCGAACTCGGCCTCGTTGATCATCGGGTGATTGCGCGGCCCATAAATGACCTTCATCCAGATCATCGAGAACACAATACCGAACGCGCCCATCACGACGAACACATGCTGCCAGCCGTAGGTGTAAACGATCCAGCCCATCAGCGGCGCGAACAGCACGGTGGCAAAGTATTGCGCCGAGTTGAAGATCGCCGACGCGGTACCGCGTTCAGCGGTCGGAAACCAGGCGGCCACAATGCGGGCGTTACCCGGGAAGGAAGGCGCTTCGGCCAGCCCGACAAGAAAGCGCAGCATGAACAGCGCAACGATCGCCGTGGAGACACCAAACTCGCCCACATAGCCTTGCAGCAAGGTGAACAGCGACCAGGTGAAAATGCTCATGGCGTAGACTTTTTTCGACCCGAACCGGTCGAGCAGCCAGCCACCGGGAATCTGACCGGCCACGTAGGCCCAGCCGAATGCAGAGAAGATATAACCCAGAGTGACAGCAGTGATGCCAAGGTCTTTCTGGATGCTGGAACCAGCGATTGCGATGGTGGCACGGTCGGCATAGTTGATCGTGGTGACCAGAAACAGCATCAACAGAATCAAATAGCGGACGTGCATCGGCTTGGACTTTTGCATGGTAGAGCTCCCACTGATTATTTTTTTACGCGGGTAAAGCTGTTTTTTGGGTGTTGCGTTACAGGCCCCTTGGCAGCGTCGCGGCGACGACATCTGCCACCTGTAAGGGTCATGCAATCCAACGACAAAGCCGCTGATCGCTCAGCGGCTCTAGCGCCAGAAGTGTTACTGCTTGCCTTGCTTGTCCATCAGTGCGGCGAGCATGTCGCACTCGTCCGGGGTCAGGTCAGTCAGTGGAGCGCGAACCGGGCCTGCATCGTAGCCAGCGATTTTTGCACCGGCCTTGACGATGCTCACGGCATAGCCGGCTTTGCGGTTACGGATTTCCAGATAAGGCAGGAAGAAATCGTCGATGTACTTGCCAACCGCCTCATGATCGTCACGGGCAATGGCGTGGTAGAAGTCCATCGCCAGTTTCGGCACAAAGTTGAATACCGCAGACGAGTAGACCGGCACGCCCAGCGCCTTGTAGGCAGCGGCGTAGACTTCGGCAGTCGGCAGGCCGCCCAGGTACGAAAAGCGATCACCGAGGCGGCGGCGGATCGAAACCATCAGTTCGATATCGCCCAGGCCATCCTTGTAACCGATCAGGTTCGGGCAACGCTCGGCCAGTTGTTCCAGCAGGGTTGGCGTCAGGCGGCAAACGTTACGGTTGTAGACAACCACGCCGATCTTGACCGACTTGCAGACGGCTTCAACATGGGCGGCAACGCCGTCCTGGCTGGCTTCGGTCAGGTAGTGTGGCAGCAGCAACAGGCCTTTGGCACCCAGGCGCTCGGCTTCCTGAGCGTACTCGATGGCCTGACGGGTCGCACCGCCTACACCGGCCAGAATCGGCACGCTGGTGGCGCAGGTATCAACAGCAGTCTTGATGATTTCGGAGTATTCGCTGGCTGCCAGGGAGAAGAACTCACCTGTACCGCCGGCAGCGAACAGAGCGCTTGCGCCATACGGGGCCAGCCACTCGAGGCGTTTGATGTAGCCCGCGCGATGGAAATCGCCCTGAGCATTGAAATCGGTAACCGGGAAAGACAGCAGACCGGAAGAGAGGATGGACTTCAGTTCTTGTGGATTCATTATTCGAACACCCTGGAGGACATAATTGTTAGAAGATCACCGGGTCAGTACCGATGTCGTAAGTCATCGTACAACTGATAATAGAATCACTCAACAGGGATTTCGGGTTTTTTCAGGGGGAGGGAACGGGGCAGGTTTTGACTCCTGCGATGCAGCGTAGATTTGTGACGCAGAGCGTCACGAAAGGCATGACCACGCTGGAGCGTGCGCAACGATTATCTCAACTATCGTGCGAC
>NZ_ATDK01000577.1 GCF_000444135.1 Pseudomonas avellanae BPIC 631
CATTCCAACACATTTGGCAACGGGTTGATAACTTGCTTCAAGGGTCGAAATATCACCGTTCAGTGCTGCAGCGTCTACTTGGGTTATTCGCCAGCATGTGTAATGCGTTTCTATAAATGGCGTAAGACATGGGCTACAGACGATACCGATTGCACCAACTCAGTTGACAGTCACACGCTTCTGCCCGGAGGGCATAGGAGTTTCAGGAGGTTACGACGGCTAGGATGGGCTGCGAAGCAGCCCCAAAACAGGCTACCCCGGTTGTGCCTGATGTACTGTATGCACCGGTTTTGCTGCCGGTTCCCGGCAGATCGCGAGCAAGCTTGCTCCCACGGCCAGCGGCCAGAATCCAAAGCAGAATTGTGTATAACCTCAGCGTTATGCATCAGTCTCAAGAAGCACATAGCGCGCGCTTCTGCCCGGAGGGCATAGGAGTTTCAGGAGGTTGCGAGTGCTACGATGGGCTGCGAAGCGGCCCCAAAACAGGCTACCCAGGTTGTGCCTGATGTACTGTATGCACCGGTTTTGCTGCCGGTGCCCGGCAGATCGCGAGCAAGCTTGCTCCCACGGTCTGCGGCCAGAATCAAAAGCAGAATTGTGTATAACGCTCAGCATGGGAGTGCTCAGCGTTATACATCAGTCTCAAGAAGCTCGTGGAGTCTGAACCGGAGTAATCGCGGTTTAATGTTTCCTTCCTGAAATACTATTTCAGTGCCTTGACCTCATCCTCTTCCTGCTCCTCCTCGCGCCGATGCGCCCACTGATACAACGCCGGCAACACCAGCAACGTCAGCGCCGTAGACGACAGAATCCCGCCAATCACCACCGTTGCCAGTGGCCGTTGCACTTCGGCGCCGGTCCCGGTGGCGAGGGCCATGGGGATGAAGCCCAGGGAGGCGACGAGGGCGGTCATCAGCACCGGGCGCAGGCGGGTGAGGGCGCCTTCGTTGATGGCGTCGTGCAACGAGCGGCCTTCTTCGCGCAGGCTGCGGATGAAAGAGATCATCACCAAACCGTTCAGCACGGCCACACCCGACAGGGCGATAAAGCCCACGCCTGCGGAGATCGAGAGGGGTATGTCGCGCAGCCACAGGGCCATGACGCCGCCGGTGAGGGCGAACGGTATGCCGGTGAACACCAGCAGGCCGTCCTTGAGGTTGTTGAACATCATGAACAACAGCGCGAGGACCAGCAGCAGTGCCACCGGCACGACGATTTGCAGGCGTTTGGCGGCCGATTGCAGTTGCTCGAACTGGCCGCCCCAGTTGGTCCAGTAGCCCGCCGGGATTTGCACGCCGCTGTCGATGGTGGTGCCCGCTTCTTCGACAAACGAGCCAAGGTCGCGACCGCGCACGTTGGCGCTGACGATCACCACGCGCTTGCCGTTCTCGCGGCTGATCTGGTTCGGGCCTAATACCAGATCAAGGCTGGCGACCTGGGACAGGGCGATGAAGCTGATCTGCTGGTTGCTCGCGCTCGCAGGCACCGGAATGAGCAGGCTGGACAGCCCGTTCACGTCGGTGCGCAGTTGCTCGGACAGGCGCACCACCATGTCGAAGCGCCGATCACCTTCATACAAGGTGCCCGCCTGACGACCGCCCAGCGCAATGGCGATGGCGTCCTGCACGTCGGCCACGTTGAGGCCGTAACGCGCTGCCTTGTCGCGGTCGATGTTGATGGTCAGTACCGGCAGGCCGGTGGTCTGTTCGACTTTGACTTCTGACGCGCCCGGCACTTTTTGCAGGGTGGCGGCGATTTTGGCGGCGGTCTGGTTGAGCACGTTCATGTCGTCGCCGAACACTTTCACCGCCACGTCACTGCGCACCCCCGAAACCAGCTCGTTGAAGCGCAGCTGAATCGGCTGCGACAGCTCGTAATTGCTGCCCGGCACGCTGGCGGCGGCTTTTTGCAGGTCGGCGATCAGCGTTTCGCGGGATTTGTCCGGGTCCGGCCATTCGCTTTGCGGCTTGAGCATCACGTAACTGTCGGAGATGTTGGGTGGCATAGGGTCGGCGGCGATCTCGGCGGTGCCGGTACGGGCGAAGACGCGCTGCACTTCCGGCACTTTTTCGATGATGGCTTTTTCCAGACGCTGCTGCATGTCCACCGACTGGCTCAGGCTGGTGCCGGGTACGCGCAGCGCCTGCAAGGCAAAGTCGCCTTCGCTGAGGCTTGGGATGAACTCGCTGCCCATGCGGCTGGCGGTGAAGCCGGACAGCACGATCAGCACGAAGGCCATGCCGAAGGCGATGGCGCGATGGCCCAGCACCCAGCTCAGGATCGGCGCATAGCGCTGGCGAGCGGTGCGCATCACCAAGCCTTCTTCTTCCTTGACCTTGCCGGTGACGAACATGGCGATGGCGGCTGGCACGAAGGTCACCGAGAGGATCATTGCGCCGAGCAGGGCGATGACCACGGTGAAGGCCATCGGGTGGAACATTTTGCCTTCCACGCCGGTAAGGGCAAAGATCGGCAGGTACACGACCATGATGATCAACTGGCCGAAAATCAGCGGCCGACGGGCTTCTCGGGCGGCGGCGAACACTTCGTGGAAGCGCTCGCTGCGGGTCAGCATGCGGCCGTATTTCTTCTGGGCATGTGCCAGCCTGCGGATGGCGTTTTCGACGATCACCACAGCGCCATCGACAATGATGCCGAAGTCCAGTGCGCCCAGGCTCATCAGGTTGGCGCTGACCTTGTTGGTGAACATGCCGGTGAAGGTGAAGAGCATGGCCAGTGGAATGACCATGGCGGTGATCAGCGCGGCGCGGATGTTGCCGAGGAACAGAAACAGAATCACGATGACCAGAATCGCGCCTTCGATCAGGTTCTTTTTCACCGTCGCGATGGCTTTTTCGACCAGGTTGGTGCGGTCATACACCGTGACCGCCTCGACGCCTTCGGGCAGTGTGCGGTTGATGTCGGCAAGCTTGGCCGCCACGGCCTGCGAGACGGTACGGCTGTTTTCACCGATCAGCATGAACACCGTGCCGAGCACCACTTCCCGGCCGTTTTCAGTCGCGGCGCCGGAGCGCATTTCCTTACCGATGCCGACCTCGGCCACGCTGCTGATCCTGATCGGCGTGCCCTGCACATTGGCGATGACGATGTTGGCGATGTCATCCACCGTGCCGAGCTGGCCCGGTGCGCGGATCAACAGTTGCTCGCCGCCGCGCTCGATGTAACCCGCGCCAACGTTGGCGTTGTTGCGCTCCAGCGCAGCCACCAGGTCGTTCAGCGTCAGCTTGTAGGCCGCGAGTTTTTTCGGGTCGGGGGCTATCTGGTATTGCTTGGCGAAACCGCCGATGGTGTTGATCTCGGCCACGCCCGGCACGTTGCGCAGTTGCGGCTTGATGATCCAGTCCTGGATCACCCGCAAATCTGTCGGCGTGTAAGGCGTGCCGTCTTCCTTCAGCGCGCCGTCGCGGGCTTCGACCGTCCATAGAAAAATCTCGCCGAGGCCGGTGGAAATCGGCCCCATCATGGCATCGACGCCTTCGGGCAACTGGTCCTTGGCAATCTGCAGGCGCTCGCCCACCAGTTGGCGCGCAAAGAACAGGTCCGTGCCGTCTTCGAAAATCACCGTGACCTGGGACAGGCCCGAGCGCGACAGCGAGCGGGTCTGTTGCAGGCCAGGCAGGCCGGCCATGTTGGTTTCGATGGCGAAGGTAACCCGCTGCTCGGTCTCCAGCGGTGAAAAGCCGGGCGCGGAGGTGTTGATCTGCACCTGAACGTTGGTGATGTCGGGGACGGCATCGATGGGCAGTTTCTGGTAACTGGCAATGCCCAGCCCAGCCATGAGCAACACAGCGAGCATCACGACGATGCGCTGTTCTATCGCGAATTGAATCAACCGTTCAAACATGGGGGTGCACTCGTGTGACGCAGATCAATGGGCGTGCTCGGCGGAGCCTTTGCCCAGCTCCGACTTGAGGATGAAGCTGCCAGCGGCGGCCACTTGCGTGCCGGCGGCCAGGCCTTTGACGATTTCCACATGACCGCCATCGCGGCGGCCGAGCGTCACCGGCGTCAGTTGAAACCCTTCAGCGTTGCGCACGAAAACCGACGGTTTTTCTTCAATCGACTGGATCGCGGAGTCGGGCACGCTGACCGCGACACTGGACTGCTCGGCAGCCACCTCGACCGACACGAACAGGCCGGGACGCCATGCGCCCTGCGGGTTGGCAAGGGTGACGCGCACGGCGGCGGCGCGGGTCTGTTCGCCCAGCAGGCTGCCGACGTAACCGATCTTGCCTTCGACCCGCGCATTCAGGTCCGGCGCGCTGACGATGACCGGGCGACCGACCACCACCTTGTCCAGATCCCTTGGCGCCACGCCGAAGGTCGCCCACACGCGGGACAGATCCGACAGGGTGAACGCATTGCTCGCTTCGTTAACCATTTCGCCGATGCCGAGGTGTTTCTCCACGACCATTGAGTCAAACGGCGCGATCAGCTCGTAGCGATTGCCTGCGGAGGGGCTGAGGCTGGCACCGATGGCGCTGATTTTCTGCCGGGCATTGGCGAGGTTGATGTCGGCTTCCTGAAAGTCCTGGCGCGCTTGCAGGTAATCCTGCTCGGCGGAGATCTTGTCTTCCCAGAGTTTCTTCTCGCGTTGCAGGGTCAGGCGCGCCAGTTCCTGACGTCGCTGTGCGGCATTCAGTTCGCTGCGTTGATCGGAGATCTGCTGGCTGGCGATCACCGCCAGTACCTGACCCTTTTTCACAGCCTGGCCCAGATCGACCTTGACCGACTCGACCACGCCGCTGACCCGAGGCACCACATGCGCGGTGCGGTCTTCATCGAAGCGGATTTCGCCGGGGAAGGTCACGGTGGTGCTCATTTGCCGAGGCTCGGCGGTGGCCAGTTCGATGCCGGCCGTCTTGATCTGCTCGGCGGTCAGTTCGATGTGTCCTTCTTCCTCTTCCTCATGGGGCTGTTCTGCGGCTGCGGTACTCGGCTTTTTTGGGTCGCCGGCGTGGTCTTCTTCGCCGTTGGCGTCCTCTGATTCATGGCCGTGGTCTTTCTCAGCAGGCTTTTTGCCCGAGGCGTCGGTTTCAGCGGCGAAGGGCAGCATCTGCTGGTTCACCGTCAGACTGCCCAGACCAATGATGACCACCACCGCCAGTGCGATGGCAATGCTTCGTTTGTTATTCATGAAGGCTCCCGGCGATCAGGTACGTGCAGCACCTTTGGATACGCTCGATGTAGGCGGAAAAAAGACAGTCAGGGGGTGAAGCTGAACCGGTTGAGATCACCGTGGATACGCTCGATGGCGACCCGCGCTTCGGTGGCCGTCGCCAGTGATTCCAGGTATTGGCTACGGGCCGAAATCAATGTGCGTTGCGCATCCAGCACTTCGAGGAAGCCGAACTTGCCCATCTCGAAACCACGGGTTGCGGTGTCAACGGCGCTTTGCGCGGCAGGCAGGATGACCTTGTTGAATGACTCGACTTCCTGCGCGGCGGTGCTCCACTGATCGAGGGCCGATTGCGTCTGGGTGCGCAGCTTGAGTTCGACGGCATTGCGCAGGTCACGGGACTGGTCGGCACGGCGTGAGGCGGCGAGCACATTGCCCTGATTGCGATCGAACAACGGCAGCGGCATCGACAGGCCTACAACGTTGACCCGCTCGCGCTCTTCGCGGCTGTACTGGCTGCCGACACTGACGGTCAGGTCCGGGATACGCTTGGCGCGTTCCGAGCCGAGTGCGGCTTCGCGCTGTTCGATCTGGGTCTGGGCCAGGCGCAGCTCGGCGGACTGATTGAGGGCGGTCATCATCCTTGCACTCGATGGCGATTTGCCCGGCGACAGGTCGGTGTAATCCAGGCGCTCGAAAGAGGCGGTCGGCGAGCCGGTGGCGCGTGCCAGTTCACGGTTGCTGTTAATTTTCAGGGTTTCGGCACGGCGTACCAGCAAGTCGGTTTCTGCCAGTTGCACCTGCGCGCGGGTGGCTTCAACCGGCGAGACCTTGCCCGCCCGCACACGCCCTTCGGCAACTTGCAGGCCGCGCTCGGCCAGTGCCCTGGATTGACGCGCCAGCTCCAGACCTGCCTGCGCCCGCGCGGCGGCATAAAACGCCTGAACCACGTCGGCGCGCAGTTCGTTGCCACGCTGTTCAAGCTCCAGTCGGGCAGCGTCCTGACCCTTGCCAGCCGCTGCGATACGCGCACCACGTTTGCCGCCCAGTTCCAGCGCCTGGCTGAGCATCACGGTGGTGGTGCTGGTGTCGCGGCGGGTGTCTTCCACTTCCCACGACAGCACCGGGTTGGGGATCAGCCCGGCCTGTTGGCGATCACCCTCTGCAACACCGATTTCCCACTGCGCGGCTGCAAGCTCCGGGTTGTGGGCAAAGGCCGCTTCCAGTGCCTGCGGCAGGCTGATGCCCTGGGCACTTGCCACACCGGGGGCAACAAGCGGTAACAGCAACAGGCAAAGTGCGCCGACTCTCATGCCGGGCACCTTGCAAAGCGGTCTGTACGTTGCACGCGTACATCGTTGCGCAGTCCCATGAATCACCCCTCAAAGCAGAAATTAACAACCAGGCACTTGGGCGCTGAAGTTGGCTGGGGTGACTTTATGCATTGGGAGTTATCAGAGGGATTGCCGGAAAATTACGATTCTGTTATCCAGCAAGATAAGCGTTTCTTTTCAGTACACTGCACGGCATCGTCATCATCCGTTCATCAAACAGGAAGCCTGACTTATGCGAATCCTTGTCGTCGAGGACGAGCCGAAAACTGCCGAGTACATGCATCAGGGGCTGACCGAGAGTGGCTATGTCGTCGATATCGCTGCCACCGGGCTCGATGGGCTCTACCTCGCGCAGCATCAGGCTTACGATGTGGTGATACTGGACGTGAACCTGCCGGAAATGGACGGCTGGGAAGTGCTGAGCCGCCTGAGAAAGACCGTCAATACGCGCATCATGATGGTCACGGCACGGGGGCGTCTGGAAGAAAAGGTCAAAGGCCTGGAAATGGGCGCAGACGACTATCTGGTCAAGCCGTTTGAATTTCCCGAGCTGCTGGCGCGGGTTCGCACCCTCATGCGCCGCAGCGAGCAGACCACCACCGCCAAAGTGTTGCAGGTCGGCGATCTGGAGCTCGATCAGGGTCGGCACCGGGCGTTCCGCGGCAAGCAGCGTATTGATCTGACCACCAAAGAGTTCGCGCTGCTGCACCTGTTGATGCGCCACAGCGGCGAGGTCATGTCGCGCACCCAGATCATCTCGCTGGTCTGGGACATGAACTTCGATTGCGACACCAACGTGGTGGAAGTGTCGATCCGCCGCTTGCGGGCGAAGATCGATGATCCGTTCGAGACCAAGCTGATTCACACCCTGCGCGGCGTGGGCTATGTGCTGGAAGTACGCGAATGACGCCGACCCGTCTCTCGACGCGCCTGGGGCTGACGGTTACTGCGCTGATTGCCTGCCTGGTGCTGGTGATGGAGATGCTGGCTTATATGGCTATTTCCCGGCAGCTCGATGTGCGTGCCGAAGACAGCCTCAACGAGAAGTTCGCGCAGATCGAACACAGTATGAGCGAGGGTTTTCTCGCCATAGAAGACATCGTTCAATACCCCCACACCCTGCGCGACCAGATTGTCGGCCACGACAGCTACTCGTTGACGGTGCTCGATTCGAGCAAGCCACGCCAACAATTGATGATGGTCGGTAACGAGGAAGGCCGGAACCTGCCTATCCCCGAGGACGACCACATACCCCAGGGGTTTCAGGAGTTGCAGTCGGTACACGGCCACAAGATTCTGATGGGTTATCGGGAAATACGCCTCAAGACCGGCCAGGACATTCTGGTCAGGCTGTCGATGGACCGGGAAAGCGACAGCACGCTGCTGCACGCTTATCTGAAATCGACATTCTTTATACTGCCGTTGATTCTGCTGCTGGTCGGCTTTGGCGTCTGGTGGGTGGTGCGTCGTGCCCTCAGGCCGTTGCGGGCGTTTCGTAAAGTGACCGCGCTGATCTCGGCCCGCGATCTGTCGCATCGCATGAAAATAAAAGGCTTGCCTGATGAGCTGCGCGACCTGGCCCATGCGGTCAATTTCATGCTGCACCGGCTGGACGGCGATGTGCAGCAACTGGCGCAGTTTTCCGACGACCTGGCGCACGAATTGCGCTCGCCGATGAACAACCTGATGGGCAAGGCGCAGGTCACGCTGTCCCGGCCGCGCCCTTCGGAAGAATACAAACAGGCGCTGGAGTCCTGCACCGAAGAACTGGAGCGCATGTCGCGCATGATCAGCCAGATGCTGTTTCTTGCCAGCGTGAGTCAGCCCGCTGCGCCGCTGCCGCTTGAGGTGACCGATCTGGGGGAAGAGGCAGAGAAGGTCGCCGAGCTGTTTTCATCGTCGGCCGAGGATCGTGACATCACCCTGCAGGTGCACGGGGCTGCGAAGGTGTCGGGCGACAAACTGATGATCCAGCGGGCGATTTCAAACCTGCTGTCCAATGCCATTCGCCATGGTCTGGCCGGCAGTGTCATTACCATCACCCTTGATACGCACGAGGATGAAGTCTCGCTGGCCGTGCGCAATGCGGGCGACGGTATCGACGCCGAGCACCTGCCGCGACTGTTCGACCGTTTTTACCGCGTGCACGTCAGTCGTGCCCGGCAGCAGGGCGGTACCGGGTTGGGGCTGGCCATCGTACGTTCCATCATGAGCCTGCATGAGGGGCAAGTGACGGTGCAGAGCGAGCCAGGACAGTTCACCACCTTCAACCTGATTTTCCCGAGACGGGTCTAAGTGTGCGGTTATAGGTCGCACGTCGAGAACCTTTCGCTGAGCTATGGTTCATAAGGTTGTAACCGGGTGTGCCCGGCATGCTTCAATCGAAGCTGAACTTATAAGGATGGACGTATGACAGTTGCTTTCTGGTGCGTGCTGGTCGCGATATTGCTGCCGATTATCTGTGCCGGTATCGCCAAGTTCGGCAGCGGCAAATTTGGCAGCGGACACAACCATGATCCGCGTGCCTTTCTCGACAAGCTGGAGGGTTTTCCGCGACGCGCGCACGCCGCGCAACTCAACAGTTTTGAAGTGACCCCTGCCTTTGCTGCCGCGGTGATCATTGCGCACATCGCGGGCAATGCGCAGTTGGTCACCATTGACGTGCTGGCGGTGCTGTTTATCACCAGCCGTCTGCTCTACATCATTTTCTATCTGGCAGACCTTGCGGCATTGCGTTCGGTGGTCTGGCTGGCCGGCATGGGCCTGATTATTGCGCTGTTCGGGGTGTCGGCTTTCCCGGCGGTGTCCTGACAGACGCTGCGGCGCTTTCGGTCAGCCGAAGCGCCGCGTCCTGGCAACCTTGATCAATCGTCTGGCTGGACTTTTTCGAGGTCAGTCTGGGCTTCCTGCAGTTCCTTGCGCGACTCGGCCAGCTTGTCTTTGCGCTTGTTGATCTTCTCCGGATCACCCTTGTCCATGGCCTTGTTCAGCTCGGTCTGACGACGGCTGACCTCACGTTTGGCGTCCAGCACCTTTTGTTCGCGCTGTTTGAGCAATGAGGTTTCCGTGCAGTTGGCGTTGACCTCGGTGAGCGCCTTTTCCAGCCCGCTTTGCTCGGCCTTGTTGCCCTCGGTTTTGGCATCCTGAATCTTGCTGCTGATTTGCTGACTTTTGATCAGGCACTCGGAAGGTGGCGGTGCCTGTTCGGCGGCCAGCAAGCTGGTTGCCAGCAGGGTGCAACTGGTGAAAAGGATCAGCGGTGACAAAAACTGCATATGAACTCCGTTTGAATACGGACAAAAAAAATGAACGTCCGCTACTTAAAACCTGAAATGCCCTGAGCCTGCAATTGCTGGCTTAGTGCCTGTACGTGTGGGTCCTGAAAAAATGCCCTGAGTTTTGCCGCGCGCCCTGGACCAATGCCCGGCTCTGCCTGCCATTGCGCGACACTGCGTTCGGCCAGGTCGTGCCAGTTGTCAGGCAGCTTTGCATTCCCGGCAGGCGGCAGGCCAATGGCCTTGAGCCATGTCTGGAAGGGCCTTTCACGGGCTGTTTGCAGGCTGTCGAGCAGTTTAGCGCTGCTGCGCTCGGCGAGGCCGGGAATGTTAGCAAGCTCAGCATGATTCAGCGTCATCCAATCGAGCAAGCCGCTAATGTGGCCACTTTCAATGAGCTTGTCCCAGGTCCCCGGACCCACGCCGGGCAAGGCTAAACCCTTCTTGCCGCTGAGCCACACCAGCCTGGCGCGGAACTGACTTTCGCAGCCGGGTGCGGCTTGCCAGCAGCTCAAGTCATGATAGTCACTGGCGTGCGGGACGCTCATTTCAGCCCGCTCGGTTGCGCGAGAGACCACGCCATCGAGCCGAGGGATGGTCAACCCGGCCAGGCTCACGGCGATATGGTCGCCCGGCCTTATGTCGAGTTTTTCCCAGCGTGGTAGCGAGCCTGCGCTGATACGGCTGACGTTGCGATCATCGAGGCGTACCGGCGTCAGTTCCAGCACCGGGGTAATTTTGCCGCTGCGGCCGATGTTGAAATGCACCTTGCGCACCTCCGCCAGCGCTTGGGCATAGGGATGTTTCCAGGCAGCAATCCAGTATGGCGCGCTGGCCTGCCAACGCTGCGCCGGTGGTCGTTGACCCTGGCGCATGATCACGCCATCTGTGGCGAACGGCAGAGGGTTGCGATACCAGTGCTCGCGCCAATCTGCTGCCTGAGCGTGGCTTTCCAGCGGGTGCGTGTACGCAACACTGTCGTTAAAACCCAGGGTTTGCAGGCCGGCGAGTCGCTGAACCATATCGGCAGGCCCGTCTGGCCAGTCCCAGACGAACAGGCCGATGGCGTCGGCCTGTTGCGGGCTTATGCTCTGCCTGGCCAGCATACCCGCCACCTTGCTGCGCGCGTTGACGCTGCCGGCCGCCGCCTGCACGTGGTCGGTCAGTCGCCAATAGAGTTCGCCCTGCAGTGTCAGCGAGTCGGGCTGGGGTAACTGCTGAGGGATCGCTTTGATCAGTTGTGCCTGTGGGGTCCAGTCCTGGCCTTTTGTCCCGTCACCGCGACTGATCGCCTGCACCAGCCTGCCCTCGTCGTAGACCAGCGTGACCGCCACGCCATCGACTTTGGGCTGAATCCACAGATCGGTTCTGCCTTTGAGCCAGGCTTTGACGTCTTTCTCGTCCGCGAGCTTGTTCACACCTGTGTGCGGGACGGGGTGTGCCAGCGGGCCGGTCGCGGTTTTTAGCGGATTGGCCTGAGGTGTAGACACTGCAAAGCACGAACGCCAGTCGTTCAGCTTTTGCCGGGATTGGTCATAAAGCTCGTCGGGGATTTGCGAGAGTCCTTGCCGGTGGTAGCTGTCGTCCCAGCTGGCTATTTGCTGTTGCAAGGCAGTGATTTCACTATTTGCTGTGGCGGCAGACCACTCAGGGCACTGGCTGGCATGGCTGAGCGTGGTGAACAGAGTCAGAAAGGCGCAGGTCATCAGGCGTAAGGCAGGCAACATCGAAGCATCCTTGCTTTAGGGATAGGCTCGATGAGGCTAGTTGCTGGTGTGGTTTATCGCCGAGAGGTCTGGTTACCGGGTTTTACCGAAGCCCGGTGCCGCATGTTTGATGAGAGGACGCAGAGCGTCCAGAACGGCATGCGACGCGGAGCGTCACACGATAGTGAGGTTGTTGTTCCGCGCGCTCC
>NZ_ATDK01000578.1 GCF_000444135.1 Pseudomonas avellanae BPIC 631
CGCCCTTCGGGCAGAAGCTCTGCATCGCTTAAATGCTTAGTGCAACGCGAGCAGAGCCTTTACACCGCAGCCTTGCGCGCATTCCGCCCCACCGGGCCGGAGCGTTCTTCGATGGCGTGCTGCAAGGGTTTGCGCAGGCCCATCAGGAACGCCAGTTCCGCGACCACGAACAGCGGGCCGATAATCAGGCCTGTCAGGTCATCAATGAATGCCGGTTTACGGCCCTCGTAATAATGGCCGATGAACTGAATTATCCAGCCAATCACAAACAGCCCGACGCCCGCACTCAGCCAGACCATGGTCGCCTGCTGCGCAAGGTTGGCCCCCGCCCAGATGCACAGCGCCAGTAACACGGCCATTACTCCACCCAGCGCTTTGTCCAGCCGCAGGTAAAACACTGTCGAGCCCAAGGCCAGCAGCGCCGCAGGGGAAATCCACAGCCCGCTGATGGTCCAGTCCGGACGCGATAAAAGCACTGCCACGGCCAGCACGATCAGCGGGATGCCCACGAAGTGGGTCAAAATGTTGCGTGAGTCACGGTGATAGGACGCGTATTGGCTGAGATGATCGACAAGGGTTTTCATTATTATTCCTGCCTGCGACGATGATCGGGTTCCGTTAACGTATCGCCTTTGCAATACGATTGCCCGCAATAAAAGGGAGCAAACATGACAAACGGAGTGCTGTGGCGGTCATCGTTGCTATCCGACTACTGGTTTTCACACTTGCCTGCCGCTTTGCAGGATAGCGTGCTGCACGCCGCTCGCCAGGTCCGCAAGACGCCCGGCAAGATGCTGTTTGAAAAAGGCGCTGCGCCATGCGGTCTTTATGCGCTGTTGGAAGGCGACGTACGCATCGGTGGCGCGCATGTTCAGCGGCTGGGACCTCGCCTCGAGCCGATCCGGCGGCCGTACTGGTTCGGCGAAGTCTCGCTGTTCGATGAAATGCCGCGCCGCTTCGATGTCTGTTCGCTGGAGCAGACCATCTTCCTGCAGGTGCCTCACTCGTTTCTGGTCTCGTTGCTCGACCGGCATCCTGAATACTGGCGCCATTTCGCAGCGCTGCTGGGTCAGAAGCTCGGTTTGCCGCTGCAAAACCCCGAGAAGCTTCTGTTGTTGCCGCCTCGTTCGCGGGTCGCATCGCGGTTGTTGTTGCTGAGTGAAGGGTATGGCCCGTTGAGCCATGCGCGGCGCTTGATTACGCTCGATGAAGTCACCTCACTGCAGGACCTCTCGCACTCGGCCTTGCTGGAAGTGCTTGAAGACCTGCACGAGCGTAAGGTCGTGCGCCTGGGCATCGGGCAACTGGAAGTGTTCGATGTCGACAAACTGCGCAAGATTGCCAACTTCTCCAAGGCCGGGGCGGTGTGCTGATCAGGCGCTTTGAGTTACAGGCCGGAAACATCCGGTAACGGCTCCGACACCTCTTCGGTTGAGATAGCAAATGGGATTCACTACCATTTCGCCTCATTTGCGAACGTGAGATACCCCGATGCAGGCAAGCAAGCGTCTTCTGGCTGCGCTGACACTGACTTTGCTGGGCAGCGCCGCCCAGGCTGCCGATGAAGTGGTGGTGTATTCCTCCCGTATCGACGAGCTGATCAAGCCGGTGTTCGATGCCTACACGGCAAAGACCGGGGTGAAGATCAAGTTCATCACCGACAAGGAAGCGCCGTTGATGCAGCGCATCAAGGCCGAGGGCGAAAATGCGACCGCCGACCTGTTGCTGACAGTCGATGCCGGCAACCTCTGGCAGGCCGAGCAAATGGGCATCCTGCAGCCGTTTACCTCGCCGGTCATCGAAGCCAACATTCCGCCGCAGTATCGCTCGTCTACCCACGGCTGGACCGGCTTGAGCCTGCGTGCGCGCACCATCGCCTATTCCACCGACCGGGTTAAACCGGTCGAACTGACGACCTATGAAGCGCTGGCCGATAAGAACTGGGAAGGGCGTCTGTGCCTGCGCACGGCGAAGAAGGTCTACAACCAGTCGCTGACCGCCACGCTGATCGAAACCCACGGTGCCGAAGCGTCCGAGAAGATCCTCAAGGGCTGGGTGAACAACCTGTCCACGGATGTGTTCTCCGATGACATCGCGGTGCTTGAGGCAATCAATGCCGGGCAGTGCGATGTGGGTATCGTCAACACGTACTATTATGGCCGCCTGCACAAGCAGAACCCGGACCTGGCGGTGAAACTGTTCTGGCCGAATCAGGCGGACCGTGGTGTGCACGTCAACTTGTCGGGCATCGGTCTGACCAAACATGCACCGCACCCGCAAGCGGCCAAGGCGCTGGTGGAGTGGATGACCGGCCCTGAGGCGCAGAAGATCTTCTCCAGCGTCAACCAGGAGTTCCCGGCCAACCCGAACGTGGCACCTTCGGAAGAAGTCGCGAGCTGGGGGCAGTTCAAGGCCGACACCATCCCTGTCGAAGTGGCAGGCAAGTGTCAGGCAGAAGCCATTCGCATGATGGATCGCGCGGGCTGGAATTGATTTAATACCCACTGCCCTATCGCGCCACGCTCAGCGGTATACACAAGCCCTGACTAGCCTGGAACACTGCGCTTTACAGGCTTCTGCCCGAAGGGCGTGGGAGCGGACTTGTCCGCGAAGCCGTCAGTTCAGATAGTGCATTTTCTGAGAATGTACCGGCCTTTTCGCGGACAAGTCCGCTCCTAGGGCTTTCAGCCAGAATCAGACGCAGACCTGTGCGCACGCTCCTGAACCCCCTCATTTCGAGAACCCTCTTGGCCCATCCTGTCCAACGCCGCTGGTACCCACTGGTCTTTGCCATCGCTGCGCTGGTGCTGCTGCCGCTGAGTGTATTGCTGCTGTCATGGGAGACCATCGACACGCAGATCTGGTCGCACCTGCTTGAAACACAGATGGCGCGCCTGTTGAGCAACACACTGATTCTGCTGCTGGGGGTTGGCGTGGGCGTGACGCTGCTGGGCGTAAGCCTGGCCTGGCTGACCAGCCTGTGTGAATTCCCCGGAAGACGCTGGCTGGACTGGGCGCTGATGCTGCCGTTCGCAATCCCGGCCTATGTGCTGGCGTTTGTGTTTGTCGGGTTGCTGGATTTTTCCGGCCCGGTGCAAACCCTGATGCGTGAATGGTTCGGCTCCGGCCTGCGCTTGCCACGGGTACGTTCCACTGGCGGGGTGATCATCGTGCTGGTGCTGGTCTTCTATCCCTACGTCTACCTGCTGGCGCGCACCGCGTTTCTGGCGCAAGGCAAAGGGCTGATGGAAGCTGCGCGGGTGCTGGGCAACACGCCTTGGCAAGCCTTCTGGCGCGTTGCGTTGCCGATGGCGCGCCCGGCCATCGGCGCAGGTGTGGCGCTGGCGTTGATGGAAACCCTGGCGGATTTTGGCGCGGTATCGGTGTTCAACTTCGACACCTTCACCACCGCCATCTACAAGACCTGGTACGGCTTCTTCAGCCTGTCCAGCGCCGCGCAACTGGCCAGCCTGTTGCTGCTGGCGGTGCTGATCCTGCTGTATGGCGAGCGTCGTGCCCGTGGCGCAAGCCGGCCGGGTAACGAAAGGCCCCGCGCCACCGCGCTTTACACGCTACGCGGCGTCAAGGCATGGAGCGCCAGCCTGTGGTGCGGGCTGGTGTTTCTCTGCGCCTTCGTCGTGCCGGTGCTGCAATTGATCGTGTGGGTCTGGCAGCGTGGCCGTTTCGACCTCGACGAGCGGTACACCGGTTTGATTCTGCACACCCTCTATCTGGGCGGCATGGCGGCCTTGATCACCGTCAGCGTCGCGTTGATTCTGGCCTTTGCCCGACGCATGGCACCTACACCGGTCATTCGTTCTGGCGTCAGTCTCGCCAACCTGGGTTATGCACTACCGGGCTCGGTGCTGGCCGTTTCAATCATGCTGGCGTTCAGTTACCTGGACCGGGCGCTGGTCGTCCCGCTGTCGGGCTGGCTGGGCGGCGCGGGCAAGCCGTTGCTGCTGGGCAGTTTGTCAGCCCTGCTGCTGGCTTATCTGGTGCGTTTCATCGCCGTCGCCTTCGGGCCGCTGGAACACAGCCTGTCGCGCATCCGTCCGTCGCTGCCTGAAGCGGCACGCAGTCTGGGCGTCGGCGGACCGAAGTTGTTTCTCAACGTGTACCTGCCGCTGCTGGTTCCGGGAGCGCTGAGCGCGGCATTGCTGGTGTTCGTCGATGTCCTCAAAGAGATGCCGGCAACCCTGCTGATGCGCCCGTTTGGCTGGGATACGCTGGCCGTGCGCATCTTTGAAATGACCAGCGAGGGCGAGTGGGCGCGGGCTGCATTGCCAGCTTTGTCTCTGGTTCTTGTAGGATTATTGCCTGTCATTGTGTTGATTCGTCGCTCTGCCCGTCAGATTGGCTAGGTGCGGGCCCCTCACCTTGCGGCTACAATGCGCCGCAATTGGTGCGGTCTGTCAGATTATTCGGTCAGCTGTAATGTGTTGCAAACTCCGGTTTATTGGGGGGCTTGCCGATACTTTCTGCCCGCACCTTCGCCACGCCCGGAAGGAGAAACCCATGGGACAGCGTACCCCCCTGTTCGACCTGCACCTCGCGCTGGGCGCGAAAATGGTCGATTTTGGTGGTTGGGACATGCCGTTGCATTACGGATCGCAAGTTGAGGAGCACCACCAGGTGCGCCGCGACTGTGGGGTCTTCGATGTCTCCCACATGAACGTCATCGATGTGCTCGGCCGTGAGGCCAAAGCCTGGCTGCGCCGGTTGCTGGCCAACGACGTCGACAAGCTCAAGACCCCTGGTCGCGCCCTGTACAGCGCCATGCTGGATGAGCAGGGCGGTGTCATCGATGACATGATCGTCTACCTCACCACCGACGGTTACCGACTGGTCGTCAACGCCGCGACCGGTGCCAAGGACCTTGCCTGGATGCAGTCGCAGCTGGGCGATTTCGATGTGCAGTTGCTCGCACGCAGCGAAATGGCGATGCTGGCAATTCAAGGGCCACAGGCCAGAAACCGGATTGCCCAGCTGGTTTCCAGCGCTCGCGCAGAACTGATCCGCCAGCTCAAGCCGTTTGAAGGCCTTGATGATGGCGACTGGTTCATTGCGCGCACCGGTTACACCGGCGAAGACGGTCTGGAAATCATGCTGCCTGCCGACGAAGCCCAGCGCTTTTTCAATGAACTGGTCGGCGCGGGTATTTCTCCCATCGGCTTGGGCGCGCGTGACACGCTGCGTCTGGAGGCAGGCATGAACCTCTACGGGCAGGACATCGGTGAACATGTTTCGCCGCTGGCCTCGAATATGGCCTGGAGCATCGCCTGGGAGCCTGCCGACCGTGATTTCATCGGCCGTCAGGCGCTGGAGAGCGAGCGAGCCGAAGGAATAGCCTTCAAACTCGTCGGCCTGGTGCTTGAAGAGCGGGGGGTTTTACGGGCTCATCAGGTGGTTCGCGTCGCAGAAGTTGGCGAAGGTGAGATCACCAGTGGTAGTTTCTCTCCTACGCTGAGCAAATCCATTGCTCTGGCGCGCGTTCCGATGGCAACCGCTGATCGGGCCGAGGTGGAAATCCGCGGCAAGTGGTATCCGGTGCGGGTGGTACAGCCTGCGTTCGTGCGCTACGGCAAAACCTTGATTTAACCTATGGCGGGTTTTCCGCTGACCCGATGTTGAGGATGACTAAATGAGCAATATTCCCGCCGAGCTGCGTTTCGCTGAAAGTCATGAATGGGCACGCCTGGAGTCAGATGGCACCGTGACCGTCGGCATCTCGGATCACGCACAGGAAGCGCTGGGCGATGTGGTTTTCGTTGAGCTGCCGGAAATCGGCAAGGTGTTTGCTGCTGCTGATACCGCTGGTGTCGTCGAGTCGGTCAAGGCTGCTTCGGATATCTACTCCCCGGTTGCGGGTGAAGTAATCGAAGTCAATGAAGCGCTGCGCGATTCGCCCGAGTCGCTCAATAGCGAGCCCTACAGCGCCTGGATCTTCAAGCTCAAGCCCGCCAGTGCAGAGGCTGATCTGGCCAAACTGCTGGACGCTGCAGGCTACAAAGGCGTCATCGGCGAGTAATCGTAAGGCAAAAAAATGCCGCTCATCGAGCGGCATTTTTTATGCGCGGTGCTTATCGGCCAAACCCGCTGGCCGACGAGACTTACTGGCTTTCAGCAACCAGATTCTTTTCCAGAATCGCGTTGGCCAGTTCCATGTCCGTGGCCTTCAGGCCAGGGTTGTCTATGCGAACCTGCTGGATAGCGGCTTCCAGAAACGGGCCACGAATGTCGCCGTTGCTGGCAACGTAGCTGCCTGCATCATCCTGAGCGGCGACGATCAGTTTGTGGTCCTTGAAGGTCAGGTAAGACGAGCCGGTAGTAGCGCCCGACGACAGCACGTTACGCCAGAAGGTGTCAGCCATCGCTGAACCCATTGGGATGGAAAGCAAGGCTACGGTGGCGACAGCAAACTTGAGACGCATGATGAGTTACTCCAGCGGTGGTTGTTCTGAGGGGTTGGATAGCTAAAGCCATGAACTAGTTCAATCAATGTGTACCACTTAGTTCACTTTAGCTTGCTCGCCATGACGTCAGGCCTCCGGCACAACGCTTCCAACCCTGTCAGCGCTGTTCGCTTTGCGGTGTCACCCGCAGTACTTCCTCAAGTGTAGTCAGCCCGGCCGAGACTTTTTGCGCACCAGACAGACGCAAGCTGCGGGTGCCCTCCTTGAACGCCTGACGGCGCATGGCAGTTAGGTCCAGGTCTGCGGAGATCAATGCCTTGATGTTGTCGGACATGACCATGATCTCGTAGACCCCGGCCCGCCCCCGATAGCCGGTGTCGCGACATTCCACGCAGCCGACCGCCTGATGCGCGCCGGGCGGTACAGGCGCTTGCCAAGGGCGGGTCAGGGTTTGCCAGTCGGTTTCGTTCAGGTTGATCGGCGCCTTGCAGTGCGGGCACAGCGTGCGCACCAGACGCTGGGCCATGACGCCGAGGATGGTGGCTTTGAGCAAGTAATGCGGCACGCCCAGTTCAAGCATGCGGCTGATGGCGCTGGGTGCGTCGTTGGTGTGCAGCGTCGACAGCACCAGGTGACCGGTCAATGCCGCCTGAATGGCCATTTCAGCCGTTTCCAGGTCGCGAATTTCGCCGATCATGATGATATCCGGGTCCTGACGCATCAAGGCGCGCACGCCAGCGGCAAAGCTCAGATCGATATTGTGCTGCACCTGCATCTGATTGAAGGCAGGCTCGACCATCTCGATGGGGTCTTCGATGGTGCAGAGGTTGACCTCCGAGGTCGCCAGCTTCTTGAGAGTGGTGTACAGCGTGGTGGTCTTGCCCGAACCGGTCGGGCCGGTGACCAGAATGATGCCGTTGGGCTGGCGGGTCATTTCCTGCCAGCGCCGCAGGTCGTCACTGGAAAAACCCAACTGGTCGAAGTCCTTGAGCAGCACTTCGGGGTCGAAAATCCGCATCACCATCTTTTCGCCGAACGCCGTCGGCAAGGTCGATAAGCGCAGCTCCACTTCGCGGTTTTCAGGCGTGGTGGTCTTGACCCGTCCGTCCTGCGGCTTGCGTTTTTCAGCGACGTTCATCCGGCCCAGGCTTTTCAGGCGGCTGACAATCGCCATGATGACCTGCGCCGGAAACTGATAGACGTTGTGCAGCACCCCGTCGATGCGAAAGCGCACCGTGCCTTGTTCGCGGCGCGGCTCGATATGGATATCGCTGGCGCGTTGCTGGAATGCGTACTGGAACAGCCAGTCGACGATGTTGACGATGTGCGCGTCGTTGGCGTCTGGCTCCTGGTCACTGGCACCGAGCTTGAGCAACTGCTCAAAGTTGCCCATATTGCTCATTTTTTGCTCAGACGCATTGGCACCGCTGACCGACTTCGCCAGCCTGAAAAACTCCATCGCCATGCGCTGGATGTCAGTCGGGTTGGCGACCACACGCTTGATCTGCAGCTTGAGCACGTGCGCCAGGTCCGCTTCCCATGAGCGCACATACGGCTGTGCGCTGGCGATGGTCACCGACTCGCGGTCCACCGCCACAGCGAGAATCTTGTGGCGCTGGGCGAAGGCATAGGACATCAGTGGCGTGACGGCCGCCACGTTGATCTTCAGCGGGTCGATGCGCATGTAGGGCTGACCGGAGGCTTTCGCCAGCCAGGCCGTCAGGGTTTCCAGGTCGAGTTTTTTGCCCGGCCGCTTCAAGTCATCAAACTGCTGCGACGCGAGAAACTCGAGCGGATGCAGCTGGATATTCACCGCACTGCGACGCTGGGTGAGTGCCGTTTCGGTGTCGTCCTGGCTCAGATAGCCTTCCGTGACCAGTTCACGCAACACGTCGTTCAGGTCGAGCCAGCGATCCTGTGAAGAGGGGGCCAGGGCTGCCATGCGCGCTCCTTGAGGCAATTCGTCATTGGGCGATGAACAAGAGTAGACGCCAAGCGTGACAGCGTTACTCGTTCTATGCGACCGGGAATTACCGGAGCAGGCGAATTGATTCAGCCGGTGGCCAGGGCAACGTGAGTTTGCGGGGCATCGAGGGCGTCGATGTGTGCGACTTCCACCGAGTAAACGTCGATCAGGTTGCGCATTTTTTCGCCAATCACCTGCGCCCGGTGCCAGCTCAGTTTGGCGACGTGCAGGTCGATGATCAGCAGGCTTTGCTGCTGCACGACGGTGAGCTGGTGAGGAATCAGGTACTGCATCGCAAGCAGGTTGAGCACCTGACAGAGCAATGCTGGCTCGGCTTCGGCGACAACCTGGTAGCGCGCGCAGCAGGGCGCGTTGCTGGATGACCAGTTGTCGGGGCGTTGCGAGGCGGCGGTGACGGCTTCAAGGTTGGGCATGCTGATTCTCCAAGGCGTTGGGAGAAATCTTTGCATGGAGAAAAAGAAATTTCTGGTCGATCATCAACTGGATTAGGCTTGTTGCGACTTGTTTATGCGTCAAAGCGCATTGTGGAAAATTAATTATGCAAATCGATCTGGATGTGTACGACCGCAAGATTCTGGCGCTGCTGCAGGAAGACGCGTCGCTCTCCAGTGCGCAGATCGCCGAGCAGGTCGGCCTGTCGCAATCGCCCTGCTGGCGTCGTATTCAGCGGCTCAAGGACGAAGGGGTGATCCGTCGGCAGGTCGCGTTGCTGGATCGCAAGAAAATCGGCCTGAACACGCAGATATTCGCCGAGGTAAAACTCAACGCCCACGGGCGTTCCAACTTCACCGAATTCACCGATGCCATTCGCGGCTTTCCCGAGGTATTGGAATGCTATGTGCTGATGGGCTCGGTGGATTTTCTGCTGCGCATCGTGACACCGGACATCGAGGCTTATGAGCGATTCTTCTTCGAAAAGCTCTCGCTGGTGCCCGGCATTCAGGAAGTGAACTCGACAGTGGCGCTGTCAGAGATCAAATCCACCACCAGCCTGCCGCTGCTGCGCCAGGGTGGCTGAACGTAAGCTTTTGACTATCGTGCCAATGCTCCGCGTTGGCATGCAGTTCGTGACGCTCTGCGTCACAAGTTTGCGCCACACCGCGCACTCAAGATCGGACGCAGAGCGTCCAGAAAGGCATTCCCACGCGGAGCATGGGGACGATAATCAACGTCACGAAATCCAGCCGTTACAAACGCAACAAGGTCTTCCACGCGCGGCTCTGGAAGACGGTAATGGCTTGTTGCACGCGGGCATCGAGGATTTCGTCGCTGATGTCCAGATGGGCCAGTTCTTCGAGTTTGCGCAGCTCGCCGTACAGGCGGTCCAGTTCTGGCAGGTCCAGCGCGCCGCGTGCCCAGTGCAGCCAGGCCTGAATTCGCTCGATGCGCGGCAGTTGTTCGGCCAGGTCTTCCGGCTGCTGCTGATAACGGCTTAGTTGCAGGGAGGTCGCTTCTTCACCCAGCAGGCGAGGCAGCCAACTGCTCAGCAGCGCAGCGCCCTGGCGGTTGCCGCGGGTGTTGCGTTCGGCGGTCCAGCTGCGGGCCAGCAACCAGCGTGAGGTGTTCAGCGAGAACTCGCCCCAGCGGGTGTCCTGCAATTCTTCCAGAAACTGCTCGTGGGCTGCACCACGGACATCGGCATCTTCCTGACCGGCCTGAACCAGCGGACGCCAGTCTTCCAGCAACGCATCCAGCGCGGTACGCAGTTGGGCGGTCGAGGTGCGTGGCGCCGCCTGGCCGAGGCTGCTGGTCAGGGCGCGCAGTTCGGCGAGCATCTCGACCCAGTCCTGCAGCAAACGCCAGTGACCGTTGAAACGGTATTGCGCGGCCAGACGCTGGCTGCTGCCCAGCAGGTGCCAGGCCAGCGCGGAGTAGGCGTCGTCCAGCGGGGTTTCTGCGTTCAGGGTTGGTGCAGGCAGGCTCAGCGAATAACTGCTGGCATCCAGCAAGCGATAACCGCGCTCGGCCTTGCTGATGTCGCACGGCATCAACGGCAGCGTTGCAGCCAGTTCAGCGGCCAGTTCCAGCAGCGCGGTAGGGTCGCCCTCGCGCAGCTCCAACTCCAGCTCGCAGATTTCTTCCTTTTGCTTGCCTGCAACCACTTGGCCCAGGTCCAGCGCGGCTTCGATCACGACTTTGGTCTTGCCGCGACCCCAGGCAATTTCGGCTTTTTCACGGATGAAATCGGTGGTGAACAGCGGCTTGATGGACTTCTTGTCGAGTTCGGCCAGTTGCTCGGGCCAGCAATCGCCTTCGAGCTTTTTCAGGTCCAGCTTGGCCTTGGTCAGGTCCCAGTTGTACTCGTTGCGTTCGGACAGGCCGGCCACGCTTTGCCCGCGGGTCTTCATGGTCTGGATGATCTGATCGCCGTCGCGACGGATGCGCAGCGCCACCTTGGCGTGGGCCAGCTCGCGCTCAGGGGTATCGAAATACTGGTTCGACAGTTCCAGCCGCTCCCAGCCACTTTTGTTGCGCTTCTTGAGCAACGGGTGTTCGCGCAGTGCAGCGAGGGTCTCGCGGCTGACGCGGAGTTTGATTTCTGTTTCTTTTTGCATGGCCGGGGGAATCCAAACGCTGATGCTGATAACGGGAGCGCAGCCCATGACTGAACGGCTGCTGAGGCCGCCAGTGTACAGGACATGGCCCGAAACGGTTTATTCCTGGGTTGCTATGGCCCTATGATGGGCCGTGTTCCGTCTTGATAACAGGAAGCGTCCATGCCGTTGCCGTCCATGAAAGACCAGTTTGCCGCCTTGATCGCTGCGCCCTCGGTGAGCTGCACTCAGCCTTCTCTGGACCAGACCAACCGGCCTGTCATCGATCTGCTGGCCGGGTGGCTCGCAGACCTGGGCTTTGCCTGCGATATCCAGCAGGTTTCCCCCGGCAAGTTCAATCTGCTGGCAACCTTCGGCACAGGCCCCGGCGGGCTGGTGTTGGCGGGCCACAGCGACACCGTGCCGTTCGACGAGGCATTGTGGAAAACCGACCCCTTGAAGCTCACCGAGGTCGATGGCCGCTGGGTCGGGCTGGGCAGCTGCGACATGAAGGGCTTTTTTGCGCTGGTCATCGAGGCTGTGCGTGGCCTTGTCGATCAGCCGTTCAAGCAGCCGCTGTTGATTCTCGCCACCTGCGATGAAGAAAGCTCGATGGCCGGCGCGCGTGCGCTGGCAGAAGCCGGACGCCCGCTGGGTCGTGCGGCGGTGATCGGCGAGCCGACCGGGCTCAAGCCGATCCGCATGCACAAAGGCGTGATGATGGAGCGCATCCACATTCTCGGGCGCAGCGGTCATTCGTCCGACCCGAGCCTGGGCCACAGCGCGCTGGAGGCGATGCATGACGCGATCAGCGAACTCAAGGGCCTGCGCACGCAGTGGCAGCTTGAATACCGCAATCCGCAGTTCACGGTGCCGCAGCCGACCTTGAACCTGGGCTGCATTCATGGCGGCGACAACCCGAACCGGATCTGTGGTCAGTGCTCGCTGGAATTCGACCTGCGCCCGCTGCCGGGCATGGACCCTGAGGTGCTGCGTGCCGCCATCCGGCAGAAGCTTCAGCCGTTGGCCGAGCTGCATCAGGTGCAGATCGACTACGCTCCTTTGTTCCCCGAGTGCGCGCCGTTCGAGCAGGTGGCCGACGCTGAACTTGTGCGTGTTGCCGAGCGTCTCACCGGTCATACGGCAGCGGCGGTAGCATTCGGCACCGAAGCGCCTTATCTTCAGCGTCTCGGTTGCGAGACGCTGGTTCTCGGCCCTGGTGATATCGCCTGTGCGCATCAGCCGGGGGAATACCTCGAAATGTCACGTCTGGACCCTACAGTGCGTCTGTTACGTCAATTGATCGAGCATTACTGCCTGACGCCTCAGTGAGCCAGGCCCTACAAATGTTGAATACAAGGAGACTGCGAGTGCCAAGCCTGTTCCGACGATAACCACCACACCGTTGTGCGTGCTTTTTCTTTTCGTCCATTTTTTCTACAGGCTCTTGTTGTCATGCCCGAATACGTCAACTGGCTTCGCCATGCGTCTCCCTACATCAATGCCCACCGCGATTGCACCTTCGTCGTCATGCTGCCCGGCGACGGCGTTGCGCATCCCAACTTCGGCAATATCGTCCACGATCTGGTGTTGCTGCACAGCCTGGGCGTGCGGCTTGTGCTGGTGCACGGCTCGCGTCCACAGATTGAAAGCCGTCTGGCCCAGCGCGGCATTACCCCGCGCTACCATCGCGACATGCGTATCACCGATACCGAGACGCTGGAGTGCGTGATCGACGCCGTCGGCCAGTTGCGCATCTCGATCGAGGCGCGCCTGTCGATGGACATGGCCGCCTCGCCGATGCAGGGCTCACGGCTGCGGGTGACCAGCGGTAATGTGGTTACTGCTCGCCCTATCGGGGTGCTGGAAGGTGTCGATTATCAGCACACCGGCGAGGTGCGCAGGGTAGACCGCAAGGGTATCAATCGCCTGCTGGACGAGCGTCATATCGTGCTGCTGTCGCCGTTGGGTTATTCACCGACCGGCGAGATTTTCAATCTGGCCTGCGAAGACGTCGCCACGCGCGCTGCGATTGATCTGGCTGCCGACAAGCTGCTGCTGTTCGGTGCCGAAACCGGGTTGCTGGACGAGCAGGGCCGTCTCGTGCGCGAGCTGCGCCCGCAACAGGTGCCTGCGCATTTGCAGCGGTTGGGTGTTAACTATCAGGCCGAATTGCTCGATGCAGCGGCCGAGGCCTGCCGCGGTGGTGTGGCTCGCAGCCATATCGTCAGTTATGCCGAAGACGGCGCACTGCTGACCGAGCTGTTTACCCGCGACGGTGGCGGCACGCTGGTGGCGCAGGAGCAGTTTGAACTGGTTCGCGAGGCGGCGATCGAGGACGTCGGCGGTTTGATGGACTTGATTACGCCGCTGGAAGAACAGGGCATTCTGGTACGCCGTTCTCGTGAGGTGCTGGAGCGCGAGATCACTCAGTTCAGTGTGGTCGAGCGTGAAGGGCTGATCATTGCCTGCGCGGCGCTATACCCAATTGCCGACTCGGAGTCTGGTGAGCTGGCGTGCCTGGCCGTCAACCCGGAATACCGCCACGGCGGACGTGGCGACGAGTTGCTGGAGCGCATTGAAAACCGGGCGCGGGCGCTGGGCATCAAAACCCTGTTCGTCCTCACCACCCGCACCGCACACTGGTTCCGCGAGCGCGGCTTCGAGCCCAGCAGCGT
The DNA here is from genome assembly GCF_000444135.1 of Pseudomonas avellanae BPIC 631. Lineage (GTDB taxonomy): Bacteria > Pseudomonadota > Gammaproteobacteria > Pseudomonadales > Pseudomonadaceae > Aquipseudomonas > Aquipseudomonas avellanae. The sequence continues at coordinate 13,616 of NZ_ATDK01000578.1, forward strand.
CGACCGCCTGCCTAGCGCCCGTGCGTCGCTGTACAACTTCCAGCGTAATTCGAAGATCTTCGAAAAGGCGATTTAAGCTCAGGAGCGGACGCAGAGCGTCCAGAACGGCATACGACGCGGAGCGTCGCACGATAGTTGAGGTTATCGTTCCGCACGCTCCGCGTGGGAATGCCGTTC
>NZ_ATDK01000579.1 GCF_000444135.1 Pseudomonas avellanae BPIC 631
TTAAGTGAACAGCATTGCCGTCACTGACGGGGTTTTTTATGCGCGACAGAAAAGTGCCGACTCAGCCGCAGTTGATGCGCGTCACTTTACCCGAAGCGTCGGTATTGACGTTTACCCGCCCGGACCGGTATTCCAGCGTGACCATGTCATCTGGCCCGAGAATGCGCGCATCCTGTGAACCGGTACGCGTGCGCACCTGTGACAGAAGGTCGATGGACGCCGGCTTGCCAATTGCGAACTGACCCAGCCCTGCATCACAGCGGCCCGGTATGGCATTGCTGGCTGGCGCGTCGGCCTTGACTGGCGCTGCAGCGCCCGAATCGGAGGCAGTGCTGCTGCAACCTGCCAATACCGACGCCATGACCACAAAACCCAATGTTGCGAACTTCCGGGGCATACACCCTCCTCTGCCAATAAACATTTCCAGACCTCGTCCGACCGCACTCAAGCGCGTTGGTTGCACATCACGACGAGCATGCCGCAGGTAACCTGTTGATCTGCCTGGGCGAAGAGTCTGCCCTGCCACCACGCAGGCTGCGCGATGAAATCGTCACAAAACGTTTATCGTCGTCACCCATCGAATTAATGCATCAAGGCAATGTGCAAGTAGAAGTGTCAAAACGCGCGCGGAGTGGTTTACTGCCACAAGAGCGAGCGCCAGGAAGCGAAGAGCGTGGCTACCCAATGGAGAGCAGTGGTGGAGGTCAGACAGACATGACAAGCATATCGATAGATGCGGACATAAAAGCCAAATGGCCTCAAGGCCATTGCTCGCACAGCCCGGGAACCCCGGAAGAGTTGATGATCATCGCCGTCGACCTGCTGATCAAGGAGCTGGGCACAGACGGTGCCCGCTCCTTCATCGGCCAGGTGCTGAGCCGCTATGCCGCGGCAGAGTTGCCTGCCTGACAGGCGTCATCTCAGAGCGCGTGATTACTTGAGTCGCTTCAGACGCTCGGTCAGCAGGTCGAAGAACCCCTGAGCGTTGCCGTCTTCGACCCAGAACACGTTCTGTGGCTGTTTCAGCGTGCCGTACCAGTCGGCGACTGTCTGACCGAAACCGATGCCCTCGCGCGTGTCGATGGCGACATTGATCTGCCGGCCGGAAAACAGCTCAGGCTTGAGCAGCCAGGCGATGACGCTGGCGTCGTGAACCGGCCCACCCGGCAAGCCGTAATGCTCCATGTCCAGCTTGACGTATTCATTGAGAATGCCGTCCACCAGCTTGCCAGCGTTGTTGCCCAGCGCAGCGATCTGCTTGAGGCGCTGTTCGCTGGTGAGGATTTTGTGGGTCACGTCGAGCGGCACGTAGGTGAGCTTCACGCCACTGGCCAGGACGATCTGCGCAGCGTGCGGGTCGGCGAACAGGTTGAATTCGGCAGCCGGGGTGATATTACCGCCATTGAAATGCGCCCCGCCCATGACCACCACTTCCTTGATGCCCTGGGTGATTTCCGGAGCCTGCACCAGCGCCAACGCCAGGTTGGTCTGCGGACCGAGCATGGCGATGGTGATGCTGTGTGGCTTGGCCTTGGTCAAGGTGCGAATCAGGTAATCGACCGCGTTGCCTTCAGCAAGCCCTTTGGCGGGTTCGTGAATAGGCACGCCCGGCAGGCCTTCCTGACCGTGAACGTTTTCAGCGTAGATCGGTGTGCGCACCAGCGGCTTGGGCGCACCGGCATACACCGGCACTTCCTCGCGCCCGGCCCATTCGCGGGCCAGTCTGGCGTTGCGCGAGGTCTTGTCCAGCCTGACGTTGCCGGCCACGGTAGTGATGGCCATCACGTTCAGCTCTTCGGGTGACGCCAGCGCCAGCAGCAGCGCGACCACGTCGTCCGCACCCGGGTCGGTGTCGATAATCAGATCACGCTTTTCTGCCGCCTGAACGGCAGCGGTACTCAGGAGGGACAAGAGCAATGCTCCACGAATGAATTGCCTGGAAAACTGTATCAACGTCATATGAAACTCCCTTTCTTGGTAGCTTGAAAAGCTTGATAGCTAGAAAACGACTCCGGACACCAACGCCAGATTGCTGTACGGCTGACATTCTCCGGTGCGGATGATCGCCTTGGCGGTGCGACTCAGGACCTTGAGGTCTTCATGGCTGATCCAGCGCTGCTGCCCCAGTTGATCGTCGAGATTCAGGCTTTCGATGATCTGCAAGGCAGGCGGCTTGATGTCGGCCATTTCGCTGGCCAGCACGTGGCTTTCAACCTGCATTTCACTCAGCACCACGTCCAGCACACTGACGAAATCAGGTACACCGCGGGTCAGCGCCAGGTCGATCAGTTCGACGCCCGGCGGCACGGGCATTCCGGCATCGACGATCATCAGGATGTCACCGTGCCCCAGCGAAGCAATGACGCGGGACAGGGCGATATTGAGTAGCGGTGTCTTTTTCATAACGAATTGAGTTCCTGTACTTCCTCGAACGTCGGTATGGACGGCTGGGCACCCGCGCGGGTGACGGATATGGCCGCCGCCGCCTGACCGAAGCGAATGGCTTGCGACTCGCCCTGACCAGCGGCCAGTGCCGCCGCAAAACCACCGACAAAGGTATCACCTGCAGCAGTGGTGTCCACGGCCTGTACGCGACGTGCAGGAATATGCTCCACGCCAGCGGCATTGGCGAACAGAGTGCCGCGCTCGCCGAGGGTGATGATCACATTGCGCGCTCCGGCCGCCAGCATCGCCGTGGCAGCCTGTTCGGCAGCGGCGGATGAGTCGACAGTCACACCGGTCAGGGTCTGCGCTTCGCTTTCGTTGGGGATCAGGTAATCGATCAGGCCGTACCAGCTTGCGGGCAATGGCTCGCTGGCCGGGGCCGGATTGAGAATGACGGTTTTGCCCAGCGCACGGGCCCTGGACAGGGTATGGAAAACGGTTTCAGTCGGTACTTCCAGCTGGCAGATGACGATCTCGGAGCCCGCCAGCAACGCATCGAAACGCTCGATCAGCGCCGGGGTGAGCCGACCATTGCCACCGGCCACAATGACGATGGCATTCTGGCTGTTGGCGTCGACCACGATCGATGCAATGCCGGTGGAGACGCCTTCCACGACAGTCACCGCCTGGCAGTCGATGCGCTCGACCAGCAGCGCCGCCCGCAGTTGCTGCCCATAGGCATCGGCGCCTACGCAACCGATCATTGCCACGCTGGCCCCCAGGCGCGCCGCAGCAACCGCCTGATTGGCGCCTTTGCCGCCGGGCACGGTGTCGAAGGTTTCCCCGCTGAGTGTTTCACCGGGGCGCGGCAGACGCTGGGCGCGGATGACCAGATCCATGTTCAGACTGCCCACAATCACTACTTTTGCTTGCATGGCTCATTCACTCGTTGCTGTGCGTGCGCGTCATTCATTGGACGACGTGTTCGGCGCGGCCGTGGATTCACGCACCACGACACACGGCTTCACAAGTCGTTTCTCGACAGGGGTTGCATGAGGGCTGGCGATCCGGCTCAGGAGCATCCCGGCGGCGGTTTCACCCAGTTGCATGATTGACTGGCCGACGGTGGTCAGCGCCGGATAAACGTAACGACTGATCTGGATATCATCAAAACCGATCACCGACAGGTCCTGTGGCACGCGAATCGAACGCTCGGCTGCCGCCCGCAACACACCGATGGCGATCACATCGTTACTAGCGAAGATCGCAGTCGGCGCATGCTCGGCCAACAGCCGGCCCGCCGCATCATGGCCGGCCGGGCTGGTGAACTCGCTGTGCACCGCCCAGCCTGCACCGACTTCGATGCACGCCTGCTGCATGGCGCGCCGATAACCGGCCAGGCGCAGTTCGGCGACCGTGCTTTCGCGCGGCCCGGCAATACAGGCAATGTGCCGATGCCCGAGGTCCAGCAAGTGACGAGTGGCCAGCCAGGCACCCTGTTCATGATCGATGCGCACCATGTCGGCCTCGATACCTTGCAGCTCGCGGTCGACGATCACCAGCGGTGTGCGCACCTCGGTCAGCCCGCAGGTGACGCTGCTATCGCCAGCCACCGACGAGACAATCAGGCCGTCCACGCGTTTTTCCAGTAATACGCGCAGGTAACCGCGCTGCTTTTCCGGGTTGTCGTCGGAGTTGCAGAGGATCACACAAAAGCCGTTACGCTCGCAGTAATCCTCGATGCCCCTGGCCAGCTCGGCAAAGTAGGGGTTCATGCCGTTGGGAATCAGCAGGCCGATGGTCGAGGTGGTCTTGGCTTTCAGCGAACGCGCCACGGCGCTGGGCACGTAATCCAGCTGCGCGATGGCCGCTTCGACCTTGAGCCTGACCGGTTCGCTCACCGGTCGGGTCTTGTTCAGCACATGGGAGACCGTGGTGTACGAGATCCCCGCCAGCGCCGCGACATCCTTGATGGTCGCCATATCAGCCTTGGCGCCGTGCCCGGTGGCTGCGATAAGTGTCCAGCACCACCGCGATGACGATCACCGCACCGGTGATGATACGCTTGGTCGGCTCGGTAGCGCCGATCTGCGCCAGGCCTGCGGCCAGCACCGAAATGATCAGCACGCCGAAAAAGGTACTGATGATCGAACCGCGCCCGCCCATCAGGCTGGTGCCGCCAATCACGACCGCGGCAATCACTTGCAGCTCGAGCCCGGCACCGGCATTCGGATCAGCCGCTTCCAGACGCGATATCTGAAACAGCGCCGCCACACCGGCCAGCAGGCCCATCAGCGAGAACACCAGAATCTTGTAGGGCTTGGGGTTGATACCGGCCAGACGCACGGCTTCTTCATTGGTGCCGATGCCAATCAGGTAGCGGCCAAAGACGGTACGGGTCAGCACGGCCTGGGCAACGAAGATGACCAGCAGCGCGATGATGAACGACGGCGCAATGCCGAAGGCAATCGGGTCGGACAGCCAGGCGAAGGAGTCGCCAATGTAGGCCGTGCGCGAATTGGTCATCTGGTACGCCGCGCCACGGGCCATTTCCAGCACGCCGAGGGACACGATGAACGAGGGGATGCGCCACGCCACGGTAATGGAGCCGGTGATCGTACCGGCCAGGGTCGCACAGGCGATGCCGAGCAAGGCGGCAGGAAACACGCTCCAGCCCCAACCCAGAATGGCCACGCTCACCGCCGAGGCCGCCAGCGCCAGCACCGACCCCACCGACAGGTCGATACCCCCGATGATGAGGATCAGCGTCATGCCGACCGACAGCACCATCAGGTCAGGAATCTGGTTGGCCAGCATGCTGAACGTCTGGTAGGACAGGAAGTGGTCGCTGAGCAGTGAAAACAGCACAATCATGACCAGTAATGCGCCCGCCAGCCCGATGTAGGTGCCGAGACCAAAATAGTTGCCGCCACGACGGGCCGGCACGGTCAGTGTCGGGGAAGGAGTATTTTTCATGAGTCGTTCCTGGGCGCTGCGTCGTTCAGCAGCGCGTCACGTTTCTGATAACCGGCGAAGGCTGCGGCAAGCAATTGGTCCTGAGTCCAGCTGTCACGCTCGAACGTATCGATCAGGCGACCGGCAGACAGCACGCCGATACGGTCACAGATCAGCATCAGTTCGCGCAGATCACTGGACACCACCACCAGCGCCCTGCCCTGACGGGTCAACTCGGCCAGCAGCGCGTAGATATCGAACTTGGCACCGACGTCGATGCCTCGGGTCGGCTCATCGAACAGCATCACCGGGCAATCACGCTCCAGCCAGCGACCGATCACGACCTTCTGCTGGTTGCCGCCGGACAGCTCGGACACCAGTTGGGTCGGACTGGAGCTGCGAATGCGCATGGCGGCCACTTGCCGCTGCGCCAGCTTCAACTCCTCGTCGGCATTGACCATGCCAGCGCGGGAGATGGAATGCATGTTGCCCAATGCGATGTTGGCGCTGATGGATTGCGACATCAGCAGACCTTCGCTTTTGCGGTCTTCGGTGATCAGCGCAATGCCATGCGCCACAGCGTCGGCCGGAGAGCGAATGGTGACCGCCTGCAACGGCTGACCCACTTCGATTGCGCCGCTGTCAGCAATGTCCGCGCCGTAGATCAGGCGCAGCAATTCGGTTCGTCCGGCACCAATCAGCCCGGAGATGCCAAAGATTTCACCCCGTCGCACATCGAACGAAACATCCTGAACCTTACCGGCACGGCTGAGCCCCTTGACCGACAGGGCCACTTCGCCAATCTGCCGAGCGCCCATGTCCATGTGCTCGCCCAATTCGCGGCCAACCATCAGCGTCACCAGTTGCTCGCTGTTGTAGCGGGCAATTGGCTCGACGCAGACCAGTTTGCCATCACGCAGCACAGCGATGCGCTGGGAAACCCTGGCAAGCTCTTCAAGCCGGTGCGAGATGTAGATGATCGAGACGCCACGTGCCTGCAGGCGCGTAATCTGCTCGAACAGCATTTCCACTTCGCGAGAGGTAAGCATGGCGGTAGGTTCGTCAAGGATCAGCACATGGCAGTCGCCGACCAGGTTGCGGGCGATTTCAACCATCTGCTGATGGCCAATGCCCAGCTCGCCCACCAGTGTGTCAGGGTCGATGGCATCCAGCCCGACCTGGGCCATGGCTTTGATTGCATTTTCACGCAGACGCTTGCGATCGATCCAGCCCGCGCGACGCGGCAGATCGTCAAGAAACAGGTTTTCGGCGACGGTCAGGGTCGGCAGCAGGTTGAGTTCCTGCATAACCATGCGAATCCCGAGCTTTTCAGCCTGGGTGCGGCTCGTAGGTTCATAAGGCTGCCCCTGAAACTCCATGCGCCCGGCAGTCGGCGTGACCAGGCCGCCAATGATTTTCGACAAGGTGCTTTTACCGGCACCGTTTTCCCCGGTCAGGGCCAGCACTTCGCCACGCATCAACGTCAGGTCGACGTCACCGAGCACGGGTTGAGCGTAGGTTTTACCGATGCCACTGACCGAAAGAACAGCTGTCTGAGCAGACGCTGACATACATTTCTCCCAGTGCCCGTCCTGCAAGGACGGGCACCTTTACGCGGCGTGGATCAAGGTTTGGTAACGAGTTCTACTGGCGTTTCGATGACGCCTTTTTCGTTGGTGTCGACCTTCTCGCCTTTAACCAGCTTCAGCGCAGCTTCAATACCGAAGACCGCTTGTTTGGCTGCAAACTGGTCGGCGGTGGCCAGCACTCGGCCGTCCTTGAGCATCGGCTTGATCGCGTTGATGTTGTCGTAACCTACCACCATCACCTTGCCCGCCTTGCCTGCCGCCCGCACGGCGGACACTGCGCCCAGCGCCATGCTGTCGTTGCCGGCCAGCAGCGCTTTCAGGTTCGGGTACTCGTTGAGCATCGCCGAGGCCACTGCGTTGCCCTTGTCGATTTCCCAGTTGCCGGACTGCGTGGACACCACTTTCATTTGCGCCTTGTCCATGGCGTCCTTGAAACCGGCGCTGCGCTGCTGCGCATTGGTGGTGGTCGACACGCCTTCGATGATGCCGACTTCGTCACCGCTTTTCAGTTGCTTGGCCAGGTAGTCGCCCACCAGCTCGGCACCTTTGCGGTTGTCCGGACCCACAAACGGGATCATCAGGCTTTTGCTCTTGAGCACATCAGGGTCAAGCTGGTTGTCGATGTTGACGACCTTGATTCCGGCGTCGGTGGCTTTTTTGAGCACCGGCACCAAAGCCTTGGAGTCGGCAGGCGCGATAACCAGCGCATCGACTCTGGAGACAATCATCTGCTCGACAATGCGGATCTGAGCCGAAGTATCGGACTCATCCTTGATGCCGTTGGAGATCAGGTCGAAGTCGTTGGCGTGTTCTTTCTGGTAGGCCTTGGCGCCATCTTCCATGGTCAGGAAGAATTCGTTGGCCAGCGATTTCATGACCAGCGCGACCTTGGGCTTTTCAGGCGTCTGGGCGTATGCAGCAGAGAGGGGCATGACTGCCGTAACGGCAGCAAACATGGCGACAGCGAGAAGGCGTCCAGCAAATGGCAGCTTCATGAGTTCATCTCCGATCTTGTGATTATTGTTCGGGCGAACGACGCAGGGTCGATGCAGCGCATCGACACGCAAACGTTTGCGAGGATCGAACTATGAAAAAAGCCGCAGGATTTGTCAATCCGTCAGAAATGAAATCTGTGGGCGCTGATCGCTTTTTACCGCGCGCAAGCGATCAGCCCTCACTCACTCCTCAGGCTTGACCGTGGCCACTTCGTCGGCCTTGATTCGGATGGTCTTGCCGGACAGGTCTTCGAACTCGTAAAAACCATCACGGCTTTTGGTTTTGGGCATGTCTTTGGTGATGTATTGTGTGCCGTTTTGCAGGGTCACCACCGAGGGCGTGGAACAGCCTGCCAACAGCACAACTGCCGAGGCCAGTATCGGGAATGCCAGAGACTTGATATTCATGCACTACTCCAGAAGCAATACGTATTTTTTCGAGACGACATTGTGCCACTTTCAGGGCTTTGTCTTACATAGGTGTTGCGAAAGATCCGACACTGAAATACTGTATGCCCGTACAGCTCAATCAGGGACTTTTTCCGTGGCAAAACAAACCGCAGCGACCCCCTCCATACCCGGCCCTTACGAGCGTATGGGCATGCGGGTACAGAAAATCATCAACTCGCCTACCGCACAGAAATCCAGGGCCGCCCTGCTTTTTCGTCTGCCGGACGAGTCGGAGGACGACTGGGCGCAGCTCCTTGAAGAGATCGCCGAAAACGATAATGTCACCCTCGCCTGGCGCGACGACGGTGGCGTGCAAATATTCTGGACGTTGCCGAAGGAAGACTGACGGCATGACGTTTCGATTTTCTGCATTGCTGTGTACCACCCTGCTCATCACCGCTTCACTCCCGGCCCTGGCCGAAGCCCCGCGTACATTCAGCGAAGCGAAGAAAGTCGCCTGGGGTTTATATGCGCCGCAGTCGACCGAGTTTTACTGCGGCTGCAAATACACCGGCAACCGGGTCGATCTCGCCGGCTGCGGCTATGTACCGCGCAAGAGCGCCAAGCGCGCCAGCCGCATCGAATGGGAACACATCGTCCCGGCCTGGCAAATCGGCCATCTGCGCCAGTGCTGGCAGAACGGCGGCCGCAAGAACTGCACGAAGTCTGATCCCGTTTACAAACGCGCCGAAGCGGACCTGCACAACCTGGTGCCCAGTATCGGTGAGGTGAACGGTGACCGCAGCAACTTCAGTTTTGGCTGGATTCCCGAGCAAAAAGGCCAGTACGGCTCATGCCTGACTCAAGTGGACTTCAAGGCCAAGAAGGTCATGCCGCGCCCGTCGATACGCGGCATGATCGCGCGCACTTATTTCTACATGAGCAAGCAATACAACTTGCGCCTGTCGCGTCAGGATCAACAACTTTATCAGGCCTGGGACAAGACCTACCCTCCCCAGGCGTGGGAGCGCCAGCGTAACCAGCAGGTTGCCTGCGTGATGGGGCGCGGTAATGAGTTTGTCGGCCCGGTGGACTTGAAAGCGTGTAAATAGCCCTCGCCTACGGGCGCAAAAACACTCGTATGAAGGGTCTCTTCCGAGGGGCTTTATTCATTCGAGTGCCCCGCAAAACCACTTATCGGACAACTGTTAACTCGGGCGTAGAACGAAATAATTTCGCTATACGCTGTGCAGACAGCGGCTTGATTGAGGAGGCTTTCCCGTGCGTGCGCTGAATAACGATCACAGGCAGGGAACCATGAATCATCAAACGGAATTTGAAATTCATTATGAATTCAATGGCGAGCTTCGCTGTTTTCTGCATCGGACAATGCAGCTGTGTCAACGCGAAGCGCTGCACTGTGCAACGCTGCATGCAGGCGTCGGGACCATCAGCGGCAATATGTCCACGGGGCCGATACGCCTGGCGACCTTGCATGCCGAACGGTGCGGCGTAACGCAGGTGCACTGGAAGAGAGCGATGCTGCTGGAAGCGTGAGAGACCGTCCCCTCACCAAAAATAATGGCCTTTAAGCAAGGCCATTATTCATGTGCACGCGAATCTTAAAACCGCCTCAAATGGCCGGGTAGTCGCCCGTACCGTCAGGCCACGGTGTCAGCAGCTCGAAACCCGTCGCGGTCACGGCCACCATGTGCTCCCACTGCGCAGAAAGCGAAAGGTCGCTGGTCAGAACAGTCCAGCCATCCGGCAGGGTTCGGGTGCCGGCCTTGCCGGCGTTGATCATCGGTTCGATGGTAAATACCATGCCTTCCTTCAATTTGAGGCCCTTGCCCTGAGTGCCGTAATGCAGGACCTGCGGCTCTTCGTGGTACTTGCGGCCGATACCGTGCCCGCAATATTCACGTACCACACTGAAGCCTTCACGGTGCGCGACACTCTGTATCGCATAACCGATATCACCCAGCGTTGCACCGGGGCGCACCGCGTGAATACCGGCGCGGGTGGCCTCGTAGGTTGTCTCGACCAGGCGCTTGGCCAGAGGGCTGACCTCACCGACCAGGTACATACGGCTGGTGTCGCCGTACCAGCCATCCTTGATGACGGCGACGTCGATATTGACGATGTCGCCCTCTTTCAAGATGTCTTTGGATGAGGGTATGCCGTGGCAGACCACTGCGTTGGGAGAAATGCAGGTGGTTTTGGTGAAACCGTGATAACCCACATTCACGGGGATCACTTTCAGTTCCTTGACGATGTATTCATTGCAGATGTCATCGAGCGCTTCGGTGCTGACGCCTGCCTTGACGTACGGCGTGATCATCGCGAGTACATCGGCAGCCAGCCTGCCGGCTATGCGCAATTGCACCAGGTCCTGTTCGGTCTTGAGACCGATGGCGCTGCTCATGAGGCTGCCTTCGACAGGCTGGCCGCAGACAGATCCGACACATTGAAATTCGAAGCGGTCAACACGGTGTCACCGGCGTTCTCGAGACGGATCAGCATCTGGCAGATCTCGCTGTAATCCAGCGCCGGGTGCAGCTCGGCAAGCATGCCGATGCGCATCCAGTGCTCGGCCTGGGCATTGATGGAGCGGCTGAGCGCAACACTGGCAGAGCGCAGGTTGGCATGCATGTTTTCGGAAATTTTTACCAGACCCATGTTTCACCTCACATTTAATATATGAAGCATATACGCTTCGTATACTCACAATCAAGATGAAGCATGCAGGCTGGCAGTAGGCGAGCTATTCCATCGCGCTGGCCTGGCGATACTCGCCACCGGCACGCGCTGCCGCGATGGCAATGGACACGTCTGGCTGGTAAGCGTTGAACTGGCGCAGCGCAGCCGCCAGCCTGAGAAAATCTTCACGCTGCATTTCATGGGTAGCAGAGAGCGTGCGATGTTGTTGAGCAACCGGGCTTTGCGCTGACTTCAGGGACATGACAGACCTCATTCGTTCGTACTGTTCATGCATACAGTATTTATATCCGGTCCCGGACACAAGACTGATCACGACGAATGGTCAGCGAATATGTAAATAGCTCAGTCGCCTGCCAGCGCTTGCAGGCGCTCAAGATCGGCCTGGGCAATGACGATTCCGTGCGCCATCGAGCATGCCCGCTCCAGGTAACGTCTGTCGCCGGGCAATCGTTCCTGGCCGACCCCATGAAGCTGGCGCACCAATTCCTCGCTGCGCTGCGCAAAGTGCTGACCGGCGCCTTTGTCGGGATCGATGACGATCAGCAACTGGCCGGTCCACGGCGTCTGTGCGCCGGAATGCTTCGACCAGTCGAACTCGAATGAGAAGTTGCCCCCGGTCAGCCCTGCCGCCAGCAGCTCGACCATCATCGACAAGGCCGAGCCTTTGTGCCCGCCGAACGGCAACAGCGCCCCACCGTCGAGAATGGCGCGGGGCTCCTGCGTCGGCAGCCCGTCACGATCAACCCCCATGCCCGCAGGCAGCAGCCGCCCTTCACGCGCCGCAATCTGCACGTCACCGTGGGCAATGGCGCTGGTGGCGAGGTCAAACACGATCGGCTCGCCGCCTGCACGCGGCGCACCGAAGGCGATCGGGTTGGTGCCAAACAAAGGCTGCCGCGCGCCATGAGGCACAACGCAGGTCATGCTGTTGACCATGCTCAGCGCAACCAGCCCCTGCTCGGCAAACGGTTCGACATCTGGCCACAGCGCGGCGAAATGATGCGAGCCACGAATGGCGAGAATCGCAATCCCGGCACTGCGCGCCTTGTCGATCAACAGTGACCTGGCCGCCGCCAGTGCCGGCTGGGCAAAGCCGTTGCACGCATCGACTCTGACAAATGCCGCGCCGACATCCTCGACCACCGGCACCGCCTTGCCATCTACCCAACCGCTGGTCAGCGAGGACAGATAGCCGGGAATGCGAAAGATGCCATGACTGTGCGAACCGTCGCGCTGGGCGCTGGCGCAGTTTTCAGCGAGTACATCGGCGACCTCTGGCGAGGTGCCGTGGGCAACGAAGATCCGGCGCAGCAGGTCGATCAGTTGCGGGTAAGAAACAGCTTGAGTCGGCTGGTCGGCGTGGCTGGCGGACATTTGAAACTCCTGTGCATGGCAACGGGGCGGGTAACTGCAGAAGCGAGAATCAGATGCCCAGAGTAGCGCCGCAGGCCCTTCAAGAACACTCCCACGGCCACGTCCTTATCAATGAGAGCAGCTTGCATTCACACGGAAATAAGCAACCCATTGATGGGTAATAGCCAGCGAATGTTCTCTCTGCTTGAAATCAGAGGGTAGAATGCGCCAACGGCATTGACCGGAGCGCCCATGAGCGACCCTCTTTTCAGCAAGGCAGAACACGATGCAATCACCGATGCAGCCGCGCATTGGTGCATGCGGCTGCATGCTGACGACTGCACGGTCGCAGAAAAGAAGGCATTCGATCAATGGCTGAAGGCCCACCCTCTGCATGCGGCCGAATATCAGGCCATGGCAGAAATCTGGGACATCACCGGGCAGATCGAACCGCTCAATCCGGCTCCCCTCCTACCGAGCGCGGCATTACAGGCCAGCCCGGTACTGCCACGCCGCCAGCGCCGCTGGGCACCACTCGCTGCAGCCGCGGCCATCATCGCCTTGGCGGTGCCGGTGGCAGGTGTCGTTGGCTGGAATCAGGGCTGGTTGCCGAACGCCTATGAGTCGTACAGCGCCGGCACCGAAACACGTCTGGTAGTGCTTGCCGACGGCAGCCGCGCAGAGCTGAACCTGGGCACCGAACTGACGTACGCCAATTACAAGGATCGACGCAGCGTTACGCTGAGCAAGGGCGAGGCGTTCTTTGAAGTCAGCCACGACAGCACGCATCCGTTTGTGGTCGATGCTGGCCAGGGCAGCATCGAGGTCACGGGCACGCGCTTCAATGTGTGGACGTATCAGGATCAGGTGCGCGTACTGCTGGTCGAGGGCTCGGTGCTGGTCAACAGCGACCGCACGCACCTGGAGGGCGGCCATCATCTGGACCCCGGCATGCAGGCCAGCTTCAAGACCGGCGACGACAGCCCTCTGATCAGACAAACCAAAGCGCGCGACACCAGCCTGGCGTGGCGTAACGGAAAGCTGATTTTTGACGACCTGCCGCTCAGCCAGGCACTGCCGCTGATCAATCGCTACCTGCCAACGCCTATTCTGCTGGCCGACAGCGCGACCGGTGCCATGCGCCTGGGTGGCAGCTACAACACCCGCGACCTGTCCAGCCTGCTAACCTCCCTGCCCAAGGTACTGCCGGTCTATGTGACGCAGAACCAGAACGGCAACCCGGTGCTCAACCGCAAACTACCCGACGCACCGAAAGTGCTGACACTGCGCGCGTCACCTGCAAATCTTCATCTACCCTAAACCCCACAACAGTGCGGCGAACCCGTGTGCGTGGGAAATTTCCGTTTTTTTTCATCCATGACTGAGGTTTTGCGGCGCTCGTTCGTCTTAGTACTGAGATTATTTAAAATGCACGGTTATTTAAAAAGCATGATGTGCTTAAAAGCCTGAAAAGGAGTTTGTGGATGTTCAATCGCCAAGGAATCACGACTCGCACCCTGCTGCGGCAGACGGCGCTGGCTGCGCAGGCACAGTCGCCCGCTCTGGACACCGAGCGGCCCGGCAACGAACACATCCGGCTGCTGCTGAAGAGTTTTGGCCTGCGCACCAGCCTGGTCCGGCTCAAGGTGCTGGACGCGCTGCTGGTGTCGAGCGACGAAGGTCAGCCATTGGGCGTGCGCGGCGTGCACAGCCAGCTGTTGAGGCTGGATGTGCCGCTGTCGTTTCTGAGCGTGCGCGAGGTACTCAAGCGCCTGTGCGATGAAGGCGTGATCAACCTCAATGACGACAAGACCTACAGCCTGCACCCTCGCGCCCGTGAGTGGCTCGGCGAAGCGAAACATCAAGCGCAGTGAGTTGCGCGCCTGAGCGTTGCAAGCAGAGCGCCTAGCGCTTGACCTTGCGACGCATGATCCCGTTGAGTATCACGACCAGCACGGCCACGCTGATGGCAATGTACTGAAAGGTCTTTTCAGTGATGGTGCCGCTGTTCTGCAGATGCGACAGGCCGAGCATGATCGCCAGAACGCCGAGGGCGATCAGAAGCGAGTAAATCAAACGCTGTTTGTTGGTCATAACGATTTCCTGAAAGCTCATGACGGGCAGTTGGCGCTGCCTGTTTGCGCGCATAGCTTACGCCGATGCGCGGCGATTCGCATCGTCAGGCTGCCCTTCCCCTCTCATGCCTGCACCCCTCACAGACGCTTTATCAATCGCGTTGATGACTGTCATGCCGCGATGAACGTTGCCGTGTAAAACTCACATGCTTTAATGGCGCCCTGTTTCAACAGTGTGTTCAATTATTACCAAGGAGTTTTACATGCCCCATGAAGGCAGCCTGTTGCAGGCCGCGGTGGTGTTCTTACTCGCGGCGGTGCTGACCGTCCCGCTGGCCAAGCGCCTGAAGCTGGGGGCTGTCATCGGTTATTTGTTCGCGGGCGTGATCATCGGCCCCTCGGTGCTGGGGCTGATCGGCGACACGGAGAGTGTCAGCCATATTTCTGAACTCGGCGTGGTACTGCTGCTGTTCATCATTGGTCTTGAGCTGTCGCCGAAGCGCTTGTGGGTGATGCGCAAAGCGGTATTCGGCGTGGGCATGGCGCAAGTGATGCTGACCGGTCTGGTGATCGGCGCAATCGCGCTGTTTGCCTTCGGCCAGTCGCTGAATACGGCGGTCATTCTCGGCCTGGGCCTGGCGCTGTCGTCCACCGCTTTCGGCCTGCAAAGCCTGGCAGAGCGCAAGCAGTTGAACAGCCCGCATGGGCGGATGGCGTTCGCGATTCTACTGTTTCAGGACATTGCCGCGATTCCACTGATTGCCATGGTGCCGTTCCTGGCCGGGGCCGATCACGCCATGAACACGGGGGAAAGCGTGAATCATGGCCTGCGCGTGCTGGGCAGTATTGCCATCGTGGTGATCGGCGGGCGTTACCTGCTGCGCCCGGTGTTCCGGATTGTCGCCAAGACCAAAATCCAGGAAGTCTCGACTGCCACCGCCTTGCTCGTGGTAATCGGTACGGCGTGGCTGATGGAGCTGGTCGGTGTGTCGATGGCGCTCGGCGCGTTTCTCGCGGGCCTGTTGCTGGCCGATTCCGAATACCGCCACGAACTGGAAGCCCAGATCGAGCCGTTCAAGGGCCTGCTGCTGGGGCTGTTCTTCATCAGCGTCGGCATGGGCGCCAATGTCGGCCTGCTGCTCAGTTCGCCGCTGGTGGTGCTGGGCCTGACCTTGCTGCTGATCGCCATCAAGCTGCCGATGCTGTTTATCATCGGTCGCACCGCGGGCGGCCTCAACAACCGCAGCGCATTGCAGTTGGGCCTGGTGCTGGCCGCAGGTGGCGAATTTGCCTTTGTGGTGTTCAAGATCGGCAGCACGCAGGGGCTGTTCGAGGCCGGGCTGTACGACATGCTGGTGCTGACCATCACCTTGTCGATGGCCATTACCCCGTTGCTGTTCATTGCGCTGGCACGCTGGATCAAACCCAAGGCCAAGGTGGTGAATGTGCCGGACGAGTACCGCGACATTCAGACCGACAAACCCCGAGTAGTGATTGCCGGCATGGGTCGTATGGGGCAAATCGTCGCGCGGATCCTGCGGGCGCAGAAAATCCCGTTCATCGCCCTGGATACCGCCGTGGAGTCGATTGAGTTTTCGCGTAGTTTCGGCAACGTACCCGTGTTCTATGGCGACCCGCTGCGCCCGGAAATACTGCGTGCCGCCAAGGTCAATGAAGCGGAATATTTTGTCATCGCGACGGATGATCCGGACACCAACATCAAGACTGCCGAGTTGATCCGCAAGCTGTATCCGCACATGAAGATCATCGCCCGCGCACGTAACCGCCAGCACGTTCACCGGCTGATGGACATCGGCGCGCATGCCGTGCGCGAGACGTTCTATTCAAGCCTGGAAATGAGCCGTCAGACCTTGATGGGCCTGGGCCTGACCGAGGTGCAGGCCGACGCGCGCATCAGCCGCTTCAAACGTCATGACGAACAGGTGCTCGCTGCCCAGCACGAGGTGTATGACGACGATGCCAAGGTGCTGCAGACCGCCCGCGAAGCACGGGCCGACCTTGCGCAGTTGTTCGAAGCGGACCGTCTGGACGAAGAAGCGGCCAAAGGCTGATTGGCCAGCGCACCGGGCCACTTGGCCGCCCGGTGCATTGGCCCGCTTCACGCGTAAGGGCTGTCCCAGTAGCGCTTGTACATCCCGAGTTTTTTCTTCAAGCCACGGGGCAAGCGTTTCTCCTGCTTGCTCAGCTTGTAGGCCAGCAGTTTCAGCGCATTGCGCACAAACGACATGGGCCACCAGAGGAGGCGCCGCGGGCCGAGGAATTTCAGCTCGGACTTCACGTAGCGCATGCCCTCGCCACCAATCCCGCCGAACGTCTCGTAGATCCACGCTTCTCGGGACTGAAACACGCCGATATCGAAATAGCGGCAGAACTCTTCGCGCAAACTGTAGTTGTGGGAATGACGGCACACAGCGGAGCCTTCGTAGGCCACTTTCCAGCCATCGATGAGCATTTTCGCCGTGACGTACATGTCTTCGGAGAGGATCACATGCCGAGGAAAGCCACCGATCGCCCGCAACGCTTCGCCACGATAGGCCGCGAAGGAATTGGACATGAACGGCGTCTTGATGCCCAGGGTGCCAGCGTCTGCCAGGGTCTTGATCTGCGAAGTCGGCGGGTAGTTGAACAGCCGTGCATGCTGGGCCAGCAGGTTGGCGTTCTTGTGCGGCAATTGACGGCCACACACAGCACCGACTTTCGGGTCAGCGAAGGACAGCAGAATGTTGGCGATGGCGTCGATGTCTTCGACGTAGGCGTCCTGGGTCATGTAAACGTAGAAGTCGTAGTCCGGGTGCACATCGACCATCATCTGCCGGGTGCCGCCGTGGTTGAAATCCTTGCTGTCGATGCGCAGCACATTGGCGCAGCGGGCTTGCGCCAGTTCCAGCGTGCCGTCCGAAGAACTGGAATCCACGATCAGCGTGTCGAAGCTCGCCGTCTGCGTGGCCAGTGAATCCAGCAGCCGCTCCAGGTCCTTGCGGCCGTTGTAGGTCGGGATGACACAAGCCACTCTCAATGACGCCATAACAATACTCCAGGGCGAAGTCCGGTTGCCCACTTTGTCAGCGTTGTTGAGGGTAGCTCATGTGCATCGTGCCCACCATTTGAATACACTCAGCCGAGCACTTCACTCAACGGGATGAAGCTCACCCAGTCGCCCTCGGCCACTGTCGTGCCCTCACGCACTTCAATCAGACCATCAGCCCACGCAGCGCTGCGCAACACGCCGGAACTCTGGTTGCGATAGACCACGGCCCGGCTCTGTTCCAGGCGACCGCGCAGGTACTCGCGACGGTTGCCAGGACGCGTCCAGACAAACCCCGCGGGCACCGGAAACTGCATCGGCGCGACATCCATCACCCCCTGACGACGCAGCAGGTAAGCGCGCGCCAGCAAGGCGAACGTGACCAGCGTCGAGGCCGGGTTACCCGGCAGGCCAATCACCGGCACACCACGGAAATGCCCGAAGGTCAGCGGCTTGCCAGGTTTTATCGCCAGCTTCCACAGCGTCAGTTCGCCTTCTTCGCGCAAGGCGTGGCCGAGAAAATCCGCTTCACCGACCGAGACGCCACCGGTTGAAAGGATCAGATCGACATCGTGCAGGCTCGCCAGCGCAGCGCGGGTCTGTTGCAGGTCGTCCGGCAGAATGCCCGCGTCCACCACTTCACAGTGCAATCGCTTCAGCCAACTGCACAGCAACACCCGATTGCTGTTGTAGATCTGCCCCGGCCCCAGTGGCTGGCCGGGCTCGATCAATTCATCGCCGGTGGACAGCACCGCCACGCACACGCGACGAATCACCTCCAGCTCGGCGAGGCCCAAAGAAGCGGCCAGGCCCAGCTCGATAGGACCCAGGCGCGTGCCGGCTGCCAGTACGCTGTCGCCGACACGGGTTTCCTGGCCTTGCGGGCGAATGTTCTGCCCGACGCTCAGCGGCTCGCTGAAGCGCACACGCTGGTCTGCCAGCACATCGGCGTTTTCCTGCATCTCGACGCAATCAGCGCCCTCGGGCATCGGTGCGCCGGTGAAGATCCGCGCGCAGGTGCCGGGAGCCAGTGGCTCGGGTGCCTGGCCGGCAAAAATGCGCTGGCTGACGGTCAGCGGCTCTCCGGTCCAGTCCGCCTGGCGCAAGGCGTAACCGTCCATGGCGCTGTTCGGCCAGGGCGGCAGGTCCAGCGTGGAAACCAGATCCACCGCCAGCACGCGGCCTTCGGCATCGGCCAGCGAGACGCGCTGGCGTTCGGTTATTTGCGTGGCCTCGGCCATTGCCAGCAGTCGGGCAATGGCCTCTTCAACCGGCAACAGGTTTTTTGGCTCGTTGTTCATCAGCACTCAACCGCGGGTCGCGCAGGGCTCGGCCTGCTTGAGGTGCGGCACGAAGTTGCAGGGCCGGAAGCGCGAATCCAGCTGCTCGGCGAGAATCCCGTCCCATGCGGTACGCACGGCATTCGTGGAACCCGGCAGGCAGCAGACCAGCGTGCCATTGGACAAACCGGCCAGCGCGCGGGACTGAATGGTCGAGGTGCCGATGTCCGGCACGGATATCTGCCGGAACAGCTCGCCAAACCCGTCGACCTGCTTGTCCAGCAGGCACGCCACAGCTTCGGGAGTGCTGTCACGGCCGGTAAAGCCGGTGCCGCCAGTGATCAGCACAACCTGCACCTGATCGTCGGCAATCCAGGTGGCGACCTGAGCACGGATTTTGTACAGATCATCCTTGAGCAGGACGCGTTCGATCAGGCCATGACCGGCGTCGGTCAGGCGGTCGACGAACATCTGCCCCGAGGTGTCGGTTTCGCGGGTGCGGGTATCGCTGACGGTCAGTACGGCGATATTCAGGGGTACGAAAGGTGTGTCAGCCTTGGCTTTCATGGCCTCATCCAGTTGTGAAGGAAACAGGCCGGTGTTATATCACAGCACTCCTTTTGCCTGCCCGCCGAGTGTTTGATGAATGTCCGTGCTGCACTGCCTCCCTGCTCTATCCTGCTGCTGGCCGGAGGCCGCGGGCAGCGTATGGGCGGGCGTGACAAGGGCCTGATCGAGTGGCAGGGCAAGGCGCTGATCGAGCATCTGCACGCCCTGACCCGGCCCCTGACCGACGACCTGATCATTTCCTGCAACCGCAACATCGAGCGCTATGCTCAATACGCCGATCAGGTGGTCAAGGATGACGACACCGACTTCAACGGCCCCCTGGCCGGGATTCGCGCCGCACTACCGCGTGCCCGTCATCAGTGGTTGCTGGTGCTGCCCTGCGACGGGCCTCTTGTCGATGAGCCATTGCTGCGGGCGATGCGCGAAAAAGCATGTGAATATCCGCAGCGACCCGTCATGGTGCGCGAAGGTCAGCACTGGCAGCCGCTTTTATGTATGATCCCGGTCGCTTGTGCCGCAACGCTGGAAGCCGCATGGCTGACCGGCGAACGCAGCCCGCGGCGGGCCATGGAGCCACTGCAACCAGTCGCTGTACAGCTGGAAGCAGATGATCCACGCCTGGCCAACCTGAACACACCCTGTCTGTTGGCAGGGATCAATGAAAATGACCGTAAGTAAGTGGTTATTGAACTTGCGCACGGTGTATACGGAACTTGCAGACGGCGTATACGTCTGAGAGTTCAGTAATCAAGAATCCATCTGGAGACACAGTAATGAAACAACGGACCCTTCCCGCTGCCTTTCTGCTTGCACTGAGCATCGCCTCCCTCGCCGGTTGCGCATCGCCCACTGTGATCACTCTGAACGATGGTCGTGAAATCCAGGCCGTCGATACTCCCAAGTACGATCAGGATTCGGGTTTCTACGAGTTCAAACAGCTCGATGGCAAGCAGACCCGCATCAACAAGGACCAGGTACGTACCGTCAAGGATCTGTAATCCGGACGTCGCGTGACTGATTCGAAAAAACCCGCCAAGTGCGGGTTTTTTTGGGCCTGCCATTCCAGCCTTGTGGTTTACCAGTCCAGCTTGAGCAGGCTCTCGAACTGACGCGGTTCGCCGCTGAGCGGATCGATGAAGCGCAGGCTTTTGGCGAGCAATTTCAATGGGTGCCGATAGTCGTCCAGCGGATCCTTCAGGGCATCGGGGTAGAACGGATCGTTACAGATCGCAGCGCCCAGCGCCGCCATGTGCACGCGCAATTGATGCTTCTTGCCTGTTACCGGGTGCAACCCGTAACGCCATAATGGCCCGTGCCGCTCCAGCACTTCGATGCGCGTCTGCGTGTTGCTGACCCCCGGCCCTTCCTGCATGCGAAAAAACGGCTCGCCCTCGACCAGACGGCTCTCGTGCAGGCGCGGAAACTCAAGTTCAGGCAGCGCTGGCGCAATGGCTTCGTAGCATTTGTCGATACGCCGGGTAGGGAACAGTGTCTGATAGGCCGAGCGCGTCTGCCGGTTGGCTGAAAACAGCACCAGCCCTGCGGTGTGCCGGTCGATACGGTGCAGCGGCACCAGATCGGGGTTGTCGAGGCGATGGATAAGGCGGCGTAACAAGGTTTGTTCGACGTATTCGCCAGCCGGTGTCACGGGAAGAAAGTGTGGCTTGTCGGCGACGACAAGGTGTTCGTCGGCATAGAGAATGGTCTCGACCACCGGGATCGGCGTTTCATTGGGCACTTCACGAAAGTAATGAATCTTCAGCCCTTCGCGATAGGCCATGTGCGGCGTAATGGTTTTTCCGTCAGCATCCAGCACCCGGTCACGGGCGATACGGTCCAGCCACTGTTCACGGCTGATGGCCGTGAATTTCGCGCATAGGCAATCGAGCACAGTCGCCCACGGGCCAGGCGGCAGGTACAAGGTGCTGGCTTGTTGCTGTGCGGCACTGAAAACGGACTCGGACATGCTGGGGCTCGGACTCTGGTTTGCCTGAGGCGGCTGGCCGGGGATTATCGCTGATCCGGGCGATCACCGCACAACATCGCTGCATGACAATCGACCGCTACCTGCGGCACTATTAACCATCTGGTACATTCAGCTCAACTCCTGCTCGATATCGGGCAGCGTCACAAAAACAAGAGACATATTTTCATGACCCATGCTGAACACACCTCAGTACTCGCCGGCCTGATCGGCTCCGGCATCCAGGCTTCGCGAACGCCCGCCATGCATGAGCACGAAGGCGACGCACAGGGCCTGCGCTACCTGTACCGGCTGATCGATATCGACGCGTTGCAACTGGACATCAACGCCCTGCCCTGGCTTGTCGAAAGCGCGCAGAACTGCGGCTTTACCGGCCTGAATATCACCTTTCCCTGCAAACAGGCGGTCATCCCCTTGCTGGACGAACTGTCCGACGAAGCGCGCGGCATCGGCGCGGTCAACACCGTGGTCTTCAAGGACGGAAAGCGCATCGGGCACAACACCGACTGTCTGGGTTTTGCCGAAGGTTTCCAGCGCGGGCTGGACAAGGCTCCACGCCAGCATGTGGTGCAAATGGGTGCAGGTGGTGCGGGCGCTGCCGTGGCTCATGCGCTGATGAGCGCAGGCGTCGAGCGCCTCACCGTGTTCGAGGTCGAACCGCGGCGGGCGCAAGGCCTGGTGGACAACCTCAACGAGCATTTCGGTGCCGGACGCGCGCAGGTCGGTCTTGACCTGCCTGCGGCAATGGCCGAAGCCGACGGGCTGGTCAATACCACGCCGGTGGGCATGGTCAAGCTGCCGGGCACGCCGTTGCCGGTCGAGCTGCTGCGGCCCGCGCTGTGGGTGGCTGAAATCATTTACTTCCCGCTGGAAACCGAGCTGCTCAAGCATGCCCGCGCCCTGGGTTGCCGCACACTGGATGGCAGCACCATGGCGGTGTTTCAGGCGGTCAAGGCGTTCGAGCTGTTCAGTGGCCGGTCCGCTGATGCGCAACGGATGATGGCGCACTTCCACACCCTGTAAGCCTCAGCGCTTGAGGTAACGCAGCACAGCGTCGCAGATCATCGCCTTGTGACGCTGCTTGACCTCCTCGCTCCACAGCTCGATCTGGAAGATTTCACTGAACGTGTGGCGGTTGGAGATCCGGTAGAAGCAGAACGAGCTGATCATCAGGTGCAGGTCCACCGGATGAACGCCGTCACGGAACAGGCCGTTGGCTTCACCGCGACGCAGGATGCCGTCGAGCGCCCTGATGATGTTCTGGCTCTTGGCCTGGATCGTATCGGACTGTTTGACGTTCTCGCCGTTATGAATGTTTTCGATGCACACGATGCGCACGAAATCGACGTTGCTGTCGTGGTGATCGAAGGTGAACTCGACCACCCGATGGATCGCCTCCACAGGCTCGAGCTCGCCGAGATTAAGCTCGCTTTCGGTGTTGCGAATCGCCCCGTAGAGCTTTTCCAGCACTTCGACGTACAACTGCTCCTTGCTGCCGAAGTAGTAATAGATCATCCGTTTCGAGGTCTTGGTGCGTTCGGCAATGGCATCGACGCGCGCGCCCGTCAGCCCGTGCGCGACAAACTCGGCGACAGCGGCCTTGAGGATGTCTTCACGGGTTTTTTCCGGGTTGTTCTTGCGGCCTCTAGGCACAATGGCGGCAGGTTCAACGGCAACGGCGGAGTCGTTTTTTTCATTGTTGGCTCATGACCACGGGTAATGCGCGGAGTATGAAGCTGACCGGGAATAGAGGGAAGCTGCGAGGGCTGCGAACCCTCGCAACACGTGCATCAAGCGTTTTCTACAAACGTGCCTGACGCGCCGCCACGTTGCGCGCCTTGGCCATTGCGGCCAGACGCACCGGCACGTTGGCGGCGCCGTAGCCCACATAGCCATTCTTGCGCTGCAGAATCTCGAAGAAGAAGCGCCCGTCAAATGCATCGGTGTAGACGTGAAACAGCTCGCCGCCCTGCGCATCACGGTCATAAAGCACGTTGTAATACGCCAGTTCGCTGAGAAACTCTTCGTCGAAATCGAAGCGCGCGGCCAGGTCATCGTAGTAATTGAGCGGGATGTCCAGCAACGGCACACCGGCTTCCTTGGCTCGGCTGACCTCGGCAAAGATGTCCTCGCAGGAGAACGCGATGTGGTGCACACCGGAACCGCGATAACTCGACAGCGCGTGGGAAATGGCCGTGTTGCGGTTCTCGGAAATATTCAGCGGCAGGCGCACGGTGCTGCAACGACTGCGCAGCGCTCGGCTTTTGACCAGCCCGTAAGGGTCGGGCAGCACCACTTCGTCATCAGCTTCGAAATCCAGAATGCTTTTGTAGAACAGCACCCAGCTGTCCAGGCTGTCGGCGGGCAGCGCCATGGCCATGTGGTCGATACGCTGCAAACCGCCCTTGGCGACTGCTTGGGTGTCGACGACAAAATCGCTGTCGTAGATCGAGTAACCCGGCGAAGCGTTGTCGACCAGGTAGATCAGGCTGCCGTCCGGCGCACGCACCGACGGAATCTCCCGCTCATTGGGGCCGACCAGACCGCGATAAGGCTGCCCCTTGAACGCACGCGCACGCTCCAGCGACTGATAGCCGTCATCGACGCGCAAGGCGGTGGCGCACAGCGAAGGCCCGTGCGCCTCGAAAAAACTGTGGGCAAACGAATACGGCTCGGCGTTGAGCACAATCTTGATATCACCCTGCCCCAACAAGCTGACAGCCTTGGAACGGTGCTGGCCCAGTTTGGCGAAACCGAGCCGCTGCAGCCAACCTGACAGGCGAGCCGAGTGGCTCTCATCGACTGCGAATTCAAGAAACTCGACACCGTTATAGCTGCTGGCAGGCGGCGGATTGAACAGCACCTCGGGAACCGCCACCGGCTCGTCACGCGCCAGCAACTGGCGGGTTTTTTCTTCCAGGTACAGCAACGAACGCAAACCGTCTGCTGCGTTGGCGCGGGTCGGGGCGGCACGAAAGCCGTCATTGAACACTTCCAGCGACAACGGGCCGGTGTAACCGCTGCGCAGGATCGGCGCAAGGAAACCGGCCAGGTCGAACTCGCCTTGCCCAGGGAAACAGCGGAAATGGCGGCTCCATTCCAGCACGTCCATCGCCAGAATCGGCGCATCGGCCATCTGCACGAAGAAGATCTTGTCGCCGGGGATCTGCGCAATCGCGCTCGGATCGCCCTTGAGCGACAGCGTGTGGAAGCTGTCGAGCAACACACCCAGCGCAGGATGATCAACCTGACGCACCAGGTTCCAGACCTGTTGCCAGGTATTGACGTGCTTGCCCCACGCCAGCGCTTCATAACCGACACGCAGGTTGCGGGCGCCAGCACGCTCGGCCAGCAAACTCAGGTCATCAAGAAGAATGTTTTCATCGCCCACCGAGTCGGCAGACGCATTGCTGCAGACCAGCACCAGGTCGGTGCCCAGCTCCTGCATCAGGTCGAATTTGCGTTCGGCGCGGTCCACATTGCGTTGCAATCGGTCGCGACGGCAGCCTTCAAAATCGCGGAATGGCTGGAACAACGTGATGGCGATACCCAGGTCGGCGCATAGCTGCCTGACGTTGCGTGGGCTACCGTCGTAATACAACAAGTCGTTTTCGAAAATCTCGACGCCGTCAAAGCCGGCTGCGGCGATGGCTTCGAGCTTTTCGGGCAGAGTACCGCTCAAGGATACGGTGGCAATTGAACGCTGCATGCTTTTCAGCTCCTGGATGAACGCGACCTGTACGGGTCACGACTGGACAGCACCGCATTCCGGCCTTTCCCGGCCTTATTCAGAGGTGCGAGTAAAGTATTTGCCTGTCAAAATACTACAGCAACATAAAGTGTACGAACCGGTTAGTTTTACGTTCGATTATCGAACAAAAGCCGTTTTACTCAATTGACGCTGTATCGCGTAATGCTCACCATCAGCATCACATTGCAGGATAGCCCCGGCAGTCGAACGTACGACATTTATGCTTCATCAGCAGCAACCCATAACAATCAAAAAAACAGGAACATTGCTCATGTGCACCCTTCTCGCTTTGCTCACCCGCTCGCCCGCCCGTCCTACCAGACGTCATGCCCGACAAACCGAACAGGCCAAAAGCCCGCTTCAGGTTCGCGTCGCCTGAAACATTCCAACGCACTTGCGCGGCCCAACCTGTAAATTGTCGGCCCGACGGACCGTCTCGATGAAAGCCTGAGTCAATCGGCCAGTCGATTCACGGTACTACGACTTCACTTTACCTGCACAACGCCTGCATCGAGTGGACTTCTCAGTCCGACTGTTGCCAGCAGCACAGTCCTGGAACGGATGGTTAGATCATCATGCTCAATACCCAGAACAACCCTGTTACCCGTGCCGGGATGGGCGAAAAGATTCGCGGCGCTCTTGCCGTGGGCAAGACCCGCTGGGGCATGCTTGCCCTGGTGTTCTTCGCCACTACGCTGAACTACATCGACCGGGCGGCGCTCGGGGTCATGCAGCCGATCCTGGCCAAGGAGATGAGCTGGACGGCGATGGACTACGCCAACATCAACTTCTGGTTTCAGGTCGGCTACGCCGTCGGTTTTGTGTTGCAGGGCCGCTTCATCGACAAGGTCGGCGTCAAGCGCGCGTTCTTCCTCGCCGTGCTGTTGTGGAGCCTGGCGACCGGTGCACATGGCCTGGCGACGTCTGCGGTCGGCTTCATGGTCTGCCGCTTCATTCTGGGCCTGACCGAGGCGGCCAACTACCCGGCCTGCGTGAAAACCACGCGCCTGTGGTTCCCGGCCGGTGAGCGTGCGGTGGCGACTGGCATCTTCAACGCTGGCACCAACGTCGGTGCGATGCTGACGCCAGCGTTGCTGCCGGTAATCCTCACGGTATGGGGCTGGCAGGCCGCGTTCGTGGCGATGGGTTCGCTGGGGCTGATCTGGGTAATCATGTGGCGCTTGAAGTACTACAACCCTGAAGAGCACCCGACCGTCAGCAAAACCGAACTGGACTACATCAACCAGGAAGTCGAGCCTGCGCCGGTCAAGGTGCCTTTCACCGGCATTCTGAAGATGCGCGGCACCTGGGCATTTGCGCTGGCTTACGCGATCACCGCGCCAGTGTTCTGGTTCTACCTGTACTGGTTGCCGCCGTTTCTCAATCAGCAATACAACCTGGGCATCAGCGTGACGCAAATGGGCATCCCGCTGATCCTTATCTGGCTGACCGCCGACTTCGGCAGCGTGGGTGGCGGCATCCTGTCATCGTGGCTGATCGGGCGCGGCATGCGGGCGACCAAAGCGCGTCTGCTGTCGATGCTGATATTCGCCATCACCATCTGCAGCGTGGTGTTCGCCGCCAACGCCAGCGGCTTGTGGGTCGCGGTGCTGGCCATCTCTGTGGCAGTCGGCGCGCATCAGGCCTGGACCGCGAACATCTGGAGCCTGGTGATGGATTACACGCCCAAGCACATGATGAGCACGGTGTTCGGCTTTGGCGGTATGTGCGCAGCCATCGGCGGCATGTTCATGACCCAGATCGTCGGTGCGGTGCTGACCGCCACCAACAACAATTACAACGTGTTGTTCACCATGATCCCGGCGATGTACTTCATCGCGCTGATCTGGCTGTACTTCATGGCCCCACGCAAGGTGCCGACGCTCAGCGAATGATTGTCTGATGCAAAACGCAAAGGCCCGCTCACCCAGTGATCGGGCCTTTTTTGTGTGGGTTGATCGCTACCCACCGTTGCGCCGCTGTTGCCATGCCGCCGCCAGGCCACTCAGGCAGATAATCGCGATGCCGGCCTGGGCGGTGGGCGATGGCATGTGATCGAAGACCAGAAACCCCAACAGCCCGGCGAAGACGATCTGGCAGTAGCTGAACGGTGCGAGCATGGCCGGGGCGGCGAAGCGGAAGGCCTGGGTCAGCAACAGATGGGCAGACATGCCGCACGCACCCAGTGCGAGCAGAAACGGCAAATGCTTGAGCGCCGGTACTTCCCAGAAAAACGGCACCAGCGCGCTCATCAACAGCGTGTTGAACAGCCCGGCGAAAAAGTTGCTGGTGGTCGGGCTGTCGAACGGGCTGACCAGCCGCGTCAGCAGTTGATACAGCGCGAAGCACAAGGCCGACGACAACGGCAGCAGAATCGCCGGCGTGAACAACTCGCCGCCCGGATGAATGATGATCATCACCCCGACAAACCCGACCACCACGGCAATCCATTGCCCACGCGTCACGCGCTCATGCAGCAACGGCACCGACAGCGCGGTGACCAGCAGCGGCGCGAGGAAGTTGACCGCCGTGGCTTCTGCCTGAGGAATGAACATCAGGCTGCTGGTGAACAACAGACTGGTGCCCAGCAAGGCCAGCGCGCGCAGTACCTGCAAGCCGGGGCGCTTGGTGCGCAGTACGCGCAGACCCGCCGATGGCATGAAGATGCAGGCCATGAGCAACGTGTGCACCAGATAGCGCGCCCATACCACCAGAATGATCGGATAGAAACCGGACAGGTATTTGGACAGCGTGTCGTGACTGGCAAACAGAAAGGTCGCCAGAAGAATGAAACCAATTCCTTTCAACGGTTGATTGACGCCGGACAACGGCGTGCTGGCAGGGCTCATCGGGCTTCCTTGTTCAAGTTTCAGGCTGTGTACGCCGCCTGTATCTACAGATCAGTGAGCATCGCACACGCTTTTGCAACGTCCTGCACAAAATGTTCGGACCAGTACATTAACGTTCGGTAATCGCCCGAAACAGATGTTTCACAATTGCACACCGCGCCCCGGCATTTCACTATCGCAGCCAGCTACAACGACTCAATAACTACAAAAAAGGTCTGCTCCATGCGCTCGAACGTCTCTTGCAAAATCGCTTGCGGCCTCTCTGCGGCCATCGCGTCCACCCTCGCCCCTGCTCTGAGTCACGCCGCCGGGTTCGTCGAAGACGCCAAGGTCAATCTGAACCTACGCAACTTCTACATCAACCGCAACTTCGTCGACCCGGCCAACGCGCAGAATTACGCCGAGGAATGGACGCAGAACTTCATCCTCGACGCCCGCTCCGGTTTTACCCAGGGCACCGTAGGCTTTGGTGTGGATGCGCTGGGGCTTTACTCGCTCAAGCTGGACGGCGGCAAAGGCACTGGCGGCACACAGTTGCTGCCTATCCACAGTGACGGACGCCCGGCCGACGACTTCGGGCGCCTGGCCGTGGCAGGCAAGGCACGCTTCTCGAAAACCGAATTGAAGGTCGGCGAGTGGATGCCGGTGTTGCCGATCCTGCGCTCCGATGACGGCCGCTCGCTGCCGCAAACCTTTCAGGGCGGGCAGATCACCTCCAAGGAGATCGACGGGCTAACCGTGTACGGTGGCCAGTTCCGCGCCAACAGCCCGCGCAACGACGCGAGCATGCAAGACATGTCCATGACCGGCCGCGCAGCGTTCACCTCCGACCGCTTCAACTTCGGCGGCGGCGAGTATGTGTTCAACGAAAAACGCACTCAGGTCGGCGTGTGGTACGCCCAGCTTGAAGACATCTACCATCAGCAGTATTTCAACCTGTTGCACAGCCAGCCGCTGGGCAGCTGGACGCTGGGGGCCAACCTCGGCTATTTCCAGGGCAAGGACGATGGCCAGTCGCTGGCGGGTGATCTGGACAACAAGACCTGGTCCGCCCTGCTCTCGGCACGACACGGCGGCAACACCTTTTACGTGGGCCTGCAGAAGGTCAGCGGCGACAGCGCGTGGATGCGCGTCAACGGCACCAGTGGTGGCACACTGGCCAACGACAGTTACAATTCCAGCTTCGACAATGCCAGAGAGAAATCCTGGCAGTTGCGCCACGATTACGACTTCGCTGCGCTCGGCGCGCCGGGCCTGACCCTGATGAACCGCTACATCAGCGGCGAAAACGTGCACACCGGCGCTATCACCGATGGCGAAGAGTGGGCACGGGAAACCGAGCTGGCTTATGTGTTTCAAAGTGGTGCGTTTAAAAGCCTGTCGCTCAAGTGGCGCAACTCGACCATGCGCCGTGATTACAGCACTAATCAGTTCGACGAAAACCGTGTGATCGTGAGCTATCCGCTGTCACTGCTCTGAAAACCTGAAAAAAAACCGCCACGGCTGAGTAGCATGGCGGCGTTGACTATCGTGCCGAAGCTCCTGCGCCGGCATGCAGTTCTGGACGCTCTGCGTCCTCTTTGTGGCGCTTCGCGCCACACAACGGTTTTGCGATTTCAGTGATGTTTGTTTACGG
>NZ_ATDK01000580.1 GCF_000444135.1 Pseudomonas avellanae BPIC 631
TACGCCGGGCGCATCGACCACCAAGTGAAAATTCGTGGCCTGCGCATCGAGCTGGGCGAAATCGAAGCGCGTCTGCATGAGCATGCAGGTGTGCGCGAAGCCAATGTGATCGATATCGATGGGCCGTCGGGCAAGCAGCTGGTGGCGTATCTGGTGCCGACCGACGTTGACCAAGCCCCGGATGCTCTGCGCGAAGCCTTGAAGACGCACCTCAAGGCTCACGTGCCGGACTACATGGTGCCGACATACTTTGTCTTCATCGATGTGATGCCGCTGACCGCCAACGGCAAACTGGATCGCCGCGCGCTGCCCAAACCGGATGTCAGCCAGTCGCAGCAGGGTTACGTCGCACCGCGTACGGAATTCGAGCAGCGTTTGGCGGCGCTGTGGGAGCAGGTGTTGCAGGTCGAACAGGTCGGTCTGAACGACAACTTCTTCGCGCTGGGCGGGCACTCGCTACTGGCAGTTTCGCTGGCGGGGAGGATTCGCGAGACGTTCGATATCTCCATCAAACTGCATGATTTTCTACTGATGCAGACCCTCGGTGAGCTGGCCGATTTCATGCGCGCTGACGAGGCCAGGGTCAAGTCAGCCGTCATCGCCATGAACGCCAATCAATCCGGCGCTGCGCCACTGTTTTGCCTGCCACCGGGCGGCGGCGGCACGTACTCGTATTACCCGCTGGCGGGTCAATTGAACGACAGCCGACCGGTTTACGGGCTGGTCAACAAGGCCTACGTGGTGCCGGGCTGGTTTGATACGTCGTGGCAGGAAATGGTTGCTTATTACGTCGAGCAGATTCGTACGACACAGCCGCACGGGCCTTACAACCTGCTGGGCTGGTCGATGGGTGGCGCGCTGGCCATCGAGGTGGCGCATGTGCTCGAGCGTGACGGCGACACAGTGAGTTTCCTCGGGCTGGTGGACACGCAACTGCCTGCGTCGCTGGCGATGGAGTGGGTCGAGGAAGCGCCGGAAGTCACCACACAGAAACAGGGCGAAAACTATTACCGCAGCCTGATCAAAAGCCTGCAGGCGTTTGTGCCGGGCTTGCAGGAAGCGTCGATTGTCGGCCTGATCGAAACCGCCCGGCACTCGGTTGCCAGCGAGGGTGAGGTGATTGACTGGGTGGTGGACAAGGTTGCACAGCAAGCCGGAATGAACGCCGACAACCTGCGCAGCATCTTTCAGGACATCGCCGTGCAGGACGAGATCGAAACCGGTTACAAACTGCTGGAAGCCAACGCGCAACTGAGCCAGGCGTTTACCCTGAAAAAGCTCAACGTGCAGGCCGATTGCTGGTGGGCCGGGCAGAGCCGCGCGCCCGGGCAGATTGCCAGGGCTGAAGCGGTACTGCTTGAACAGTGCTCGGTGAACGGGCTGCGCAGCTCGATAACGGTTGATCAGCGGCACGACAACGTGGTGCTCGCGGAGGCTTTTCTGCAGGGGCTTGCCGAACGGCTTGTGTGACGCAGAGCGTCACGAACGGCATTCCCACCTGTGGGAATGGACCGGGCGACGCTTCGCATTTGTGGGATCTGCTGGGAAATGGCAATAAAACAGGGTGTCCACAAAGCCTCCGTGGGACTTGTCCGCGATGGGCTGCGAAGCGGACCCAAAACCGGCCAACCTGGTTGTATCTGGTGCACCGAGGCGGCTGGTTTTTGCTACCGGTTCCCGGCAGTTCGCGGACAAGCGAAGCGTCGCCCGGTCCGCACACACGACGCGCTTCTGCCCGAAGGGCGTGGGAGCGGACTTGTCCGCGAAAGGGCCGGTACATTTTCCGAAAATGCGTCGTCTGAAACATCGTCTTCGCGGACAAGTCCGCTCCCACAAAAGTGGGCTGCCCCCAAAAGATCTGTTTATAACTATAACTGGTCAGAGTCGGGCTGCTAAAAATCCCCGCGCAACGTCAGGACGTAGTTGCGCGGATCGCCGTAGTAGTTGCCGCGGTCGATGTCGCCGGTGGCCTTGTAGTATTTACGATCGAGCAGGTTGTTGCCGTTGAGCGCCACTGACCAGTGTTCGTCGATTTTCCACGAGGCCCGCGCGTCCCAGATGGCGCGGCCGGGGTTGTCGATGGGCTGGGTCGTCTCGTGTTCCGAGTAGCCGCTTTGCGCCGACACACCGCCACCGACAGTCAGGCGACGCCAGGTGCCGGGCAGGGTGTAGCTGCTGGACAGGCGCAACATGTGCCGGGGTGTTTCTGCCGAAATAGATTGCCCATCGCTGCCGCGCGTAAGGTTGAAGGTGTAACCGGCCAGGGTCTGCAGCCCAGGCAGCGGCTCGCCACTGATTTCCATGTCGATACCCTTGCTGCGCCGGATGTCGCCATTGAGGTAGCAGGTGCCGTAAGCGTCGTTGCTCAGGCACTGGCCCGCATGGGCATCGTCCTCGACCGCCACGTCTTTCTGTTTCACATAGAACAGCGCAAAAGACACGTTCAGGCGCTTGTCGAACAGCTCGCCTTTGATGCCGGTTTCATGGCTGGCGCCGATGGCCGGATCAAGGAATGCGCCGGATGCGTTTCGATAACCGCTCTGCGGCAGAAAGATATCGGTGTAGCTGGCGTACCACGACCAGTCGCGGTTCAGGTCGTAGATCACACCCAGAAACGGCGTGACCTGATTGTTTTCCTGGGCGCGAGTGGTCACGCCTGCGGACTGGCTCTGATAGTCATACCAACTGACCCGGCCGCCCATGACCAGGCTCAACGACTCGGTCAGGCTCAGGCGCAGGTTGCTGTAAACGCCATAACGCTTGTCGCTGTAGTCGGTGCTGCGCCAGGCCGGACGCGCAGGTTCTGCAATCGCGTTGTGATCGGTATTGAAGATGTCCAGCGGCTGATTGGCGTTGACGGTGGCGTAGCGAGAATCACGTTTTTGCTCGGACCAATTGCCACCGACCGTCACCTGATGGGTCAGGCCAAAGGCGTCGAAACGACCGTCCAGGTGGCTGTCGAAACCGTCGCTTTGCAGCGCGTCCGAGCGAAACAGGGTTTTGACCAGACGCGAACCGCTTTGGGTCGCAGGGTCTATGGCACCTTGTGCATAGGCGACTTTCTGCTCGAAAGCGCCATCGGAGTGAGTGGCAGACAGCGTGCCGCTCCAGTTTTCGTCAAAGTGGGTTTCCAGTTCGCTGAACACTTCGTCGGTTCGCGTCTGGTGGCGGTTCCAGCCCTGCGCCAGCGAGGTGGCGCGCGGCAGATCGACAGCCTTGCCGTTGCTGTAGCGGGGCAGGCCGAAAATCGAAAAGCCGTGAATGTCCGCGCTCTGATGGCGCAAGCCCAGGGTCAGTGTGGTGTCTTCGCTCAGGTCGGTTTCCAGAATGCCGTACAGCAGCGGCGCGGTTTTTTGCAGCCCGTCGATGAAAGAGCCACGGTCTTCGTAAGAGGTTACAAAGCGCCCGCGCACGCTGCCCGAATCGTTGAGCTTGCTGCTGGCGTCCAGATCGACGCGGTACTGGTCCCAACTGCCGGCGCGGGTGGTGATCGACAGCTGCGGTATTGCGGTCGGCCGCTTGCGCACCAGATTGACCGCGCCACCGGGGTTGCCCGCACCGATCAGCAGCCCGGCCGCGCCACGCAGCACTTCGACGCGGTCGTAGATTTCCATGTCCGGGGTCATCCAGCCGGTCACGCTGTAACCCTGACCGGCCACGCCATCAATGGTGTAGCTTTCGTCCTCCAGCGCAAAGCCCCGTGAGCTGAACACATGAGAGCCGAAATTGCGTTGCGAAAAAGTGATGCCGGGCGTTTGCGCCATCACCTCGTCCAGGCCGGTGAGGTTCTTGTCGTTCATCAACTGGCGGGTCATGACGGTGACTGACTGCGGGGTATCACGCAGCGACTGTGACGTCTTGTTGATGATCACGCCGGTGGCCGCATACGAACCGCTGCCTTCGGTGGTGATACCGAAATGGTCGCCTTTGATTGCCACCGGCCCCAGGTTCATGGGCTGCGCGGAGGCGGCGATGCCGAGGATCAGGGTGTTGGCCTCGAAGCTGTGCGCCACGTCGGCTTTTTTCAGCAGGTCCGCCACCGCCTGTTCAGGCGTCAACCTGCCGTGTACCGCGCTGCCGAGCTTGCCGTTCACATCGTCGGGGTTGTAGAGGATTTGCAGGTCGCCTTGTCGCCCCAGTTCCTTGAGGGCACTATTCAGGGCCTGTGCGGGGATATCGAAGTCGAACTCTTCAGCCAGTACCTCGCCCTGAAAAGCCAATGCCAGCACCAGCCCGCCCAGACGCAGGCCACACGTTTTCACGCGTCCTGTGCGCAGGCGGCTGGAGGGTGTTGGCATGGGAGGGGTGGCTCGTTGAAGTCGAGGGTGCAGGATAAATGCAAATCCCTGTGGGAGCGAACTTGTTCGCGAAGACGGTCGTTCAGACAATGCATTTTCGGAGAACATACTGACTTATTCGCGAACAAACGAAGCGTCGCCCGGCTCGCTCCCACGGCCTTCGGCCACAATCAAAAGCCTGGACTCAGATTAGAAATCCCCCCGCAAGGTCAGGACGTAGCTGCGCGGTTCGCCGTAGACGTTGGAGCGGTCGGTGGCGATCGAGGTGCTGTAGTACTTGCGGTCGAAGAGGTTTTCGGCGTTGAGCGAGACCTTCCAGTTCTCGTCCAGTTTCCACGAGGCCCGCGCATCCCAGATGGCCTTGCCGGCGACACCCAGCTGTTTGTTGGACGGCACTTCGTAGCCAGAGTCCGCCGACACACCGGTGCCCAGTGTCAGGCGGTTCCAGGCGCCCGGCAGGTTGTAGCTGGTGTTCAGGCGCAGCAGGTGTTTCGGCGTTTCGTAGGCGACATCCGAATCGCCATTGTTGCGCAGCATGTTGAAGGTATAGCCGCCGAACACTTGCAGACCCGGCAGTACTTCGCCGCTGGCTTCGACGTCGACACCCTTGCTGCGGCTGATGCCGTCCTGCAGGTAGCAGGAGCCGTCGGAGCTGGTAGGGCAGAGCTCGGTAGTGTTCACGTCCACGCCGGCTACATCTTTTTGCTTGATGTAGAACAGCGCCATCGACAGGTTCATACGCTTGTCGAACAGCTCACCCTTGAAACCGGTTTCGTAGTTGGAACCGATGGCCGGGTCCAGTGGCGAGCCGCCAGCGGTGACGTAGTTGGCTTGTGGCGTAAAGATATCTGCATAACTGGCGTACCACGACCAACTGTCGTTGATGTCATAGATGACGCCTGCGAACGGGGTGAATTCCTGAGTCTGTTTGGATTCGTAACTGTTGGCTGCGCCGGTTTTGACGTCGTACGTGTAGTCATACCAGCTCAGGCGGCTGCCGAGCACCACGCTCAACGGTTCGCTCAGGTGAATGCGCGTGTTGGCATAAAGGCCTGCGCGTTCTTCGGTGGTGTCGATGTCGGTGGTCCAGGCCGGACGCGCGGGCTTGGCGAACGCGCTCTGGTTGACGTCGAAAATATTGATCGCGGATCGGGTTAGTGCAGTAGCCTGATGCGTATTGGCGTTCTGTTTCGACCAGTCGGCGCCCAACGTCACCTGATGCTCAAGGCCGAAAGCGTTGAAGTTACCTTCCAGTTGGGTGTTCAGGCCGGTGCTGTCCACTTCGTCTCTGCGAAAGAGTGTGTTCTGGAAGGTAGAGCCTGCCAGCGTCGTAGGGTTGACCGCTCCCCTTGCATACGCAATAGCCTGGTCAAACCCGCCCTGCGAATAGGTCAACGACGTCTTGCTGATCCAGTCTTCATTGAAGCGGTGCGCGACTTCGGTAAAGACCTCGGTCATGTCGCTTTCGAGACGGTTCCACTTCTGCGCCAGGTTGGTCGAGCGCGACAGGTTCAGCGACTGGCCATTACTGTAGCGCGGCAGGCCATAGATCGAGTAGCCGTTGATGACTTGCTCCTGGCGACGCAGGCTCATGGTCAGGGTGGTGTCATCGCTCACGTCGGCTTCGACGATGCCGTACAGCAGCGGGGTGCGGCTGTCGCGGCCGTCCAGATAAGAACCGCTGTCATCGTAGGCCGCCACCATGCGCCCGCGCACCGTGCCCGAATCATTGAGCTTGCCGCTGCCGTCCAGATCGACGCGATACTGGTCCCACGAACCTGCGCGAGTCGTGATCGAGAACTTGTTGTCGGCCGTCGGGCGTTTGCGCACCAGATTGACAGCACCACCAGGCTGACCGGCACCGACCAGCAGGCCGGACGCACCGCGCAGCACTTCCACGCGGTCATAAATGGCCATGTCCGGCTGCATCCAGCCGGTGATCTGATAGCCCTGACCGCCTATGCCGTCGACCAGAAAGCTTTCCGCCAGCAACGAGAAGCCACGCGAGGTGTACACGTGACCGCCGAAGTTGCGGTACTGGAAGGTGATACCGGGCGTGTCTTCCAGCACTTTGCTCAAGCTGTTGAGGTTGTTGTCATCCATGACCTGCCGAGTCATCACGCTCACCGATTGTGGCGTTTCACGCAGCGACTGCGGCGCGCCCTTGCCGATGCTCACCGCGCCCGTGGTGTACGAACCGGTGCCGTCAGTGGCGGTGCCCAGGTACTGCGAGTCGATTGCAGTCGGCGCCAGGTTGACCGTGGCTGTTTGGGTCGAACCGTCTGCGGCGGCTTCCTGCGCCTGTGTGGCGACCGGCATGCAGAGCGCAAGACCCATGGCCGCCATGGATGGCCGGGAACGGAACATCTGACGGAGCAGCAGCGCATTGCTGAGCGGGGTGAGGCGTGACGGGTTGTGCATGAATTGGCTCTTTCCAGTGGGTATCGGCAAGGAGATTGGGAGCGTTGTTCAGGTCTGCGCAGTCGGGTTCAGCCATCGACAGGGCAAAGGTGAGCAACTTTTTTTATTGGGAACCAGGCAGGAAAATGGCTGTCCGCAGCAGTTCGCTGTTAATGAGAACGAAAGCGATTAGCGATTATTTAATGAATTTTTCACAATTCCCGAAAAAAGATGGCGCTTGGCTATCTGGCTGGGTCGGGCGTGACTGCGCCGGGCAACAAAAAGCCCCGCTCGCGGCCAGGCCGGGCGGGGCGTTTCAATGCGCCTGACTCAGGCGGGAGCGGCCTCGTTGAGCACCTGCTCGACCTCGATCCGGCCCGCCTGCATGCGTACCAACTGATCGGCGATGTAGAAGTAGCGGTCGTCGTGGGAGATGACGATGATGGTTTTGCCCTGTTGCTTAAGCTCCGGCAGCAGTTCGGTGTAGAACACGCGCCGGAACGCCGGGTCCTGGTCAGCGGCCCACTCGTCGAAGACCAGCACCTGACGCTCGTCCAGCCAGGCATTGATCAGTGCCAGGCGCTTGCGCTGGCCGGTGGACAGATCGGTGGTGGTAAACGCGCCGTCCTTGATGCTGACCTTGTGCGCGATGTCCAGCCGCTCCAGGTATTTGCCGGCGTCGTTCGGCAATGCGGCCTCACCCTGCAGGGGCTCATCGAACAGGTAATAGTCGGCAAAGATCGTGGTGAACAACTGGCGGTAATCGTCGAGATTTTCCGGGGTTACGGCTTGGCCATTCAGGTGGATTTCGCCCTGTTGCGGCGTGTACAGGCCCAGCAGCAGTTTGATCAACGTGGTCTTGCCGCAGCCGTTTTCGCCGACAATGAACACGATATCGCCCTGTTTGATGCTCAGGTCCACCGGGCCGAGGTGAAAGGCGTCGCCGCCCTCGACCGGCGGGTAGTCATAGCGCAGGTTGTGCAGTTCCAGGGTCTGCATATTCGCCAGTGAGTTAGGGCGGTCGCTGACCAGCAGGTGCGGTTCGGGGCTGGAAAACTTCCACGACAGCTCGGCAATACGGCGCATGGCGATCTGAGCGCGGCTGATGCCGGGCAGGGCGGTAATCAGACGTTCCAGCGGGCCTTTCATGTACAGCATCACCAGCACGAAGCCGCCCAGCACGGTTTTTTCAGTGGTGGGCCACATGGCCTGGAAGGCGATGGCCATGCCGATCACGGCAAAGAACAGCATTGAACCGAAGGTTTCCGCGCTGACGAAGATGTTGGCGGCACGAATGTTCGAGCGGCAGATGTTTTCGGTGGCACCGTGAATCTTCTCGTCGAGCATGTGCTGACGGCGTTTGCGCTGAATGCGCAGCTCCTTGGCACCTGCGGACAGCGCCTGATAGTGCTTCTGCAGTTCGTCTTCGCTGTTGCGTGAGGCCAGAATGCTGCGCATGCCGACTGCATGGGCCAGGTACTGCGCGCCGGTGCCGAGCACCACTGTGAGCACGGTCAGCGCCAGAATCTGCCACGACAACAGCGCCAGATAGGTCAGGCAGCCCAGGGTGACGGTGAACGAAATCACCATCGGCGCGACCGACAGGGCAAACGTGCTGAGGGTGTTGACGTCGTTGAGCAGCACCGGAATCAAACGGTGCGAGCGGTAGCGCTCCAGTTGCTCGATGGGCGCGACCAGCACCTTGGCGGCAAGCTCGCGACGCAGATTGGCGACCACGCGCTGGCCGACGTAGTTGGTCGACAGGTTGGACAGTGTCGAGCAGGCCAGGGTCAGCACACACAACCCGGCGAACAGCAGCGCGGTGTGGGTGTCTGGGCCGCCGGGCATGTTCAGCGCAGTGTTGATGGTGGCCAGCAGGCCGGTGACGCTCAGGCCACTGACGATGCCCAGCACGGTTGACAGCGCCACCAGCCACCAGAACGGCTTGAGGATCCTCAGGGTTTCCCGGGCGAGGCTTTCAGTTTTGCGGGTCATGGTGTGTCTCGTCAGTGTCCGTGAGTGCGGCCTGCATCCATCGCAGGGCGCGCGCATGAAGTGCGTTACAGGTCGCGCGCGACCCGAAAGCCCAGCCAGTCGCCACGCACGTCGGGCTGGCGGCTGTTGCGATTGCCGGAGCGGGAGAAGATCGGCGCTTCGGTCCAGTCATTGCCGCGAATCATCTTCCAGGTGCAATCGCCGGCCAGCCACGCGCTGCCATCGGTGGGCGCGCCGTTGTAGTTGCTGGTCTCGCAATCGGCGGTCCATTCGTAGACGTTGCCGTGGGCGTCGTAGATGCCGAAATCGTTCGGGCTGTAGCTGCCAGCCGGTGCGGTGTAGCTGAAACCGTCTTCCGGGCCGTAGGTGTTGGCGTGCTTGGCGATGCTGTACGGTTTGCCTTCGTCCATCGGGAACGGGAACGAACCCTTGCTGCCGCCGCGTGCCGCGTATTCGCGCTGGGCTTCGCTGACCATGTGGTAAGACTTGCCGGTCTTCTTCGACAGCCATTCGACGTAGGCCTTGGCCTCGTTCCAGTCCATGCACACCGCGGGCTGGCGCGCGGTCAACGGGTAGCGTGGCTTGCCGGCCTTGCACTCGCGGCCTGGGCGGGTGTCGCCGTCCGGCATTTTGTAACCGGAGCTTTTGATATAGGCGTCCCATTCGCCGGCCAGTACCTGAAACTGGCTGATGGCGAACGGTTTGGCGAAGGTCACGTCATGCAGCGGGCCTTCGTCCGGCTGGCGGCCCATTTCTTCCTCGGGCGCGCCCATGGTGAAGGTGCCCGCAGGCAGCACGACCATTTCCGGGCAATCCTTGCAGTCCTTGAATGTCTTACTGGGCGCGGGCACCGGCACCGAGACGGGCGTGGCGGCGAGGGCGGTGCCGCCCAGCAACAGGCCGAGCACGACGGAAAGGGACAGCAGTGTTTTTTTCATGACGGGTCTCGATGGAAAACGGAAAACAGGTGATTCAGTGCGTGCGCGTCAGGCGCGCTGGCCGAGCAGGGCCATGAAGCGGTCGATTTCGGCTTCGTTGTTCAGCAGCCCTGGCGCCGTGCGGACTACCGGGCCGACATCGCGGCTCACCGCATCGACCACCATGCGTTGTTTCATCAGCCACGCGGCCACCTCGTCACTTTCCTGGCCCTTGAGCCGGAAGAAACTGAAACCCGCCGACAGTGCCGGGTCCATCGGCGTCACCAGCTCGACATTCGGCTGTGCATGAAGACGCTGCTTGAGGTAGCTGTTGAGCTCGTGAATGCGCGACTGCACCTCGGCCTTACCCAGTTGCAGGTGCAGCTTGAACGCTTCGTTCAGCGCCCAGCGATGCTCGAACGAGTGATAGCCGCCGGGCGTCATGATCGTGCCGAAGTGGGTCGCCTCCGAGAACGTCGGGATCAACGGCGTGAGGTCCTTCACCTGCTCCGAGCGGGCGCAGACGATGCCGGTGCCGCGCGGGCCAAACATCCACTTGTGCGTGCCGGCGACATAGAAGTCGCAGTTCATGTCCGGGAAATCCAGGTTCTCGACGCCAAAGCCGTGCACGCCATCGACCACGTACAGGATGCGATCCTTGTCGTCACGGTTGCGGTTGTGTTCTTCGACCAGATCACCGATGGCGCCAATCGGCAGTTTCACACCGCTGCCGGACTGCACCCAGGTCATGCCCAGCACGCGCGTCTTTGGCTGAATGCTGCGGGCGATGGAACCAATGATTTCGTCTGCCGAAACAGTGGCCGGGTATTTGAACAGGCGAATCTTGCGCACCTGCGTGCCTTCGCGCTGCTGACGGAATTTGAGGATGTCGCGGGTGCAGGAGTGTTCGTGCTCGGTGGTGAGGATTTCCTGATCCGGGCGCACATGAAGACCGCCGTAAATCATCGACAGCCCTTCGGTGGTGCTGCCGGTCAGGGCGATCTGGCCGGGTTGGGCGTTCAGGTACTTGCCCGCCCAGACGCGAACATCGTGTTCGCGGCGTTCGGTTTCCTGCAAGTCCCAGTCCATCGCCAGGCCAGGATTGCGGTCGATGTGCGCACGATGCTGTTCGATGGCGTCGCGCACCGGTTTGGGGTGCGAAGTGACCAGAAAGTTGGAAAAGTGGACGTAATCCGGGTCCTGATTGAACAGCTGTTTAAGGCGTGCCCATTTGTCTGTGGCGGCTGGCTCGGGCGCTGTTTTTGATTCGGCTGCTGTTGCCAGGCTGGAGCCCAGTGGCAGGGCGGCAGCGAGTACGCCGGCCTGCTTGAGGAAGGTTCTGCGGTCAGTCATGAGCGGTTTCGCCTGATGATCGGATAACGGCGTTTGAAAGGTTCATGGTTTGGCCGCCGGGCGCGCCGAGGCTTGAACCTGTTCCCAGACGCGCAGGAAATTGCCGCCCCAGAGTTTGGTGATGTCGGCTTCGGCGTAACCGCGTTCGATCAGCTCGGCGGTCACGTTGCGGACCTCGCTGACGTCGTTGAAGCCTTTCACGCCGCCGCCATCGTTGAAGTCGGAGCTGATGCCGACATGGTCGATACCGATCTTCCTGACCGTGTAATCGATGGCGTCGACGAAATCCTTGACCGTGGCCTTGGGTTCTTCCTCAAGAATCGCGTACAGCTTGCTGGCGTAGGCACCGAAGCGCTGTTCGGGCCAGACGGTGATGATCGGGTCGCCGGGCATCAGCGCCATGGCCAGATTCGGCAGCGGCGGCAGGTCAAAATCCTCGCGCAGGGCGTTGAGCTTGTCTTGGGTCTTCTGGGTCAGCGGCTTCAAATACGCCGGGAATGCCACGATCTGCACCACGCCGCCGCTCTGTTTGATGAGCTGCATTTCCTCGTCACTGAGGTTGCGCGGGATGTCCACCAGCGCGCGCGGCGCCGAGTGCGAGGCGACCATCGGCGTACGGCTCAACTGGCTGACCTGCAGCAGCGCCTTGCTCGACATCTGCGACACGTCGATGATCACGCCCAGGTCATTGAGGCGCTGCACCGCCTGCTTGCCGATCTCCGACAGGCCGCCCAGTGCGTCGGGCGTGTCGTTGAGGAAGGGCAGGGGCCGCGAAGAGTCGGCCCAGCTGTTATTGCCGACGTAGCTGAAACCGAACATGCGCATGCCACGCGCGGTCCAGTGGTCCAGCAGGTTCAGGTCGTCGCCCAGCGGGTAGGCGTTGAGCATGCTGATGAAGATCGCAAACTTGCCCTCGCCGTGCAGGCGGCGCATGTCGTCCGGGGTGTAGGCAATGCCGACCTGATTGGGAAAATCGCGGACCATGCCGGTGATGATCTTGTAGCGCACTTCCTGCTGATGACGCGCTTCGTCAACAAAGCCGGGGGTCGGACGATGCGGGGCGTTGTCGCCGTTCCAGATTTCCGGCCAGCCGAAGATCGTCAGTGCCGCGCCGGAGAGCCTGCCGCGGGCGGTTTTCACCAGGTCGAACTGCCCCGAACCGTCCTTGTCGGCCTCGTTGCCCTCGCTGCCGAACTTCATCGGCACGGTGATGTGGCTGTCGAAGGAAATGATCCGCTCTTGCAGGTCGTCGGCCTGCTTCATCACCTTGACCGGGTAACCGGCAGGCGACCAGTAATTCCAGGCCAGAAAACCCGCGCCTGCACTGATGGCCAGAGCCAGCGGCAGGCCGATGAAGAGAGCCTTTTTCCAACGCGGTCTTGTCATTTCCGTCTCGTTTGATTAACCGTTGCGCGGCCTGCAAGGGCCGTTGCTATCTGGTGGAGAACGAGCGGATGGGCGAAAAATTTAGCGCAACGTGCTGTGTGCAGGCGTTGAGCTAAATTTGTCTGTCGGTTTTACGTTCTAGCTTGGATAACGGCGGTCTCGGGTTGAACAGGTAGGCAATGACGATTTCTCGACGAGGGTTCATGGCAGGGCTGGCGCTGACCGGCGCGGCGCTTCCGGCTGCTTATTACGCGCACCGCGAACTCACCCGAGTCGAGGAACCCGTGACGCCGGGCGAGGCCACGGCCGGGCCTGCGGACACCGCCACTCAGCGCCTGGCCGACAAGCTGCGTGGCGTGTGGACCCTGCGTTTCGAGGGCCGCGATGCCGGGCTGAGCGGGGCGCCGCTGCAAGGTCTGGAAATGTTTCTCGACATTGCCCCGCGTGGGCGCGGCCTGCGCGGCTATATCGACACCGCCGGGCAGTTGCGTGGCGATGGCATGCCACGCTTTCGGGTGATCGGCGACCTGCAACCGGCCAATGCCGCGAAACTGTATCTGCGGGTCATGGATGGGCATGCGGGCAATGATCCGCACAGCGACACCCCGGAT
The DNA here is from genome assembly GCF_000444135.1 of Pseudomonas avellanae BPIC 631. Lineage (GTDB taxonomy): Bacteria > Pseudomonadota > Gammaproteobacteria > Pseudomonadales > Pseudomonadaceae > Aquipseudomonas > Aquipseudomonas avellanae. Next base: position 12,961 of record NZ_ATDK01000580.1, read on the forward strand.
TATGAATTCAGCCTGACCCTCGATGAAGTCTGGGGCGCGTTCGGCAATGCCGGCAGTGGCACGCTCAGCGGGCGTGTCGATCGACTGGATCGGCCATTGGCCCTGCCGGAGCTGGAAAACCGCCTGATCGCCATCAAACAGGTGTTTCCCGAGGCGCGTGAGCGGGTGGGTTTAAGCCCGCCGTTTCTGGCCTGGCTGGTTTCAAAGGAACACCGCCTGTTTCACCAACTCTGGCATGCGTCTCGGGATAAATGGCACAAGCTGCCCGAAGACAAGCGCGATGCCCTGCGCGGCATCGGCTGGCAGCCGGGGCCCCGCGACAAAGAACGTGATGCCCGTGGCCCGCACAAGGACCGCAACGGTTCGGGTGAAGACTTCTTTTACATGCACCGGCACATGCTGATTCAGGCGCGCAAGATTCAAGACCTGCCGTCGTGGCCGCGCTTTCCGTTGCCGCAACCGGAGCTTGAGCGTGACCGGCTGGGCTTTGCCCGCTACTTCGACAATCACGATGGCTGCGCCTTGCCGCCCAACTGGCTGGCGCAGGGCGACGAGGAATACACGCAATTGGTCAGTGACATCAAAGGCCACGAGACGTACCACACGCATTTCGAGGTGTGGGAATCGCAGTACCGCGATCCGCGTTTTCTGTCGAAGCTGACGTTGGGGCAATTCGGTTCGCAGGTCGAGCTGGAGCTGCACGACTGGCTGCACATGCGCTGGGCCTCGGTGGCCCGCGACCCGGCCAACGGCCAGCCGGTGCCCATGGCACGCCGCTCGGATGACTTCGCCGAGCGCTGGTTCGAGCCGGAAAACGACTTTCTCGCCGACCCGTTCTCGTCCCATGTGAACCCGGTGTTCTGGATGTTCCACGGCTGGATCGACGACCGCATCGACGACTGGTTCCGCGCCCACGAGCGTTTTCATCCGGGCGAAGTGAAACGCCTGGAAGTCAACGGCGTGCCATGGTTCGCGCCAAGCCGCTGGGTTGAAGTCAGCGACCCGTGGCTGGGCCCGGAAACCCACGGTTGCAGCACCGTGCCGGGGCAGGCGGCGGGCACGACCATGGAAATGGACCCGGAAGTGATGAAGCTTGCGCTGCGGATTACCTTTGCGGCGGATGACAAATTGAGCAACCTGTTACGCCGCGTGCCACGCAGACCGTGGTATGCAAGGAATTTGTTGCCGGACAGGTGGTTTTAGCGAACGGCATGCCGACGCAGAGCGTCGCACGATAGTTGAGATTATCGTTCCGTGCGCTCCAGTGGAATGCAGCTCTCGACGCTCTGCGT
>NZ_ATDK01000581.1 GCF_000444135.1 Pseudomonas avellanae BPIC 631
AGTCTCGTTTCCCGCTCCATATTTAAAAAAACGCCGCTCAACAGAGCGGCGTTTTTTTCTTTTTTTGAGCTCCCCTGCTTAAATGCCAGCTTCCTGGCAGCCACAACCAGCGCTCCCATTAACCATGTCTTTCATGGAACTCATTTTTTGCCAATGCCACTCACCAGGCTAAGCGTCATGAAACTGTGTGCTGACCCTGTCTAGGGATAGCCCGATGTAGCGCCCCAAATAAGAGGGGTTATGGTGAGGTTGCATTATGGTTAGCCGAGACTCTGCAAAGGTTATGGATCCTGTATTTCAGATAGCCATCGCCGATCTGCTGAAAAAATATCAAATCAACGTCTCCCCAACAGATACCCAGGGTCGGGACGTTTTTATTTTGTCCATTGAAAATCTGGACATCTATCTTATGGGCAATCCGCGGGGTTATCTGAATATTGCCTGTAAGGCAGGACGCCTCTCGGAAGATGTTGGCGATGAAGCCTATGTGGCTTTATTGTCGGCAAATCTTTTCGGTCTTGAGCATCCGGTGCTTAGCGTGGGCGTCGCTCCGGAAACAAGGGAAGTGTTGCTTTCTACACGCCAACCTTTGTCGGAACTGGATTCTGCCGGGATATTCAGGCTGGTCGATAGTGTCATCGAGCATGCTCAGGCGTTAGGTGATTGGCTGAAATCTTCGCCCGGCAAGCGTTCTGTGCCATTTGCGAGACCCCCCGCATCACTTGGGCCGCATCCATCCATCAAGTTATGAGGTGCTGAAAATGTTTCGTTGCTTCGCAGGACCCTCAGGCACCAGCTCGACCAACAACTATCGCTCCTTGTCAGATGCCCATGACTCACGCCTTGAAGCACTGCCTGCGGGAAGGCGCAATGGTCAGGTAATACAGGTATCTACCACCACCTTCGATAGGATGGTTCTGGCGCACAAGATCTTGCTGAGGACCGCCCATGAAACCTTTCCGGATGGTCCGGGGAATCAGGAAGCCAATGTGTGGATGAGTGGTGGGCGAAGCTGGATGCGTAAGGAACTGTGCCGCACTCGTGTTGACGAGCACGCAAGCCAGGACCAGCAGATCAAAGGCATCAAGGAGACCGGTGGCGGTAATTGCGGTGAGTACGCGACTACGGTATTTGCCGAGCTCCAGCGCACCCAGCGCAACACGCCAGTGTTGAAAGTGTTGGAGTCGTACGCGCACAGCCTCGTGATTGTCGGCGACTGGCGAGACCACAATACTGGCGACCATGCGATAGTAGTTGATCCTTGGCAGGGTTTGAAAAAGGTTCATACGTACGGTGAGAGAAGTGTTACTGCGACTCCCTTAGTCACTGCAACCGCGCTGGAAGGCGCTCCTGAAGGGTCGGGCAAGCTCAAAGCTGCATTTGCCTTAAAGCCCGCTGCTAGAGAAGAGGTGGATGCTGTAATAAGAGCAAAGACGGGTTCAAGCTCTAGCGGCCCTTGGTTCGCTCGTTCGGTAATTCGAGAAAACAAGGCAGTCATGTTCGATCAGGTCGCAGGAACGCAAAACCTGCACACGGTCTATCGTGATCCATCCGGGAGGGAGTCGGCTTTTAACAGCCTCCCGTCTTCTTACCTTGAAAGCTACCTGGATGCCCGGGACGCTATCGTAAAAAATTATGCCTGAGTGAGGTCCGAAGGCAGTCAACTCGCCTTGTATCCGGAACAATAATGCCAATCGCTCGCGGCCCGTTCAGGGCTGCGAGCAAATTGCAGTTCTACAGGACCGTGGAGCCAATCAATATGCATCAAGGCATCTGCGGCGTTTCATTGGGACGCATGTCAAACACCAGCACTTCTGCGTCCACCCCGTCTTTCAGGCTGATCAACTGTTCGCTGCGCACGCGCACACCGTCCCCTTCACCCAGTTGCTGCCCATTCAGTACCACGCTGCCGCGGGCGACGTGCACGTAGGCGTAGCGGTTGGCTGCCAGTTCCAGCGTTGCGGTTTCATCACCCTCGAACAGGCCGGCGTACGCGCGGGCGTCCTGACGAACCTTCAGCGAACCGTCTTCGCCTTCAGGCGAGATAATCAGTTGCAGGCGACCGCGTTTCTGCTCAGCGCTGAAATGCTCCTGCTGGTAATTCGGCGTGGCGCCTGCAACGTTGGGTACGATCCAGATTTGCAGGAAATGCACACCTTCGGTCTGCGAGTGATTGAACTCACTGTGTGCCACGCCGCTGCCGGCACTCATCAATTGCACGTCGCCGGGGCGAATCACCGAGCCGGTACCCAGCGTGTCTTTGTGCTCCAGCGCGCCTTCCAGTACGTAGGAAAAGATCTCCATGTCGCGGTGGCTGGCCGAAGCCTTTACCGGCGGTTACGCGGTCGTCATTGATCACCAGCAGATCGGAAAAACCCTGTTCCTGCGCGTTGCGGTAGCTGGCAAAGGAAAAGGTATGAAAGGATTTCAACCAGCCATGATCAGCTGCGCCACGATCGGAAGCTTTGCGAAGAGTCAGCATGATTCTTTCTCCATCCGTTTATCGACGCTGCACATTCAGCAATCGACCCAGTGAGACGAAGGTTACGGGTTATCGACTGTCGCAATAAGTAGCTGAAATATGAATGACTGTCTCGCTGTGGTTGACAGTGCCGCGCGGCACGTTACGCTCTGTCGAACAGCATTCAGCGTTCATTCAGGCCTTGATACATGAACCCTTTTGAAGACATGCGTATTTTCTGTCAGGTCATGGAATCCGGGAGCTTCACGGCGGCGTCCGACAAGCTGGGCCTGTCCAAGCAATTCGTCAGCCGCCGTCTGATGCAGCTGGAAGAGCGTCTCGGCGTGCGCCTGCTCAACCGCTCGACGCGGCGTCTGGATGTCACGCCGCTGGGCCAGAGCTACTATGAATCGGCCCTGCGTCTGCTGGCCGAAGTCGAACAGGTCGAGCAGGGCATCACCGGCCAGAACAGCGAGCCGCGCGGTACGTTGCGCCTGAGTGCGCCATTGTCGTTTGCCGTGGCGCATCTGGGGTGTCTGCTGCCGGTGTTTTTGCAGCGCTACCGTGATGTGGCGGTGGAAGTGGACCTGAGCGACCGGCCGGTGGATGTGATCAGCGAAGGCTACGATCTGGTGCTGCGCATCGGTGTGCTGGAAGATTCCAGCCTGATTGCCCGGCGCATCGCCTCGATTGATCGGGTCTACTGCGCCAGCCCCACCTACCTGGCCGAGCGGGGTACGCCGCAAAAACCTGAAGACCTGCACAGCCATGAGTGCCTGCCGTATGGCCACAGCCGTCATGTGCAGTGGCGTTTTCAGGGCACTGGCAAGCCGGTCAGCCTGAACGTCAGCGGCAGGATGCGGGCCAACAACGGCGAGTTGCTCAAGGACGCTGCCCTGGCGGGGCTGGGTATCACCTATTTGCCGACGTTCATCGTTGGCGATGCGTTGCGCGCTGGCAGTCTGGTTCGTGTACTGGATGAACTGCGCCCCGAGCCGTTGACCCTGTCAGCCGTTTATCCACAGCACCGTCAGGCCTCGCGTCCGGTGCAGGCGTTTATCGAGTTTCTGCGTGAGCGACTGGACTCGACGATCGAATCAGGTGATCAGCAGGGCTGATCGGTACGCCCCCAATCATCCTTCACTGCGCTTGGCAAAAGCCGCCTTGCCCACGCCTATCAACACGGCGTCGTTCTGCGGCGTATGCACGCGGCCGCACAGCACGTTGCGGTAATGGCGTTGCAGCGGGTTAGTGCGTGAAAGCCCGGGGTTGCCCGAGGCCTCGATGGCCAGTTCCACTGCGCGGATGGCATTGCCGGTCACCAGGTATTTGATCTGCGCGGCATGCTGTGCGGGCGTGTGCCCTTGGGCGGCGGATTCCAGCAGGCTGCGGTTGGCGAACAGCAGCGTGTCGATCTGCCCGACTGTTTCCTGAAAGCGCGGCAGGGTCGACAGCGCCGCGCCCAGGTTGGACGGCGTGCGCTGTTCCAGCCAGTGCACCAGCCAGTCGCGGGCGGATTGAGCGATGCCATCGTAGACCGACGACAGCAGCACCGACATCCACAGCATGCCGGCACCATCAAGTTCGGATTGCGGGGCGCTCCACGGGCTGACGCTGACCGCGTGTTCGAGCGGCACCCGCACGTTGTCGAACCTGACCTCGTGGCTGCTGGTGGCGCGCATGCCCAGATGGTCCCAGTCCTCGATGATGCTGATGCCGGGCGTGTCCTTGTGCACTAGCCAGCTGCCGACCAGCGGGTCTTCGTCATCGCTGCGCGCCCACACGGCGAACCAGGTCAGGCCATGGCTGCCGGTGGAGTAGATCTTGCTGCCGCTGATGCGCCAGCCATCGGCGCTGCGCCGGGCGATGGTGCCCGGCAGGCCGCCACGCGCAGGTGTGCCCAGATCGGGCTCGACGCGCAGCGCGTTGATCAGCGCGCCCTCGTGCACGGCGTCTTTGGCCACCTGCTCGCGCAGGTGGCTCGGCCAGTTGCGGTTGTCCTGCAGCCTGGAATGCTGCAGGTACTGCATGACCAGAATCAGCGCTGTCGAAGGCTCGCCTCTGGCCACTGCGCTGATGACCTGCTGCGCCCGCGACAGGTCGGCAGCGCCGCCGCCCAGTTCGGCAGGCACGGTCAGGCCAAGCAGGCCGTGGCTGTGCAGCAAGCGGAAGTTGGCGTGAGGGAACTGCGCGCTGATGTCGTACTGCTCGGCGGTCTCGGCCAGCGTGCGGGTCAGGTCAGCCAGCCGCTGGGTGAAAGCTTCGGCTGACTCGGGCGATTCAGACTGCTGGCGCGGGGTAGGGCGCAGGGTTGAAAGTGTCATGCGGGGTCCTTTTCGCAGCGGTTATGCAGCGGTTATCGAGCGGCGGCCTGAGCAATCTCTGCGCGCGACGCGTTGAAGCGCTTGTCGAAACCTGTTGAAATATCGATTTTCTTCGTCAGGATGCCTTCAGCCAGATAGGTGTCAGCGGTGTTTTGCAGGCCCTGAATGATCTGGTCGTCAATCGGCGTGCGCTGCATCTTCGTCGCGTTGGCCACTGCCAGATGCACCGCCAGCGGCAGGCCGGTAACCTTCGCTTGAGCGGCTGCGTATTCTTCTGGATGGGCGTTGGACCAATTGAAGGCGCGCTCGACCCTGGCCACAAAATCGTCCAGTTGGGCGCGTTTGCCTTCGATGGCCTTGCTGGTCGCTGCCAGGTACAGGTGATTACTCAGCAGTTCGCTGCCACTGACCAATACGCGTGCGTCGCTCTGGGTGATGGAGATCGTGGTGTAAGGGTCCCAGGTGGCCCAGGCATCGGCGTCGCCGCTGTCCAGCAGCAGGCGTGATTCGCTGGGCAGCATATTGATGAAGGTCACGTCGCTGGTTTTCAGACCCGCTTCGTGCAGGGCGCGAATCGCCAGGTAATGGCCGATGGAGCCGCGCCCGGTGACGATACGTTTGCCCTTGAGATCGGCCATGGTCTTGATCGGCGAGTCTTTCGGCACCAGCACCGCCGTGGTGAAACGGCCCTGAGCGTGGGTGATGCTGACCACTTTCAGCGGCGCACCGGCGCCGAGTGCGAACACATACGGCGCATCGCCCAAGGCCCCTATGTCCACCGCGCCAGCATTCAGCGCCTCACCCAGCGGTGCGGCGGAAGGAAACTCCGAAAACTGAATCTCGTAAGGCACATCCTTGAGCTCGCCGGAGACGTTCAGCAGTGTTTTCAGCAGCGACTTCTGATTGACCACCCGCAACGGCGCCTGATCGGCAGCCACCACCTGCTGACCCGCCAGCACACTGAGCAACGTGGCCAGCAGCAGGCTTTTGAGGGATAGAGGTGATTTGAAAAAAGGCAGCATTGAGGTGTTTCTCCATTGAGTTGGTTGGTCGGCCGTGACCCTTATCGTTCCTTACGCTCCAGCGTGGGAATGCCTTGGGTGACGCTCAGCGTCACAAATCTGCGCCGCACCGCAGGTTCACGGCTGGACGCGGAGCGTCCAGACATGCATGCCAACGCGGAGCATTGGCACGATAGTCATTCAAACGTTCAAATCACATAAAACCCATGTGTCCCGTCCCGACCCAACTGGTCCACCAGGCCATATTCCCAGTCCAGATACGCCTGCATGGCTTCGCGCGGGGCATCGGTGCCTTCGTAAGGGCGGCGGTAGCGGTCGATGCGGGGCGAAGCCAGTCGGCTTTCGCCGTGCTCCAGCGGCAAGCCGGCCTTGATCCAGCTGGCGGTGCCGCCTTCGAGCAAAAACACCGGCTTGTCGGTCAGTGCCTCAAGGTCGGCGACCGCAAAGCGCGCCAGGCGGCTGCTGCCGCAGGTCAACACATAGCGGTCAGCGGCAGGCAGGTTGCCCAGCGCCCGCTTGAGGTCGGCACGCAGGGTCCACCAGGCACCGGGAATGTGCTGTTTGACGTAATTGGCGCTGGCGGTGAAATCCAGCACCGCCACCTTGACCTGTGACTGCCACAACACAAGCGTCTCGACGCTGATCGCCTCGACCTGCGGCGGGGGCGGGAAGGGCGCGTCCCAGTCGCCCTGTTCGTTGAATTCTGCGGCCTGTAGATCATCGATAACCGACACATCCCAGCCCAGTTGCGCCAGCCAGGAGGCGGACATGTTGGCGCGTACGCCGTCATCGTCCACCAGCGCGATCCGAGCGCCGCGCACGCTGGCGAAATGGTCGGTTTCCTGCACCAGTTGCCCGCCCGGTGTCGAGCGCGCACCGGGCAGATGGCCTTTGGCAAATTCTTCCGGGGTGCGTACATCGAACAGGTAAGTGGTGCGCGAAGTCTCGTCTTGCCAGCGTTGCAGGTCAGCGCGGCTGGCGCGTTTGACACGGGCCCGGTCAGCGACCTTGCGCGCATCGGCACTGGCGGTTTCGCGGGTGTCTTCACTGACCGCTGCAAAACGCCGGTTCTGGCCATGATCAAGTGTCTGCCCGGCCAGCAGCCAGCCAATCGTGCCGTTGCGCAGCGCATTGATCTGATTGGGCAGGCCAGCGTTGACCAGCGACTGAGTGCCGATGATGCTGCGCGTGCGACCGGCGCAATTGACGATGATCCGCGTGTTCGGGTCCGGTGCCAGCTCCCGCGCCCGCAACACCAGTTCGGCCCCCGGCACACTGATGCCACCGGGGATGCTCATGGTCTGGTATTCGTCGTAACGCCGCGCATCCAGCACCACCACATCGGCGCTGCTGTCGAGCAGGGCTTTGACTTCTTCGGCGGCCAGCGATGGCGTGGCGCGATGATGCTCCACCAGTTCGCCGAACGCCTTGCTCGGCACATTCACATCAATGAACAGCTCGCCGCCAGCCTCACGCCAGCCCTGCAAACCGCCGTCGAGCAGTTGCACATCGCTGTAGCCGAGCGCTTGCAGGCGTTGCAGCGCAATGTGCGCCAGGCCTTCGCCGTTGTCATAGAAGGTGACAGCCGTATCACGACGTGGAATCCGCGAAAAAACCTCCAGCTCCAGTTTCGACAGCGGTATGTTCACGGCAAACAGCGGATGAGCCTCGGCAAACGGTGCTTCTTCACGGACGTCTACCAAGGCCAGTTCCTGACGGTCCAGCAACGCCTGACGAACGTCGGCAAAAGATCGGGTGACGGTTGTGGTCATCGGGTGTAACTCCCTGTTGGCGGGTCCTGGTGGGCACGTGTGATAGCGGCGGCGTTGGAATAGCCGGAAATGAACAGTTCTTCGCTGCCGTCCAGGTCATAGACGGCGCGTTTCACGGTGCCGATATCGGCGCCATACACATGAATGCTGATCGACACCTGATCATCAAAGGCATTGCTGACCTGATGGACATCGTTGCTGTGTGGCGACAGCGCTTCGACCTGGCCGGGCTGCAGACGAATCGACGGGCCGTTGGTCTCGAAACGTCCTTTGGTATTGCGCACATAGCCCTGTGAATGCTCGGCGCCACGCAACATGCCGATCAGCCCCCAGACGCGGTGGTCGTGAATCGGCGTGCGTTGCCCCGGTCCCCAGACAAAACTGACCACCGAAAAGCGTTGCTGCGGATCGGCATGCAACAGAAATTGCTGATAGCGGGCGGGGTCGGGCTGGGTGAACTCGTCTGCCAGCCAGTCATCATGGCTGACCAGTTGCGCCAGCAGCTTGCCGCCGCGACGTAACAGATCGCCTTCGTGCGGCTCGCTGCCAATCAGCTCGGCCAGCGCATCGATAAAGGCCCCGAGTCGTTCCGGGTGTCGGTTCTGAGTCATGTCCATTTCCAGATCAGGGTCAGGGAATGGTTTGATATAAGCATAATATGTATATTTAATATGCTATTTTTTAATGATTAGGTTATAACGAAAACGTCTTTTACTTCTTTCTCAAAAGGCGCGAAATCTAGCACCGGTGGGTCAGACGGGCTATGAATGAACGCCTGCCGGGACTATGTTTTTTGCCTATGTTTCTACTCCTTTTTATGTGCGGTCCGAATGAAAATTGATGATATCGATGCGTTCGTTGCAGTCATCCGCTGTCAGTCGATCAGCCACGCAGCTGAATCGCTGGATCTGACTCAGCCGGCCATCACGCGCCGGGTGCAGAATTTCGAGCAGGCGCTGGGGGTCGAGCTGTTCGACCGCAATACCAAGCCGCTCAAGCCGACGCCGATGGGTATTCAGGTCTACCAGAAGTGCCTGGCCATCCTGCGCGAGATGGATTCGCTGCGCGAGCTGGTGGCCAGCGACACACCGCCCAGCGGCCTGCTGCGGCTGGGCGTGCCGCAAACCATCGGCGACGTGGTGCTGCTCGATGCGCTCAAGCAATTGCGTGGCGAGTTCCCGGACTTGCGCGCACAGGTCAGCACCGGCTGGGGCAGCCACCTGATCGGCAAGATCGAAAACGGCGAGCTGGATGCTGCTGCGGCGCTGTTTCCGGCAGGCAAGATATTCCCGGACAACATCGTCGGTCAGTCCATCGGCAAGATGGAGCTGGTGGTGGTCTGCGCCAAAGGCTCGGTGCCGAAAAAGCTCGGCAAGCTGGCAGATTGTTACGAGCAGGGCTGGGTGCTCAACCCCGATGGCTGCGGTTTTCGTGCAGGTTTGCAGCGGACGTTGACCGATCAGGGCCTGAGCATGAAGGTCAATCTGGAAACCTTCGGCACCGAGCTGCAACTCGGGCTGGTGGCCGATGGCATGGGGCTGGGCCTGGTACCAAGACCGTTGCTGGAACGCAGCGCCCACCGCGAACAATTGGTGGTGTTGCCGCTCAAGGACTTCAAACCGGTAATGGACCTGTGGCTGTTTTACCCGCGTTTTCTCGGCAACCTGCAGGCGCCGGTCGAGGCTTTTGGCGCGCTGGTGGCGCGCTCCCTCAAACCCGTTTCAGCCGCCGCCTGAACACGTCATTGCGGGCAGGCAGACTTCAATCGTACGTCTGGCCTGTCCGCAGGGCGTTGAATCAGGCGACTTGTTCGCGAGCCTGCTGTTCACGCTGAGCGACCAACTGGCGAGTCAGCGGGATCAGCTTTTTGCCGTAATCGATGGCATCTTCCAGCGGGTCGAAGCCGCGAATCAGGAAGGTGGTTATCCCAAGATCGTAGTAATCGAGCAGCGCTTCAGCGACCTGCTCCGGGGTGCCGACCAGCGACGTGGAGTTACCCTGCGCGCCGAGCAGGCCGGCAATGCCCGTCCACAGGCGCTTGTCCAGACGCGAGCCCTGCGCAGCCGCGGCCAGCAGGCGACGCGAGCCTTCGTTCGGCGGTTCGCGGCGGACAAAGCCGTTGCTGTCTGCCAATGCCTTGGCCTTTTCCAGAATACTGTCAGCGCGTGCCCAGGCCTTCTCTTCTGTTTCAGCCAGAATCGGCCGCAGCGACAGGCTGAAACGAAGGGTGCGGCCGTGTTTGGCTGCTTCGGCGCGGACCTGTTTGACCACGTCGCGCACTTGCTCGTACGTCTCGCCCCACAAGGCATAGACGTCGGCATGCTTGCCGGCGACCGCGATTGCCGCTGCCGAGGAACCGCCAAAGTACAGCGGGATATGCGGCAACTGCGGGGATTTGACCTGCGAGTGCGCACCCTCGAACTGGTAGTAAGTGCCCTGATGGTCAAAGGGCTTGTCACCGGTCCACTCCTGACGCACCACGCTGAGGTATTCGTCGCTGCGCGCGTAACGTTCGTCCTTGCCGATGTAGCTGCCGTCGGCGCGCAGTTCCTTGTCGTCGCCGCCGGTGATGATGTGCACCGCCGTGCGCCCGCCATTGAACACGTCCAGCGTCGCAAACTGTCGGGCCGCCACGGTCGGGGAGATGAACCCAGGGCGATGCGCTACGAGGAATTTCAGCGTGCTGGTCACGCTGGCGGCCTGTGCGGCAACCAGCGTGCTGTCCGGGCTGTTGGAGTGGTACGCGATCAGCGCGCGATCAAAACCTGCGTCTTCATGAGCCTTGGCCACCGTCTTTACGTAGTCGGGCTGGATGGTCGCGCCACTGCGCGGGTGAATTTCAGAACCGGGTTGGGTGGCGATGTAGCCAATGAATTCGATGCTCATGAAAACTCCTGCCAATGGTTGAGGTCCGTTCGACCTTGTCGAGGGGCACCATAAAGGCAAGGGGCAGACGCTGTGAAATTCGATTTTGGTCTAAGTTAATTATAAAAAATATGCATTATATTGTTTGCTCGTAATCAGCTATTTTACGATTAGCTTAGGTCTTAATGGAATTTCACATGATGTTCTTATGCACATAGCATGGTCTTCCTAACTGCATCGGGCGTGTTCCTGTCCGATTCACTGAGGAAGGATGCCTTTATGTCTGAAACAACATTCAACCCCGCCAACTCCGGTTTTCTGGTGGTCAACAAGCCTGAGCTGCCTGGCGCCGCCGAGCACAGTCGCCAGCGCTGGCAGGTGCCGGGGTTTGTCCTGCGCCTGCTCAGCCCGCTGCTGCTGTTGCTGCTGTGGGAGCTGGCCTCGCAAACCGGCCTGCTGCCGGTCCGTGTGATCGCCGCACCGTCGCAGATTGGCGGCACGCTTTGGTCGATGATCGTCTCGGGCGAGCTGGCCGTGCATTTGTGGGTGTCGCTGCAACGCGCATTACTGGGCTTGAGTATCGGCGTGAGCATTGGTGTGGTCGCGGCGCTGTTGACAGGCCTTTCCCGGCGCGGAGAAATTGCCCTCGATTCGCCCATGCAGATGCTGCGCACCATTCCGTCGCTGGCGCTGGTGCCGCTGTTCATTCTCTGGTTCGGGATTGGCGAATTCACCAAGGTCGCGCTGATCGTGATGGGCACCACCTTTCCGGTGTACCTGAACCTGTTTGCCGGTATCCGCAACATCGATCCCAAGCTCATCGAGGCCGCCAACACGCTCGGTCTGAGCCGCCGCGAGCTGATCTGGCACGTCATCCTGCCAGGTTCGCTGCCGTCATTTTTTGTCGGGCTGCGCTATTCGCTGGGTATTTCCTGGCTGGCGCTGGTGTTCGTCGAACAGATCAACACCACGGCCGGCATCGGCTTTCTGGCCAGCGATGCCCGCGATTTCATGCGCACTGATGTGATTGTTATCTGCTTGCTGATCTACAGCGTTCTCGGCCTGGTGATCGACGGCATTATCCGCACGCTGGAGCGCTATGCGCTGGCCTGGCGCCCAACTTTCGTGAGGCATTGAGCATGGCGACTTTCGATCTGCGTAACACGCCATCTGTCACCACCCCGGCTCCGGTGCAACTGCGTAATGTGGTTCGTCAGTTTGGTCAGCAACGGGTGATTGACGGGCTCGATCTGGACATTGCAGCAGGCGAGTTTGTCGCGCTGCTGGGGGCCAGCGGTTCTGGCAAAACCACATTGCTGCGCACACTGGCTGGGCTGGACAGTATCGACAGCGGCGAGCTGCGTGTGCCGGTAGCGCGTGCCGCTGTGTTTCAGGAGCCGCGCCTGATGCCGTGGAAAAGTGCCTGGAAAAACGTGGTGCTCGGCCTGCGCGTCAACGACGCCAAGGCGCGAGCGCACGCGGCATTGACCGAAGTCGGCCTTGCGCATCGGCTGAATGCCTTCCCGGCCACGCTGTCCGGTGGCGAAGCGCAGCGCGTGGCACTGGCGCGCGGGCTGGTCCGCGAGCCGAAACTGTTGCTGCTCGACGAGCCTTTTGCGGCGCTCGATGCCCTGACCCGCATCCGCATGCACCAGTTGATCATCGACCTGTGGCGCAAGCACACCCCGGCGGTGCTGCTGGTGACCCACGATGTCGATGAGGCCATTTTGCTGGCGGATCGGGTCATCGTGCTGGCCGACGGCAAGATCGCTGATGACATTCGCATCGACCTGCCGCGCCAGCGTGACAGCGGGCAGGTCTGTTTTCAGCTGATTCGCAGTCGCCTGCTGGGGTTGCTGGGCGTCAAGGGGCCTGCGCCCGACACTGCGCCGCAAGCGTCGGCCCCGGACTCGACACTCAGCGAACTGCGCCGCGTCGCCAATGCTCGTTGAACCTGTGCGCGGTGCGTATCATGGTCGTCTGAATTTCTGGAGGAGACGTCCATGTCTGCCGAAAAACCTGAAGTCATCATCACCTATTGCATCCAATGCCAGTGGTTGCTGCGCGCGGCCTGGTTGGCCCAGGAGCTGTTAAGCACGTTCAGCGATGATCTGGGCAAGGTTTCCCTGCAGCCGGGCACCGGCGGTGCGTTTCGCATTACCTGCGATGGCGTGCAACTGTGGGAGCGCAAGGCCGACGGCGGCTTTCCCGAGGCCAAGGTGCTCAAGCAGCGGCTGCGCGACCAGATAGACCCGGCCCGTGATTTAGGTCATAACGACCGCACCACGCCCGCCAATCCTCAGTAACCCGGGCGACTGTCACGACATCGCCACGCACGTGTCACATTCGGTTAACCGGCATGCTCCACTCTCTTCAAAACCCTGCCGGAGGTCGCCCCATGACCAGTGCTCAGCTCGCCACACCCAGCCGCAAACAACGCGTGCGGACCTTGTGGATTTCCGACGTTCACCTGGGCACGCGCGACTGCCAGGCCGAGCATTTGTCGGCGTTTCTCAAGCGTTATCAGGCGGACAAGGTGTACCTGGTCGGCGACATCATCGACGGCTGGAAACTGCGCGGCGGCATGTACTGGCCGCAAGCGCACACCAACGTGATTCGGCGCTTGCTGACCATGAGCAAGCGCGGCACCGAAGTGATTTACGTCACCGGCAACCATGACGAGTTCCTGCGTCGTTACTCGAAGCTTATTCTGGGCAACATCCAGTTGGTGGACGAAGCCGAGCACGTAACTGCCGATGGCCGCCGCTTTCTGGTCATCCACGGCGACCAGTTCGATGTGATCACCCGCTACCACCGCTGGCTGGCCTTTCTGGGCGACTCGGCCTACGAATTCACCCTGACCCTCAACCGCTGGCTGAACCACTGGCGCGCCAAATACGGCTACGGCTACTGGTCGCTGTCGGCGTACTTGAAACACAAGGTCAAAAGTGCAGTGAACTTCATCAGCGATTTCGAGGAAGCCATCGCCCACGAATGCGTCAAGCGCGGGCTGGACGGCGTCGTCTGCGGGCACATTCACCACGCGGAGATCCGCCAGGTGGGCGGCGTGGAGTACCTTAATTGCGGCGACTGGGTCGAATCCTGTACCGCACTGATCGAACACCTTGACGGCAACATCGAACTGTTCCGCCTGGCGGACGCGCATGTGAAAGCGGCTCAGCAGGTGGTTCGCGAGCCGGTTAGCGAAACGGTTACGTGATCCAGCGAGTGTCGGTCAGAAGGGCACCTTACCCAGCAACATGTCGCGGTACATAACGAAGTCACCGAGCAAGCTGTAAAACGGATGCTTGAACGTGGCGGGCCGGTTTTTCTCGAAGAAGAAATGCCCCGCCCAGGCAAAACCGTACCCCGCGACCGGCAACAACCACAACAGCCCCCAGCGACCGCTGCCCACACCAAACGCCAGCAGAAAAATAACCAGTGAAGTGCCCACAAAATGCAGACGCCGACTGGTACTGCTGCTGTGCTCGGCAAGGTAGAAAGGATAGAACTCGGCAAAGCTTGAGAAACGCTTGATTGCATCCACGGCGCTTACCCTCGTGTTGGTTCTTGTTGTTATACACAAATTTAGCCGACTGTCGTGCCGATGTGGAGTAGTCAAGTCGTGCTCATGTTTACGACTATCGTGCCAATGCTCCGCGTTGGCATGCAGTTCGTGACGCTCTACGTCACAAATCTCCCGTGCAAAACAATAGCCATACTCGCACCACAGTGTTTTTGATGTGCTTTTCAACCACGATGGTATTGACGACGCAGATTGCGACGTAAGTGACGGCTGAGCCCTGACACTGATCCGGGGGATGCGAGGCAGGACGCCGAGC
>NZ_ATDK01000582.1 GCF_000444135.1 Pseudomonas avellanae BPIC 631
CGCTTAAGTGAACAGCATTGATCGTCTGACCGGCCCTTTCGCTTGCTCATGAAAGGGCCGTTGAAGACAGCCGATAATGTTGACGGCTGGACTCAGTCAGGCCGTCAGACGATCTTCCCGGAAGTCACGCAGCGCCTGTTCGATCTCTTCACGGGTGTTCATCACGAACGGCCCGTATTGCACGATGGGCTCGCGCAGAGGTTTGCCTGCAATCAACAGCACTCGCGCACCGTGGATACTGCTGATCTGCAATTGACCTTCGCCAGACAGGCGCGCCATCTGGCGAGTACTCACGGCTTGCGGGCTGCCCTCGATCTCGATGCTGCCTTGGTACACATACAGCAACGCGAGGTGTCCTTCGGGCACCTGCGGGCTGATGCGACTGCCGGCAGGCATATGAAGGTCCAGGTACAGCGGCTCGGTGTCCGGGCGCTGCACCGCCCCGGCCTGTCGAACCGTGCCATCGTCGAAGTGCCCGGCGATCACCACCACCTGCACGCCGCCTTCGGTGGTCAGTCGAGGGACGTTCTCCGGCTGGATGTCCTGATAACTGGCTTCGTTCAGCTTGTTCTTGCCCGGCAGGTTCAGCCATAGCTGAAAGCCACGCATGGTGCCTTCTTCCTGTTCGGGCATTTCGCTGTGAATGATTCCGCGTGCTGCGGTCATCCACTGCACACCGCCGCCTTGCAGCAGGCCGACATTGCCCATGTGGTCTTCATGGCGCATACGCCCTTCAAGCATGTAGGTCACGGTCTCGAAGCCGCGGTGCGGATGGGGCGGAAAGCCCGCGATATAGTCGTCGGGCTTGTCCGATCCAAACTCGTCGAGCATCAGGAACGGATCGAACAGCTCGATGCCCCGGCCGCCGAAAACGCGCGTCAGTTTCACCCCTGCACCGTCAGAGGCAGGTTGGCCCGCCTGAATGGACAGCACTTTACGAAATTGAGTCATGTAAGCAGAACACTCCTTATCAGATGATCGTGATAATGAGTGTCATGGTATGCGGGTATGTTTGATAAACAGATTCAAATCCCGGGAGGGAATGATCGTATTTATCGATGTGTCGCCGAGTAATGCCTGGTTATCAACCAGAATAAACCTGTCCGGGAACAACCTCCGGGACAGGCTCAAATGTTGCGGATGATCAGTGCGTGCTGCCTTGCGCCGACATGGACAACAGCTGTTTTTCCTGATTCCAGTCAAACGGCTCGTCGTTCTGCTCGGCTTCGTAACGGCGCTCTTCCAGGGCCTGATACAGCTCGATTTCGTCATCTGGCATGAAGTGCAGGCAGTCACCGGCGAAGAACCACAGCAGATCGCGAGGCACGAGGTGCGCGATTTGCGGGTAGCGTTGAATCACCTGGCACAGAATGTCCTGGCCCAGGTACTGGCTTTCAATAGGGTCCAGCGGCAGTTGCTCGACCAGTTCGTCGAAGCGCTCCATGAACAGCGCGTGGCTTTCTTCCGGAACCTGCTCGGCCTCGCCCAGCGCGACCAGGATGCTGCGCAGGTGTGCCAGCAGGCCAAGTTGGTGATCGAGAGTGGCGTCGGCCATCGGGGTAATCCTCAAATGCAAAACAGGCGCGAGAGTATAAAGCTCTACGCGCCTGCTGTGTGGTGCGACCTGATGGTTAACGGATTTTGCCCGCTGCCAGGGTCAGTTCTTCCTTGTCGAAATCATCGACATCGATCACTTTGCGACGGGCCGCTTCGGCTGTGCGCAGTGTCTGTGCTTCGTCTGCCTGCAATACACCGATGCGCAATGCAGCGTCGATGGCATGCTCGCCGGCGATCGGTTTGACCTGGCCGCTCTTGAGCGCCACTTGGAGCTTCTTGTGCAACGGATAAGCAGCGCTCAGCAGGTCAATGGCATGTTGCAGTGCGCCCACCGGATCCTCCGCCGATTGCGGGCGATAGCAGCCTGCCAGCAACTCTTCCAGCGTCGGATCACCCTTGGCGCGCCCCAGCACCTGTGCGACTTCGGCATCCAGCTTGTCCGAAGGGCCTTTGTGACGACGGCCGAACGGAAATACCACTGCGCGCAACAGCCCCCCCATCAAGGGGTTGGGGAAGTTGCCGAGGATCTCGTCCATGGCGCGCTCCGAATGCCCCAGGCTTTCTTCCATGGCCCAGCGAAACAGCGGGCTCATGTGATCCGGCGAGCCGAGATCGTGATAACGCTTGAGCGCTGCCGAGGCCAGGTACATGTGGCTGAGCACATCACCCAGCCGCGCCGACAGACGTTCGCGGCGCTTCAGCTCACCGCCCAGCAGCATCATGCTCAAGTCCGCCAGCATGGCGAACGCTGCGGCCTGACGGTTCAGTGCGCGGAAGTAACCCTGGCTCAGGGCGTTGCCCGGCGCTCGTTCGAAATGGCCAAAGCCCAGGTTGAGAATCAAGGTGCTGGCGGCGTTGCTTACCGCAAAACCGATGTGTTTGAGCAGCAGGGCATCGAATTCGACCAGTGCCTGCTGCGTGTCTTCGCGCCCGGCCAAGGCCATTTCCTTGAGCACGAACGGGTGGCAACGAATGGCGCCCTGGCCGAAGATCATCAGGTTGCGTGAAAGGATATTGGCCCCTTCAACGGTGATGAAAATCGGCGCACCTTGCCAGTTGCGGCCCAGGTAGTTGTTCGGGCCCATGATGATGCCCTTGCCGCCATGCACGTCCATCGCGTGGCCAATGCACTCGCGGCCGCGCTCGGTCAGGTGGTACTTGAGGATGGCCGACAGTACCGACGGCTTCTCGCCCAGATCGACCGCGTTGGCGGTCAGCATGCGTGCGCTGTCCATCAGCCAGGCGTTGCCGCCGATGCGCGCCAGTGCTTCCTGAATGCCTTCAAAGGCCGATAGCGGCACATTGAACTGCTCGCGCACCTTGGCGTACTGGCCAGTCACCAGGCTGGTGTACTTGGCAGCGCCGGTGCCGACTGCCGGCAGCGAGATCGAACGGCCTACCGAGAGGCAGTTCATCAGCATCATCCAGCCCTTGCCGAGCATCGGCTGGCCGCCGATCAGGTAGCTCAGGGGCACGAACACGTCTTTGCCCGAGTTGGGGCCGTTCATGAACGCAGCGCCCAGCGGCAGGTGACGGCGGCCGATCTCCACACCCGGTGTTTCGGTGGGAATCAGTGCCAGGCTGATGCCCAGGTCTTCTTCCTCACCCAGCAGGTGTTCCGGGTCGTACGCCTTGAATGCGAGCCCCAGAAGGGTGGCTACCGGGCCAAGGGTGATGTAGCGCTTTTCCCAGGTCAGGCGCAGGCCGATGACTTCCTCACCTTGCCACTGGCCTTTGCAGATGATTCCCGTGTCGGGCATCGCGCCGGCATCGGAGCCTGCCAGCGGGCCGGTCAGCGCGAAACAAGGGATGTCTTCGCCACGCGCCAGACGCGGCAGGTAATGGTTGCGTTGTTCATCGGTGCCGTAATGCAGCAGCAGCTCAGCCGGGCCGAGGGAATTGGGCACCATCACGGTGGAGGCCAGGTCGCCGCTGCGGGTGGCCAGTTTCATGGCCACCTGGGAGTGAGCGTAGGCCGAAAAGCCCTTGCCGCCGAACTCCTTTGGAATGATCAGCGCAAAGAAGCCGTGCGTTTTCATGTGCGCCCAGGCTTCGGGGGGCAGGTCCATCGCCTGACCGATCTCCCAGTCGCTGACCATCGTGCAGAGTTCTTCGGTCGGGCCGTCGATAAAGGCCTGTTCTTCCTCGGTCAGCTGGACTTTCGGGTAAGCCAGCAGCTTGTCCCAGTCCGGACGACCGCTGAACAGCTCGCCGTCCCACCAGACCGTACCGGCATCAATGGCATCGCGCTCGGTTTCCGACATGGGCGGCAACACTTTCTGAAACCAGCTGAACATGGGCGCCGTGAAATGCTTGCGGCGCAGATCGGGCAGCACCAGCGGCACCAACACTGCCAGCCACAACACCCAGAACACAGTCAGCAGCCATCCTGGCGCGTGACTGAAAATGCCCATGGCCAGCAGATAGACGGCAACCACGCCCAGCGCCGGAAGCGGGGCGGTACGTCGATGAGCCAGCCAGGCAATGCCGACGACCAGCACTACAATCCACAACAACAGCATAAGTATTCCTCCGTGATGACAGCGGTCTTGGCAGCGGTCAAGAACTGGTCGCCAGGCAGTGTTGAGACGACATCGATAGTGACCCTCGGTTGACGAGGAAGTTGCCGCTGTATGGGGCGCAGTATAGGGGTAGACTGGCGGGCGATTAATTTTCAGTGACTGCGAGGGGAACGCAATGCTCAAGATCTGGGGACGGAAAAATTCCAGCAATATGCGCAAGGCACTCTGGATTGCTGAAGAAGTAGGCGTGCCCTACGAGACGCAGGACGCCGGTGGCGCGTTCGGGTTGGTCGACGAAGCAGCCTACCGCTCGAAAAATCCCAACGGCCGCATTCCCATGATCGAAGACGGCGATTTCGTGCTCTGGGAGTCCAACGCGATCGTGCGTTACCTGGCCGCCCGCCATGCCCCCGATTCTGACCTGTTCCCCGCGGATGTTCAGGACCGCGCTTCTGCCGACCGGTGGATGGACTGGACCACCTCGACCATCGCCGCCCCGTTCAGCCTGGTGTTCTGGGGCGTGGTGCGCACGCCGCCTGAAAAGCAGGACTGGCCGACCATCGAGCAAGGCATCAAAACGCTGCACAGCCTGCTGCTGGTCGCCGATGAGGCTTTGTCTCGTCAGCCTTATCTGTCCGGTGAGACCTTCGGCATGGGCGACATTCCCTTGGGGTGCTTCGCCTACGGCTGGTTTGAAATGCCGATTGAACGTCCGCCGCTGCCTCACCTCCAAGCCTGGTACGAACGCCTCAAGACGCGCCCGGCTTATCACAAGGCTGTCATGAGCCCGTTGACCTGACTGCTTTTCAAGGACTGGCCGGGCTTATGTCCGGCGCCTGATATTTACTATTAACAGATGTGTCTGTACTTGAATGACCCAGCCGCGCACCATGCCGACTGGAGCTTCACGACAGTTGGCTGCTTGCGGCCAGATTATTTCCTTTTCTGACGGGTACTTTCTCCGATATGTCTTCTGCTCTGTCCATTCGGCAGCTCACCAAAACCTACGGCAACGGTTTCCAGGCCCTGAGTGGCATTGATCTGGACGTTGCCGAAGGTGATTTCTTCGCTTTGCTCGGCCCTAACGGCGCAGGCAAATCCACGACCATCGGTATCATCTCGACACTGGTCAACAAGACCAGCGGCACGGTGAACATCTTCGGCCACGACCTGGACCGCGAACCCGCTGCACTCAAGCGCTGCATCGGCGTGGTGCCGCAGGAGTTCAACTTCAATCAATTCGAAAAGACCTTCGACATCGTCGTGACCCAGGCCGGTTACTACGGCATCCCGGCGAAAATCGCCAAGGAACGCGCCGAGCAGTACCTGACGCAACTGGGCCTGTGGGACAAACGTGACGTGCCTTCGCGCTCGCTGTCCGGGGGCATGAAACGACGCCTGATGATCGCCCGCGCGCTGATTCACGAGCCGCGCCTGCTGATTCTCGATGAGCCCACCGCTGGCGTGGATATCGAGCTGCGCCGTTCGATGTGGACGTTTCTCACCGAGCTGAACAAAAAAGGCATCACCATCATCCTCACCACGCACTATCTGGAAGAGGCTGAACAGCTGTGCCGCAACATCGGCATCATCGATCACGGGGTGATCGTGCAGAACACCGGCATGAAGCAGTTGCTCAGCACCCTGACCGTCGAAACCTTCGTGCTGGACCTCAAAGCCTCGTGGCAAACCGCGCCGCAGTTGCCGGGTTTCCCCAGCCGTTTGCTGGACAGCCACACCCTGGAAGTTCAGGTCGACAAAAATGTCGGCATCACCGCGCTGTTCAGCCAATTGGCCTTTCAGAACATCGAAGTGTTGAGCCTGCGCAATAAATCCAATCGCCTTGAGGAATTGTTCGTGTCGCTGGTGGAAAAAAACCTTGCGAAGGTGGCGCTATGACCGTGCAGAGCGGCGAGTTGCGCCCCAACCTGATTGCCCTGAAGACCATCGTGTACCGCGAGGTCCATCGTTTCATGCGGATCTGGCCGCAGACCCTGCTGCCGCCTGCGATCACCATGGTTCTGTACTTCGTGATCTTCGGCAACCTGATCGGCCGTCAGATCGGCGACATGGGTGGCTTTACCTACATGCAGTACATCGTGCCGGGGCTGATCATGATGTCGGTGATCACCAACTCCTATGGCAACGTGGTCTCAAGCTTCTTCGGTGCCAAGTTTCAGCACTCCATCGAAGAACTGATGGTGTCGCCGGTCTCGCCGCACACCATCCTGATCGGCTATACGCTGGGCGGCGTGTTGCGCGGTCTGATGGTGGGCTTCATCGTCACCATGCTGTCGATGTTCTTTACCGACCTGCAAGTGCACCACCTGGGCGTGACCATCATCGTGGTCGTGCTAACAGCGACGATTTTCTCGTTGCTGGGTTTCATCAACGCAGTGTTTGCGCGTAACTTCGACGATATCTCGATCATCCCGACGTTTGTGCTCACCCCGTTGACCTACCTGGGCGGCGTGTTCTACTCGATCAACCTGCTGCCGCCATTCTGGCAGACCGTGTCACTGGCCAACCCGGTCCTGCACATGGTCAACGCCTTCCGCTACGGCATTCTGGGCGTCTCCGACATCAAGATCAGCATCGCCCTGGCGTTCATGATCGTCGCGACCTTCGTGCTGTACTTCGGCTGCGCACGGCTGCTGGTGAGCGGGCGTGGTATGCGTCAGTAACAAAGTGGCTTGTGACCCGTCAGGCTGACGGGTCGACTGCTGGCCGAGGCCTGCTGCTCAAATCCCGCAACACACCATCACTTCCGACATTTCAAGATTGCGCTGATCCTTGAAGCTTTCCGCTTCAAGGAACCACCATGCGCACAGGGATGATCGCGCTCGCGTTGGGGCTTGTGGTCCTACGCTTTCTGCCCGCTTTGCCGCCGACGTGGCTCGTGTTGCTGATGCCGATACTGGCGTTGATGCTGCTGCCGTTTCGCACTTATCCATTGGCGCTGTTTCTGCTCGGCTTCACCTGGGCGTGTGTTTCGGCGCAGTGGGCGTTGAATGACCGTTTGCAGCAACGGCTGGACGGCCAGACGCTGTGGCTGCAAGGCAAAGTGGTCGGTTTGCCGAGCGTTGCCGAGGGCGTGGTTCGTTTCGAGCTGGAGCACGCCACGTCGCGGCGGGCGAAGCTGCCTGCGCTGATTCGTGTGGCGTGGTACGGCGGCCCTGAGGTGCGCAGCGGCGAGCGCTGGCGTCTGGCGGTCAAGCTCAAGCGCCCCGGTGGGCTGGTCAACCCTGATGCTTTCGATTATCAGGCCTGGCTGCTGGCCCAGCGCATCGGCGCGACCGGTACGGTGGTGGACGGTCGAAGGCTGGCGCCCGCGCATGCGGCCTGGCGCGACGGTATTCGTCAGCGTTTGCTGGCGGTCGATGCACAGGGCAGGGAAGGCGGGCTGGCCGCGCTGGTGCTGGGCGATGGCTCGGGGTTGTCGAGTGGCGACTGGCAGGTGCTGCAAGACACCGGCACCGTGCACCTGCTGGTGATTTCCGGTCAGCACATCGGCTTGCTTGCTGGCGTGATTTACGCGCTGGTCGCAGGTCTCGCCCGCTGGGGACTGTGGCCACGCGCTTTGCCCTGGCTGCCCTCGGCCTGTGCGCTGGCATTCATCGCTGCGCTGGGCTACGGATTGCTGGCCGGTTTCGAGGTGCCGGTGCGGCGCGCCTGTGTGATGGTCGGCATGGTCTTGCTGTGGCGTTTGCGCTTTCGGCATCTGGGCGTGGTCTGGCCGTTTTTGATTTCCTTCAACGCGGTGCTGATCGTTGAGCCGTTGGTGACGTTGCAGCCGGGTTTCTGGCTGTCTTTTGCAGCGGTCGGCATTCTGGTACTGATTTTCAGTGGCCGTCTGGGTAGCTGGAGCTGGTGGCAGAGCTGGACGCGCGCGCAGTGGCTGATCGCAATCGGCTTGTTGCCGATTTTGCTGGCGCTGAACCTGCCGATCAGCCTCAGCGGCCCGTTCGCCAACCTGCTTGCGGTGCCTTGGGTCAGTGTGATCGTCCTGCCGCCAGCGTTGATCGGGACGTTATTGCTGCCGTTTCCTGTTGTCGGTGAAGGCCTGCTCTGGCTTGCGGGGGGCGCGCTGGAGTGGCTGTTCGTGTTTCTCGGTTGGGTGGCCGAGGCCTTGCCCGCCTGGCTGCCCAGTGCGGTGCCTGGCTGGGCGTGGCTGTTGAGCCTGCTCGGGGCCTTTGTTTTATTGCTGCCCAAAGGTGTGCCGCTGCGCCTGTTGGGTTGGCCATTATTGTTGCTGTGCGTGTTTCCGCCGCTCAAGTCCGTGCCGATGGGGCAGGTCGAGGTGTTGCAACTGGACGTGGGGCAGGGGCTGGCGATTCTGCTGCGCACCCGCAATCACACGCTGCTCTACGACGCAGGGCCGCGTTTCGGTGAGTTCGATATAGGCCAAAGGGTGGTCGTGCCCGCGATGCGCAAGTCCGGTGTTCGCCATCTGGACTTGATGCTGATCAGCCATGCCGATGCGGATCATGCTGGCGGGGCGGCAGCGGTTCATCGGGCATTTCCGGTGAACCGAGTGCTGGGCGGGGAGCTGGCCCGGCTCGCCCCGCAACTCGATGCCCGGCTGTGTGAGAACAACGAGCGCTGGGAATGGGATGGCGTGGTGTTTTCCACCTGGCGCTGGGAGCAGGCGCCCGACGGCAATGCCGGGTCCTGCATGCTGAGCGTCGACGCCGGTGGTGAGCGTCTGCTGCTGACGGGCGACATTGATGTGCACGCCGAGCGTGCGGCAATGGACAGCGGTTTTGACCTTCGTGCCCACTGGTTGCAGGCTCCGCATCACGGCAGCCGCAGTTCATCCTCCAAAGTGTTTCTGCAGACGGTTGCGCCGGTGGGCGTGCTGATTTCCCGTGGGCAGAACAATGCTTTCGGTCATCCGCATCCATTGGTCATGTCGCGGTACCGATGGTTGGGAATTACCCACCATGACAGCGCCGAACTAGGTGCCATCAGTCTGCAACTGGGGGCGTTCGGCCAGCCTCGGGCGGAACGGGCGCAGCGGCGTTTCTGGCGTGACTGAGTGAAGGGATATCGATCGAGGCGTTCGGCACTTGGCGACCCCTATGATAGAGTGGCGCCAATTTTTCGAGGGAGTGATCACTGTGTGGGAACTGGTCAAATCGGGTGGCTGGATGATGCTGCCGATCATTTTGAGCTCCATCGCCGCTGCCGGCATTATCATCGAACGCCTGTGGACCCTGCGCGCCAGCCGCATCGCGCCGCCGCATCTGCTGGGTCAGGCGTGGCAGTGGATTCAGGAAAAGAAACTCGATAACGAAAAACTCAAGCAACTGCGCGCCGACTCGCCGCTGGGCGAAATCCTTGCCGCTGGCCTGGCCAATTCCAAGCACGGTCGCGAGATCATGAAGGAATGCATCGAAGAGGCCGCAGCTCGTGTCATCCATGACCTGGAGCGCTACCTGAGCGCGCTGGGCTCTATCGCAGCGATGGCCCCGTTGCTCGGTTTGCTCGGTACGGTGCTGGGCATGATCGAGATCTTCGGTTCGTTCAACAGCACCGGTGCAACGGCCAATGCCGGTGTGCTGGCGAGCGGTATCTCCAAGGCATTGATCTGTACCGCATCGGGCCTTATCGTGGCAATCCCGGCGATCTTCTTTCACCGCTTTCTGCAAAGTCGTGTCGATGAGCTGGTGGTCGGCATGGAGCAGCAGGCGATTCGTCTGGTTGAAGTGGTGCAGGGTGACCGTGATGTCGATCTGATCGACGCCAAGATCGACCTCAAATCGCTGGCCAGGGCAGGCGGGAGCAAGAAAAAGTGAAATTTCGCCGCCGCAGGCCCCGGGAAAACATCGACATCAATCTGGTCTCGCTGATCGACGTGGTGTTCATCCTGCTGCTGTTCTTCATTGTGACCACCACCTTCACCCGTGAAACCCAACTGCGGGTGGACCTGCCGCAGGCCGTCACCGGCACGCCCGAGGTGGACGCGGCTGCGAAGCATCTGGACATCGCCATCAATGCAGACGGCATTTTTTCCCTGAACAACCAGCTCTTGCCGAAAAACGATCTGGCGACCTTGATCGACGCGCTGCAACGCGAGTCGGTGGGCGATACCAGCCTGCCGCTGTCGATCAGTGCAGACGGCAAAACCCCGCATCAATCGGTCATCACCGCGATGGATGCGGCGGGCAAGCTGGGTTTTAGTCACCTGCGCATGACCACTGTCGAGGCCACACCGGCTAACTGATGGCACTTACCGACCGCTTGCTTGATGCCTGGTACAAGGGCCACCCTGCGCTGACGCTGCTGCGGCCACTCGAAAGCCTTTATCGACGCGTCGTGGACGGCAAGCGGGCGAAGTTTCTGGCCGGCGAGGGCGATATCTATCGGGCGCCGGTGCCGGTCATTGTGGTGGGCAACATCACGATTGGCGGCACCGGCAAGACACCGCTGATTCTGTGGATGATCGAGCACTGTCGGTGCAAGGGACTGCGTGTCGGCGTGGTCAGTCGCGGCTATGGTGCCAAACCGCCAAGCCTGCCCTGGCGCGTTCAGCCTGACCAGAGTGCCAGCGAAGCGGGTGACGAGCCGTTGCTCATTGTGCAGCGCAGTGGCGTGCCGCTGATGATCGACCCTGATCGCAGCCGCGCCGTACAGGCTTTGCTCGCTGCCGAGCCGCTGGACCTGATTCTTTCCGACGATGGCCTGCAGCATTATCGCCTGGCCCGTGACCTTGAGCTGGTACTGATCGACGCTGCCCGCGGCCTTGGCAATCGCCGTTGCCTACCGGCCGGGCCTCTGCGCGAGCCGGTCGAACGGCTGAACAGTGTCGACGCCTTACTGTACAACGGCGCGACGGCGGATCGTGATGACGGCTACGCCTTTACGCTCAAGCCCTCGGCGCTGATCAACCTGCGCAGCGGCGAGCGCCAGCCGGTCAGCTATTTTCCGGTCGGACAGGCGCTGCACGCTGTCGCCGGAATCGGCAACCCTCAACGTTTCTTCAACACCCTCGAAGGACTACACTGGCGACCGGTGACTCATGCGTTCGCCGACCATGCGCTCTACAGTGTGCAGGCGCTGACATTCGCACCCGCATTGCCCTTGGTCATGACCGAGAAGGATGCGGTGAAATGTCGTGCTTTCGCAGCGGATGACTGGTGGTATCTGGCAGTCGATGCAGTACCGTCCGATGCCTTTGTCGGCTGGTTCGATGAGCAGCTGTTACGTCTTTCTCCATGATTGCTTCAGGATCTCCTATGGACACCAAATTACTCGACATCCTCGCTTGCCCGATCTGCAAGGGGCCCTTGAAGCTCAGCGCCGACAAGACCGAGCTGATCAGCAAAGGCGCAGGCCTTGCTTATCCGGTTCGCGACGGCATCCCGGTGATGCTTGAAAGCGAAGCGCGCACCCTGACCACCGATGAGCGGCTGGACAAATGACGGCAGCGTTCACCGTTGTCATCCCGGCGCGTTACGGCTCCAGCCGCTTCCCCGGCAAACCGCTGAAAACCATTGCCGGCAAACCTATGGTTCAGCTCGTCTGGGAGCAGGCACGCAAAAGCAGCGCCGAGCGCGTGGTGATCGCCACCGATGATGCGCGCATCGTCGAGGCTTGCCGCGCATTTGGCGCTGAAGTACTGCTGACCCGCGAAGACCATAATTCCGGTACCGACCGGCTGGCCGAGGTGGCCACGCAACTGGGGCTGGCAGCTGACGCGATTGTGGTCAACGTTCAGGGCGACGAGCCGATGATCCCGCCTGCGGTGATCGATCAGGTGGCGGCCAATCTGGCGGAGCATCCCGAGGCTGGCATGGCGACACTGGCCGAGCCTATCGACGATGTGGCTGCGCTGTTCAACCCCAATATCGTCAAGGTCTCGACCGACATCAATGGCCTGGCGTTGACGTTCAGTCGCGCGCCGTTGCCCTGGGCGCGTGATGCGTTGGCCAGAAGCAAGGACGAGTTGCCTGCCGACGTGCCGTATCGTCGTCATATCGGCATCTATGCCTACCGTGCGGGCTTTCTGCATGACTTCGTCAGTTGGGGGCCATGCTGGCTGGAAAACACCGAAAGCCTCGAGCAACTGCGTGCACTGTGGAATGGCGTACGCATCCACGTCGCCGATGCACTTGAAGCGCCACCGGGTGGTGTCGATACGCCTGAAGACCTTGAGCGCGTAAGACGCCTTCTGGAGGCGTGATGCGGGTTATTCAGCGGGTGGGGAAGGTAAGGGCATGACCTTGCACGTGCAATCTGCGGTTTCCTTGAAGCCGTTCAATACCTTTGGCGTTGATGTTCAGGCGCGGTTGTTTGCCCAAGCGCGCAATGACGACGAAGTTCGTAAGGCTCTGGCTTATTCGGCCAAACATGACGTGCCGCTGCTGGTGATCGGCGGCGGCAGCAACCTGCTGCTCAGTGGTGATGTGCAAGCCTTGGTGCTGCGCATGGCCAGCCGCGGAATTCGCATCGTGCGCGAAGATTGCCTTGAGGCGATTGTCGAGGCGGAGGCGGGCGAGCCCTGGCATCCGTTTGTACAGTCCTGCCTGGAACTGGGGCTGGCGGGGCTTGAAAACCTCAGTCTGATTCCCGGCACTGTCGGCGCGGCCCCCATGCAGAACATCGGTGCTTATGGCGTCGAGATCAAAGACGTTTTCCACAGCCTGACGGCGCTGGATCGTGAAACGGGTGAGCTGCGCGAGTTTGCTCTGCAGGACTGTGCGTTTGGCTATCGCGACAGCGTATTCAAGCATCAGGCCGGACGCTGGCTGATCCTGCGCGTGCGCTTCAAACTTTCGCGCGAAGCCAATCTGCACCTTGAATACGGGCCGGTTCGTCAGCGTCTCGACCAATTGGGTATCGATAAACCGACCCCCTTCGATGTCAGCCGGGCAATCTGCGCCATTCGCAGTGAAAAGCTGCCTGACCCAGCGGTGTTGGGCAACGCGGGCAGCTTTTTCAAGAATCCGCTGGTTGCTGCCGAGTTGTTTGAAGCGATCAAAAGCCAACATCCGGGCGTGGTGGGCTACCCACAGGCCGACGGCCAAGTGAAGCTCGCAGCGGGCTGGCTGATCGAACAGGCTGGCTGGAAAGGCTACCGTGACGGCGACGCTGGGGTGCACAAGCTCCAGTCGCTGGTGCTAGTCAATTACGGGCACGCCAGCGGCTTGCAGTTACTAAACCTGGCGCGCCGTATCCAGGCTGACATCGTAGAGCGTTTTGGGGTTGAGCTGGAGATGGAGCCGAACCTCTACTGAGGTCTGACGGCCACCCTTGCAGGGAAACCGGGCGACGCATTGCTCGTCCGCGATCTTTGGTAATGTAGGAGCGGACTTGTCCGCGAAGGGTTGCGGACCCAAAACCGGCCATCTTGGTTGTATCTGGTGCACCGAGGCAGCTGGTTTTGCTGCCGGTTCCCGGCAGTTCGCG
>NZ_ATDK01000583.1 GCF_000444135.1 Pseudomonas avellanae BPIC 631
TACTTCAGACCTTCCCTAAATAATTCAAATAAAACTTTTATTTAATGTTTACTTGCTCATTTACAGTGACTATTATTGTCGCACTGTGTCCCTGCCACCCTTCACAACATAAGGTCGCCTCATGTCCCTGATCAACGAATACCGCGCCACCGAAGAAGCCATCAAAGAGCTGCAAGCCCGTTTGAAAAATCTGTCGCAAGACGACAAACTGCAAACCGAGCTGGAATTCGAAGGCAAGCTGCGCACGCTGATGGGCGAATATCAAAAATCGCTGCGTGACATCATTGCTTTGCTGGATCCGGACGCCAAGGTAAACAAGGCCCCACGTGGCGGCGCTGTTAAACCTGCCGGCACCAAGCGCGCTCGCAAGGTCAAGCAATACAAGAACCCGCACAACGGCGAAGTTATCGAAACCAAAGGTGGCAACCACAAGACGCTGAAAGAGTGGAAAGCCAAGTGGGGCAGTGACGACGTTGAAAGCTGGGCCACTCTGCTGGGCTAAGCTTCACAAGGTCGCTATACATTGCGATTGAAAAAACGCCAGCTTGCTGGCGTTTTTTATTGCCCGGCTTTTTTATAAACCCAGGCGTTTACTCAATTGAAGGGCATGATCCTGCCATTGCCGCAACACCTCCAACTGCTCTGGAGTGGCGCTAAGCGAGCATTCAGTCAGCGCGCTGGTAAAATCCTGCAAGGTAGTGGGCGCCCCCCATTCCGGGCTGCTCAGGCGCTGCCGACAGAAATCCTGCCAACGATGTTGCTCCGCGGTGCTCAAGGTCTCGGGAAAGTTGCGAGCGCGATACCTGAATAACAAATCGGGCAAGCGAGCGTCATCAAACGGCCATGCGTCACGGGCCAACTGTTCTGGCTCGGCCTGTCGAACTTGCTCGGACAACCGGCGATCGCGGTCACCGATAAAGCCATCATATAACTGTTGCTCGGGATCTTCACTTGCAACGAAGTCATCCTTGCCGTACAGAACCTGCAATTTATCCTGCCAAACTTCGCGGCTTTCACTCAACTGCGCTGCGCGCGCCTGATAGCCTGCCATGTCCAGTTTCAGACGCTGCTGATCTTCGCTGCGCAGTACGCCCAAGGGCGCGATCACCGGGCACCGGTTTATATGCAATAGTTTGAGCGGCACCGGCAATTCGCCCTCCTTCAGTGCGTCAAGCCGGGTATATAAGCGCTGCTTGAGCGTTTCAGCATCGCACTGCAACAACGGGGAATGATCCAGGTGCAGATCACAGACGATCAGCGCATTGCGATTATGCGGATGCCACGCCAGCGGCACTACCACGCCCAGATAACTGCGTGCCGCAGAAAACCGTCCGGAAATATGCACCAGAGGTTTCATCAGGTGAATGTGCTCCTGGACTTTCTGTTTGGTGCGCAACGTGAACAGGTAGTCGTAAAGCCTGGGCTGTTTTTCGCGAATCAGACGCGCCAGAGCGATAGTTGCACGCACATCGGATAACGCATCATGGGCCTGCCCGTGATCAATACCGTTGGCGGCGGTCAGGCGCTCCAGTTTGAGCGTGACTCGCCCGTCCTGTTCGGGCCAGACAATACCCTCGGGACGTAATGCATAGGCCGCGCGCACTACATCAATCAGGTCCCAGCGACTGTTACCGCCCTGCCACTCGCGCGCATAAGGATCGAAAAAGTTGCGATAAAAACTGTAGCGGGTGACTTCGTCGTCGAAACGCAACGTGTTGTAGCCGGCACCGCACGTACCGGGCGCAGCAAGCTCGGCGTGCACGCGAGTCATGAAGTCCGCCTCGCACAAGCCCTTTTCTGCCAGCGTGGCAGGGGTTATGCCGGTGATCACACAGGCTGCGGGATGGGGCAGAATGTCGTCGCTGGGCTGGCAGTAAAGATTGACCACAGGCGCGATTTCATTGAGCTCGGCATCGGTGCGAATTCCCGCCATCTGTAGCGCTCGATCGTTGCGCGGGTTGATACCGGTGGTTTCGTAGTCGTACCAGAAAATGCTGGAAGTCACGGGCTGATCCTGAACAGAAGACCCGCGAAGTGTAGGGCGTGATAGGTGTCATTGGCTAATTGGGTAAGGTCCTGCGCTCCAGGAAACGTTTTCTTACAGCTCGCGTATCAAATGGTCTGTTGCTTAGCTCCGCGGCGGTAGCTAGCATCGGCTCTGGCTTGAAGGAGCACCTTCACCCATCCAGACATGTCCACCCCTTCCCTTTTTTTGCCAAGGAATGCAGCGCTGAACATGCAACTGGACACGCGCATCGAGATCGAGACGCCAGAAGGCATCGATATGGTTCTTCGCCCCGCAGGCCTGGTGTCCCGTGCGTTGGCGTTCGGCATCGACCTGGCCATTCGTGGCGCCCTGATTGGCGTGTTCTATCTGTTTCTGCAGTTCTTCGACAAGCTCGGCATCGGTCTGGGCGCCATTGTGTTTTTTCTGGTGAACTGGTGGTACATGGTGCTGTTCGAGGTGCTGAGCCAAGGCCGCACACCGGGCAAGCGAGCCCTGGGGTTGCGCGTCGTTCACGACGATGGCACGCCCATAGACTGGTCTTCATCGCTCATACGCAACCTGTTGCGCTTCGTCGACATGCTGCCTCTGGGTTATGGATTGGGCGCGGTCACCTGCCTGAGCCACCCTCGGTTCAAGCGCCTGGGAGATCTCGCGGCCGGCACGCTGGTGGTCTACATCGACCGGCCGGTAACGCGCCCCGTCCTGCCGGAGGCGCAGCCGATTGTTGCGCCGTTTGCCCTGCATCTGGATGAACAGCGTGCAGTGCTCGGCCTGGCGGAGCGCCATGGAGAGCTGTCCAGCGCACGCATTCAGGAGCTGGCCGCCATTCTTGCCGAACCCCTGCGCATACCCGCAGGCAAAGCCGTCGCGCAGGTGAACGGCATCGCCCGCAACCTGTTGGGGCCACGATGAAGCAGAGCCTGTTTGAAACCCGTCATGAAGATGAGTGGCAACGCTTCGGGCATTGTCTTGACGCGCTGGAGCGTGGCAAGGCGGACGCCACTGCCAGCGAAACGTTTCCCGGCGACTACAGACGCATCTGTCACCACTTGGCGCTGGCCCAGGAGCGGGGCTACAGCAGTTATCTGGTCGATCCCTTGCATCAACTGGCCATGCGCGGCCACCAGCAACTTTACCGTCACCGCAGCGCCGCCGGTGCCAGGCTGCTTGGCTTCGTTCTGGCCGGCTTCCCACGCCTGGTGCGAGCCGAGTGGCGTTTCGTGCTGGTTGCCGGCCTGCTGTTCTTCGGCAGCCTGATCGGCATGGGGTTGCTGGTGTACGTTTTTCCACACCTGATCTACAGCGTCGTCAGCCCGGAACAGGTCGCTGACATGCAGAGCATGTATGACCCTTCAGCCAGCCGGATAGGCCAGTCCATCGACAGGGCCTCGGACGCCGACTGGATGATGTTCGGCTACTACATCATGAACAACATCGGTATTGCCTTTCAAACCTACGCCAGCGGTCTGCTGTTCGGGCTGGGCAGCCTGTTCTTCCTGTTTTTCAACGGATTGATGATCGGCGCGGTTGCCGGCCACCTGACCGGCATCGGTTACGGTCAGACCTTCTGGACATTCGTCATCGGCCACGGCGCCTTCGAGCTGACCGCTATCGCTCTGGCCGGGGCGGCGGGCCTGAAATTGGGGTGGGCCTTGCTAGCCCCCGGCAGGCTGACCCGCGGTGCAGCGCTGCGTGCTGCAGCCAGAACCAGCGTGCAACTGATTGGCGGGGTTATCCTGTTCCTGCTGATCGCCGCATTTATAGAGGCGTACTGGTCATCAATGACCTGGCCCGGAGCGCTTATCAAATACCTGGTGGGCACTGCCCTGTGGCTGCTGGTGGCCGCGTATCTGATCCTGGCAGGGCGTACCTTTCATGCGCCTGACTGAGTCGAACGTCGCCATACGCCCGCGTTCGCCCTGGGAAGCCATCGATCTGGGCGTGCTGCTTGCCGGTCGGCATCGCGCCTTGCTGATGGGCAGTTGGGCGCTAGTCACGCTGCCATTTTTCTGCCTGCTCAGCGTTCTGCTCTGGGATTACCCCTCGGCCGCCATTCTGTTGTTCTGGTGGCTCAAGCCTGCGTTCGAGCGCCTGCCACTGCTCATCCTGTCGCAATCACTGTTCGGTGCCACGCCGACACTCATGCAAGCGCTCAAGGCGTGGCCTGCAACCCTGAAACACCAGCTGTTGCCCAGCCTGCTATGGCGAAGGCTCAGCTTGAGTCGCAGTTTTCAACTGCCCGTGCAGCAACTCGAGCATCTGGCAGGCACAGAGCGTGCCCTGCGCATAAACCTGCTCAGCCAGAAAGACCTGCGCGCGGCACGACTGCTGACCATCGTCGGCGCGCACCTTGAGTATGCGCTGTGGATCGGGCTGCTGTTCTTGCTCTATGCCATGATCCCGCAGCAAATCCAGACCGACTGGCACTGGTTCAACCTGGTGGATGTTGAAAACCAGTGGCTCTGGATCGACCACCTGACCAACCTGTTCTATGCCTTGGCGCTAGTGCTCTGGGAGCCCATCTATGTGGCGTGCGGCTTTACCCTTTACCTGAATCGCCGTACGGTCCTCGAAGCGTGGGATATCGAACTGGTTTTCAGACGCCTGCGCCAGCGCCTGATCGGCAGCGCTTACGTGTTGTTGATCGGTGTCGGACTGGCGCTCTCGACAGCACCCGCCCCGGTCCTGGCCGATCAGCAGAGTTACAGCTGCCCGCTGCCTGAAACCGACCAGACCGAACCCGATCCGTCCCTGGCTGCACCAGACGCGCCGCGTCTTACCCATCAGACGCTGACCAGCGAAGCCGCCCAAAGCGAGATACAGGGCGTGCTGCAGCAACCTCCCTTCAAGAACATCAAGACGCAAACAGCCTGGCGTTTTCCCGAAAAGGACAAAACTTCGCGATCACGACAAACAGGGCTGGCTGATCACCTGGCTCGACCGGATCGCGCAGGCAGCTAGCAGCCTCGCCAGCCTGATCGAAGTGTTGTTGTGGGGGTTCGTCATCGGCTTGGCAGGCCTGGTGCTCTGGCACTACAGAGGCTGGCTCAAGACGTTTGTAAGGCGCACTCCCCGTAAAAAGACCAAAACCGCCCGCGTGGCGCCAGAACAGCTTTTCGGCCTGCAAGTGAGTGCAGAAAGTCTGCCTGACGATGTCGCAGGCCAGGCAGAGCAACTGTGGAACAGTCAGCCTCGTGAAGCATTGGGATTGTTGTACCGCGCGTTGCTCAGCCGCCTGCTAAGCGACTATCGGCTGCCGCTGAAAAATGCCGACACCGAAGGTCAGGTCCTGCAACGTATCGCTTCGCTCAATCAGCCCCTGCTGAGTGAGTTCAGCCAGAACCTGACCGTGCATTGGCAAAACCTCGCCTATGGCCATCGCCCGCCGCCGCCTCAGGCCCGGCAGGAGCTTTGTGACGGCTGGCGTCGCCTGTTCAATGCGGCGGTGAAGGCATGAGTAAGCGTCTCGGAATACTGTTCTGGCTACTGCTGGCCCTGTTGTTGCTGACCGGCGCGGGGCTTTATCTGGGCCGAAATCTGGAGCGTTATGACAAGACGGTCGATGAGGGCCCTTCTCCAGAAGCGAGGGCCAACCCTTGGCTGGCGGCTGAACACTTCCTGCGCGGCCGTTCGCTGGAGGTGACGACCACCGACACACTGGCGCAACCGCCCGATCCGGGTCAGCGCACACAGACCCTGCTGCTGCTCAATGACCGGGCAAGCATGACGCCCGCGCAAACCGAGCAACTGCTGAACTGGGTCACATCAGGCGGGCATCTGCTGTTTGTCGCTGAACAACTCTGGGACGAGCAAAAGGGCCGCAGTGGCGATCTGCTGCTCGACAGGCTGCAGATTCATCAATACCTCAGCAAAGACATCAATGCACAGGATCAACAGCTGAGCGACGCACAGCCCATGCTGCCCATCCCGTTGATGACACCCGCGCCCAAACGCAAAAAGACGCCCTGGCCGGAATTGACCCGTCTGTACCTTGAAAACGAACGCGCCCCGGCCTACATGAGTTTCGACCCGGCGTTTCACCTGGAAGACCCGGAGGATCACGCGCAGTCCTGGGCCAACAGCGCC
Organism: Pseudomonas avellanae BPIC 631; assembly: GCF_000444135.1. GTDB lineage: Bacteria > Pseudomonadota > Gammaproteobacteria > Pseudomonadales > Pseudomonadaceae > Aquipseudomonas > Aquipseudomonas avellanae. The sequence goes on from NZ_ATDK01000583.1 coordinate 6,095, forward strand.
GACGCCACGCACTTGTTACAGATCAGCCGTGGCAAAGGGCTGATCACTGTTGTGACTGACGCCGACCTGTGGAAAACCCACTCCATTGGCGAACATGACAATGCCTGGCTGCTCTGGTATCTGACTCAGGACAGCAACGTGACCATGGTGCTGGAAACCGATCACGACACCTTGCTGACCCTGCTGCTGCGCAATTTTCCTCAGGCGCTGCTGGCACTGGCCTTGCTGATTGGCGTGGGCCTGTGGCATGTCGCCCTGCGCGAAGGCCCGCTACGCAAGCCAGCGTCGCTCGCTCGCCGTCAACTAACCGAGCACCTGCGGGCCAGCGCCGAATTCCTGCGCAGGCGCAGCGGCCAGCAAACACTGCTCAAGAGCCTGCAGCAGGACATCCTGCGCCGCGCTCGCCAGTTGCATCCGGGTTTCGAACGGCTGGTGATCGCCGAGCAATGGCAGGTGCTTTCGCGCCTCACCCGGTTACCCACCAGCGCCATCAGCGACGCCCTGCGCCCTCGCCCGCCTCAGCGCCTTTCACACAGTGAATTCACTCGTCAGGTGGCACAATTGCAGACGCTGAGGAATGCCCTGTGATCAGTGACTTGACTACCTGGCTTTAAGATCCAGAAGCTGCGTTCTTGAAATACCGAAAATCACTTCCTCACGTACTCCCGCAGCGGCTGCATGCTCTGGCCACAGCTTGATCGCTTCTCTAACCTGCTCAATCACCGGCTCTGGGTTAAATCGCCCAATCTGCTTAGCGACTTCACGCAAATCAGCGAGGGTAAAACCCTCACGCTTGCCGTTAATGCTCATTTGGTGACTTGACACCCAAGGCGAGTCAGCTCTGTACGACCACGCCACGTCATAGGCTGGCGACAACACCCACTCGCCAGTCTGGTCCATTGAGGCTGAGAAATTCTTCGTGTGATCGTCGTTGTTACAGCCCATGACGTTGAAGACCATTCGACGATAGAACTCGATAGCATCAGCCCTGGCCAGCTTAAGCCTGCGCAAAACCTGAAACCCCTCCTCATAGCTAAACGCGCCGGGCTTCGTAAAGTCTGCGTGGGCCAATGCACACAGCGTCTGGACATGGAATTTCTCGCCCTCGTCTGTCCTGTCAAATCGTCGAGTGCAAAAATGAGCCCGTTCATTTTCCTGAATAAGTCGGCACTCGGTCATATCAATACCGGCCAGCTTCACAAGCTCAGAATAGGCGTACTCGATCCGGCCGAACCCTAGTGTACTGTTTTCGAAAAAATCAGCCACCAACTAACGGAAAATTCAAATCTTATCAATAGCTTAGCTTGCAGGTTATGGGTAACTTATTTCGAAAA
>NZ_ATDK01000584.1 GCF_000444135.1 Pseudomonas avellanae BPIC 631
CTTGGCCGGACGGATACGCCGTTGCATCACTTGGTGTTTGTGAAGGTGCGCGACGGCGGCGGTCCTGCCGCCATTGCGCACAGTGTCGCCCAAGTGCATGGAATCAGAGTGGATGAACTCAAGGCCCTCTGCCGCAAGACCGGTGACGAATGGATTGCTCGCGATGGCACATTAGACCCGATCAATCAGGCAGTGTACATCTGGGCGCAAGAGTAGGCCCCGCAGCGTTACGAACGGAGATTATGTAGAATGGCCCCTCCTAAGGGGAAGGTTGCAGGTTCGAACCCCGCCTGGGACACCATACAATTCAGCGCTTTCAACGACTTCTTATATTTCCGAACGGTGGCCATGACAGCAGGGTGACAGCGGCATACTTTACGGTCTGCCTTTTTGATCTGTCATCGCGTGTCTTAATTCTCCAAATTCATTGAGCGCATAAGCAGCCCATGTTCACGGATGTAGGCACTGGCAATCTCTGCGCTTACGAACTCGTTCTCCTTAGGCACGGCCCTTTTAGGTATCTGTTCGTCTGCGTATTGTTTCAATTGTGGAAAAACCCACTCCTTGTCTGCCGGGTCGGTAACGTTGTCCTTGAAAACAAAGATTTCCTTCTTCAGCGCTTCCATCCGAGCGATCAAACGACTGGGATCGGCGGTGCCAGATTCGCGTTTGATGTAGTCGATCTCATCAGCAATTTTTTTCAGCGTCCCACATACGCCGGTTCGTGCTTCCGTACGCAGCACGCAATCATGGCGAGATTTAGTCAAAAACAGGCTTTCGGATATCGCGTAGTCCGATACGCGCTTGGAGTCTGCCGCGAATAGCTCTACGCCCTGCCGGAAGTCGGGATACTGGGCTATACCCGCGTATAGGGTCCCCAGAATTGTGAGATAAATTTTGAGTGATCCTTCCTTAAGCTCAACCTCGGTTCCGACGTCTTTGTAGAGAAAGAACTCCGCCCTCACGCCCAGAAAGCTTTCTAGCTCTGCTTTGAGGGCTGCCTCGTCTAAGTCCTTTGGCACTGGGTCAATGTGAAGGTATGCCTGGCATATGATGCTTTTGTTGATGTAGTCGGCCACTGAACTTCCTTTCTCTTGGGCGGAAAAGCCTTGCTCATCACATTACCCGATACAACCGCATTAATGCAGGTTGCTTCACCGCGAAACTTAGGTGCGGGCGCACCTTCCCTCTGTCAGGGCTCCACGTACCTCATCTGCGCGATCGCCTGAGCGTTTGAGGATCACTCCAAAAACGCAGACGGTCAGGGAACAATTCTAAAAGCGTACTTAGCGATAGTTTCGGCATCAAGTCTTTGTCTGTTCAGCGGATGCTCGGGCTTGTCTGCCAGGTATTGGGCAAGTTTTTTCATATCCATGAATGTAAGGGCCTTGTTTACCTCTTGGCTGTAAGGCTGCGGCTTATCCGTCGGATTAACCGCTAGACCTATCACCTGCTGATCCGGATTACTCAGTGACAAATCTTCACCAAAAAGGCAGGACGTCGCGTTGTCGGGATGATCTGCCGCATCTCTGAAACCCAGCTCTTCAGATTCAGCATCGGCCTTCGAGATCGTACGCAATTGATTAAACTGTGGAGCTATATCCAAGGCTGCGCGGATATCATCCACAACTTGCTGTCGAGCCGCCGGGTCAGTTATAAAGGATGCAACTACCCTACTTACATCCGCACCCGGGTTCAGTCTACGCAAGCGTATTGCGTAAGCCACATTACTTTCGTCATGCTCCTGCGGCGGCATCGCCGCCAATCTTGCAGCCCTATTGAGGCTTGAGGATTGAGGCTCTGCTTCCTGCCGAATGTTCTGCTCAATCCATTCTCTGATTTGGCCAGACAAAGGTGGGGAACGTAGCAGCCTCCGGCTTCCGGATTCCGCAGGAGATGCGGGCGGCGGCAACTCCGGACTGTTCGCCGAACTGGCACTGCTACTGGAGTCATGTTCGCGCTCAGTTACTGGCTCGCCGTCTGTGCGCAAATGCCAAAAAAAATTTGATGGCCCTGCTCCGTTGATACCCGGCATATAGACTCTCCACTCCTGATCTTGTGTTTGCGGACTGTTCCGTCCTCGGCAATTGGACATGAGTTGGCGATCGGACATGATAGGTTCCACTACTGGTGCATATCAGATCGAGCGCCTGAGTGGTACTAACACGCAGGCACACCCGCGCAACATTGAGATTTGTCATGATGTGGCCTTTTTAGGTATACCTAAACGGGCCGAGCTTATCAGCCATGGCTCACTTGGTCTAAATGCAATCCTAAAGAGCCATTTCGGGGTGAGCTACCCTTTTAAGCCATACCGAACGCCCGAGGCAGGTCTTACGTTGGTATTTTGCTCCGTTGCTCCCTGCCCTCGGTAGTCCACTACGCTCAGATAGCTAAGTGATACGTCTTGATATCCTTTGCTATCTTGAGGTAGTTTTGGATATCACGAGATATCTGTTGATACTTTAAGGTATATTGTTATGCTTGGCTGAATACCTATCATTAGATAGCTTTTGATAGCCATAGGTATTCGGAGATATCGATATGCCAACAATCCCTTTTATCAGCCCCAAGGGTGGGGTAGGTAAAACCACCTCATGCCTAGCTCTGGCTACCCAGCTAGCCGCCAGAGGAGTAGGTGTGACAGTAATCGACGCTGACCCTAACTACCCGATCGCCAAATGGGCGGCGGGTGGGCATTGTCCTTCCAATATGACAGTTATCTCCGGAGTGACGGAAAACAACATCGCGAGCAAAATTCGTGAAGCTGCCAATCTCGATCCGTTCGTAATTGTCGACCTGGAAGGTACTGCCGCCAAAATTGTGGTGCTAGCGTTACAGGAGGCAGATTTTGTCGTTGTGCCGATGCAAGGGTCTTTACTGGACGCAGAGCAGGCGGGCAGGGCGGTTTCTCTGATACACGATCAAGAGCTAGCTATGAGAAGGCATCTGCCAGGCTATAGCCTGCCATTCTCAATTCTGCTGACACGCACCCCCCCTGCCTACCAAACCCGAACTATGTCCAATCTACGTAGGAGTCTTGTGGAGAAGCAGATTCCTATGTTCGAAACGGTAATGACAGAGCGTGAAGCCTTTCGAGCGATGTTCTCCTTTCAACAGCCTTTGGGTGACTTGAATGCTTCTGAGGTGCCAGGCATCGATAAGGCTGTCGCTAACGCTGATGCATTCGCTGCAGAACTCGTATCAAAACTCCAACCGGTGGGGGAGGTGAGTGATGACTGATAAACGAATCGACCCTTTTGCGAACTTGGGTAATTTCAAGCCGAAAGGGGAGGAGCAGCGTCCAGCAGACGTTGAGGTTATCGAAAAGATATCTAAAGATAACAATTTTCCTTCGCGGGCGGCGCCGGAAGCCAAGCCTGCAAAGCGTGCACGGTTTAACTCCAGTTCGCCAAAAAAACAGCTCAACATCAAGGTGACAGAAGCTTGTCATGATCGTTTCTATGAGATGGCCGAAAGACGCGGTATCAGAGTCCTTGGTGATCTAGTGAGCTTGGCCTTAGACGCGCTCGAAGAAAGGGACTCTCAAGTCAAATAGTGATGCGGTAGCATTTTCCTACAACACCGCATAAACACTGGTGGTAGGCTTTCTCGGAGGCCTACTGCTGACTCTCTTTGGAACGACAGCGAATTTCCGCCAATCCTGATAGAGAGTCCCATGACAGCCAAGATCCGTCGTGCAACATCCCTTCGACCTGGTCAATTAAAACACCTCATAAGAGTGGCTTCGGTAACAGGCCGGAAGCCTGAGCGGGATGTGCTGCTGCTTTGGCTGACTCACACGACTGGTTTGCGCGTCACAGAACTGGCCCAGCTTGAGATATCCAGCGCGCTACATCCATCTGGAGCCGTGCGTTCAGAAGTGCACTTGTCTTCGGCCATCACAAAAGGCGCGTGTGCCAGGAACGTTTACCTCGCGCATGCCAGGTGCATCGATGCCCTAGTGTACTGTTTTCGAAAAAACCAGCTACTAACTAACGTAAAATTCAAATTTTATCAATAACTTAGGTTGCAGGACACGGGTAAATTATTTCGCAAACAGTAC
>NZ_ATDK01000585.1 GCF_000444135.1 Pseudomonas avellanae BPIC 631
TAGACGCGCGAGGTGAGGATCTTGCGGGCGTAGTGATTGAGCAGATCGGTCATCGCGTCGTCCCTTCAGGCAACGCGCTGACACGCAGCGCCACAGCGTGTGGCACGCCGATAGTCGGGTTCAACGAGGTGAGAAGGGCGATAGAGCGAAGGGAAATGATCATGTCTGACTCCTGGTTCAGTAATGTTGCCCAGGAGACAGAAAAAACCCGCCTCCAGGGCGCAATGCTGTTCACTTAAGCGGTGCAGCCTTGCGGTTAACCGGATACCGGGTTTTTGACATCTTCACCGCCCTGGGCCTCGCCGGCCTAGGGCGTTTTGTTATGAAGAGCACGCCAATACTGCCCCGAAGTTCTTCCAGGCGCCTTGGGGTATGGGACGGGGATACGGCCCCGGCCATGACCACCAGATGGCTGGCAATGTGCTGACAGGCAAACTTGAAACTGACTTCGCTGGGCGCTCGTTTGTGAGCAACAGCAGCCTGACTGGCCTCCCGGCGAACCACGTTATAAGCCCGCAACAGCCCCCATAATTCCTGATACACCAGATCCACGGTCTTGCTGCGAAGCGTCAGCGCATTGTCTTGCATCGAGCTTTTGATATCTCTGAAACCCAACTCGATTTCCCACCGTTCGTGATAAAGCGTTGCGACCTGTTCTGCGCTAAATGTTGAGGCCGGAAGCGAGGTGAAGACCGTTTTCTCTTTTCCTTCGACTTCGTAGGTCACCGCCCACCTGCCAGTACTCAGGTAGAGCCGGATTCTTTTTGCGCGCCTGCGGCGAGACGTTCATCTGCACCAGATAATCGCCATCACCACAATGTTCAAGCTCCGTTCTGACCGTCCCCTTGCGCTCAGGGATCATCCAGTGCCTGTTTTTCTCAACGTCTTGAATACTCAACAGCAGATCAGCGCTGAAAAATCCTTTGTCCAGTAAGGTAACCGAGTGATTGGGTATGCTCTCGATAAGGTAGGTTCTCCCCTGAAAAGCGCCATCCCAACGACCGACCAAAGCACCATATCCGAAGGCAAACGCCGACGCCGGATCGTGGTTTTTTCGGCCAGGGCGGCTGCGGCACTTATCCATTCCTGAGGAATGTGATCGGTGAATACGTCGAGGTGTGAGAGCAGCTGCTCGGCAAACTCCAGAACAGCGCCTAAATCCTGAGCGACAGGCATAAAAAATCCGGAATCCATAATCAGATTCCGGATTTTCCTGCCGCCTGAGGACTAGTAAACAATCCTTAAGTGAACAGCATTGGCCTCCAGGGCGGGTTTTTTGCAAACGTCGGCTAACCCGCCATGACTGGAATGACGGTAATAATAATCTGGCCGAGGTTTTGCTTGATGAGGTTCATGGGCCTGAGGTTAGGTCGACACAGGCACGCAAGTCAATAGCCGTGTCTGTCAGGCAGACAGGCAGACAGGCAGACAGGTCGAGATCAGTGCTGAATTGGCCACGATCTTTTTCGTCTGTTTGATAGGGATCAACATTTTTATTTCACATTGGCACTTTAATGTTGATCTCGCGGTCAGTTATTTCAGCTTTAATTATCCAGCATACTCAACCCGCCAAGAGGGCACAGAAATGGACGAATACCAGGAAGAACTACTCGAATACCGTGAATCGGAACTGGACCCGGTAGAGCATGCCGACGACGCTACCGAGTTATGACAGGCTTCAGGCGCTTTGGCGCTGGCTGCGGCGGAACTCTCCCGGAGTCTGTCCGTTCCAGCGTTTAAAGGCGCGTTGAAAGGCCTCGGCAGAGGCAAACCCCAGCAGGTAGGCGATTTCCCCGAACGCCAGTTCTGTGTCGCGTATATACGTCATTGCCAGATCGCGTCGCGTGTCATTGAGTACCGCGCGAAAGCGTGTGCCTTCCTCGGCCAGCTTGCGGCGCAATGTCCAGGTCGGCAGCTTGAGTCGCGCCGCCACTTCCTCAAGGTCCGGTTCCCGTCCGCCGTTCAATAGCGGCCCGAGCAATTGAATGATGCGTTCACGCAAGCTGCGGGTGCGGGTCTGTTGCTCCAGCTCCCTTTCGCACAATTGCAGCAAATGCCGCCAGGTACTCGGACAATGGTCCGGGTTGCGCAAGGCCAGACTGGCCTGATCGAGGCGTAACTGATTGGTGGCCGCCGCAAACATCACCGGGCTGTCGCTGAGGCTTGCGTATTGCGCTGCATAGGCAGGTGCGTCGAATTCGATCTCGATGCGCTGTGCACGCAGCTCGGTGCCCGCCAGGGTCGCCAGTTGCGCGATCCAGCCGCTCAGAATCGAGTCGACGACAAAGCGGTTGTAAGCGTTGTACGGGCTGATAGAGTAAAAGCGCATCCACGCGCCTTCGGCATCTTCGTGAAAGCTCGACTGCCCGCGATAGTTGGAGCCATACAGCGGCTCGAAGCGTATCAACGTGCGTGCTGCTTCGCGCACGGTGGGGGCCTGAGCAGCCGTCACACCCGCCAGGCCCGCCTGGGCGAAACGGCTGAGCTGGCCCATGCGCAGGCCCAGTCCGGGCTGGCCGGTGAGCTGGATCGCAGCGTGCCCAAGGCGCATGTAGCGCGGGATCGACAGGCGCGCACCCGCCTGACTCAAGCGCGTCGGGTCAAGCGCGTATTGCTCCAGCAGCGGGCCAGGGTTTTTGTCAAAGCTGATAACTGCATCGGTCAGGCTCTGGATGAAACCCACCGACAGATCGCCGAGGCGCAGGGTCAATGTCGGCATGCTCAAAGCCAGAGGTTGATCAGGCGGGCGACCTCAGCCGTGCCATCGCCCTGCGGCGGTTCGGCGAGGGTCTGCCCGCCGTGGCTGGCAAAGCTTTGCCCGGCCACGCTGTGGTTCCAGAACTGGCCGCGCATAAAGACGCTGACCCCCGCCTGCGCGTTGCTTTGCGGTGCACGACTGGTCAGGGTCAGACGGTGCCAGGCGTCGCCTTCGCTCGGATGATCGGCTGCCATGTCGATGTCTGAATGCCGAGGCTTTTGCCAGGGGTCGGACCAACCGGTCTTGCCGATGACCAGCGCGGGTACGGCGATCAGCTCGGCTCCGCTGTGACTCAGGCGAGCGTAATTGTCCGGGTACCAACTGTCGCTGCCGATCAGCACCGCCAGGCGTCCGGCGGGCGTATCGATCACGTTCAGTGGCGCATCGCTCGCCGTGTGCACGTAACGTTTCTGAAAGCGGTCCGGGTACAATTGGCGCTGAGGCTGCCCGATTGGCTGGCCGTCGCTGCCGAAGGTCAGGCTGCTGTTGTACAGCGCGCCATTGCCGGCTTTCAGTTGGCCCCCTTCGACGCTGGGGTCTGGCAGCACGATGGAGCCGGCCACCAGCGTCACCCCGAACTCTTTCGCCAGACCGCCGAACAGTGCTTGATAGTCCCGCGCCATGGCACGGGCCTTGATGCGCAGGTGCGCGTCATCCATGCGGTCGCGGCCTTCGGCGCCGAGCATCGCCGCAACGAATTGCAACGGATTGCTCCAGGACAGCCACTCCATCGCTTCGTCTACGGTCGCGGCCTGATAGAGCTGATCCTTCTCGCCACTGGCGAACAGCCAGGTGCCGATGTGTTCCGGCAGCACCACCACCGTTTTGGGGTTGATCAGCCCGTAATCACGCGCCTGTTGCAGATAGGCCGCCAGCTTGCGGTGCAGTCGGTCAGGGTTTTGATAATCGGTGGGGAACAGCACCGGCTCGATGCCCAGCAGGTTTCCGCGCTCGTTGGGTTCGCCTTCATTGATAGCCAGACGAATGCGCAGGTCGGACAGGTAGTGACCCGCCGGGCGTTGTCCGGTCCAGATTGCGTAGCTGACGAGGCTGACGACGCTCAGCACGACCAGGCAGGTGGCGAAGAATTTGCGCATAAAGAGGCTGAAAGGCTGCCATCGGGAAATTGTCGACTAGGGTAGGACTACGTCGGGCGCTTGCCAAGTGCCGCTGCGCGTTTGGATCAATAACTTGTCACTTTGGGTCATTGAGTGTGACAAGGTGGCTGTTTACTGTGGCGCAATAAAGCAAAGGGCACACAGAGGTCCTTGTTTCCCGTGATTGACTCGATGGAGCTTTGCCATGACCGCTGCTCACTATCCGCACCTGCTGGCCCCGCTGGACCTGGGTTTCACGACCTTGCGCAACCGCACCCTGATGGGCTCGATGCACACCGGGCTTGAAGAGCGGCCGGGTGGCTTCGAGCGCATGGCGGCCTATTTTGCCGAGCGGGCACGTGGCGGCGTTGGTTTGATGGTGACCGGAGGCATTGCGCCCAACGAGGAGGGCGGTGTTTACGATAACGCAGCAAAACTCACCAATGCCCAGGAAGCAGAGCAGCATCGCATCATCACTCAGGCGGTTCACGAGGCCGGCGGCAAGATCTGTCTGCAGATACTGCATGCCGGTCGCTACGCCTACAGCCGCAAGCAGGTTGCGCCGAGCGCCATTCAGGCCCCGATCAACCCGTTCACGCCGCGCGAACTGGATGAAGAGGGCATCGAAAAGCAGATCGCCGATTTCGTCAACTGTTCGACCCTGGCCCGAAGTGCCGGGTATGACGGCGTCGAAATCATGGGGTCGGAAGGTTATTTCATCAATCAGTTCCTCGCCGCCCACACCAACCACCGCACCGATCGTTGGGGTGGCAGCTATGAAAACCGCATGCGTCTGGCTGTCGAGATCGTGACGCGGGTGCGTGAGGCGGTTGGTGCAGATTTCATCATCATCTTTCGCCTGTCGATGCTGGACCTCGTGGAGGGCGGCAGTTCCTGGCAAGAAATCGTCCAGTTGGCCAAGGCGGTCGAACAGGCGGGCGCGACGCTGATCAATACCGGCATCGGCTGGCATGAAGCGCGAATTCCGACCATCGCCACCAAGGTGCCACGCGCGGCATTCAGCAAGGTCACCGCCAAGCTGCGTGGCTCGGTAAACGTTCCGCTGATCACCACCAACCGCATCAACACTCCGGAGGTTGCCGAGCGCATTCTCAGCGAAGGCGACGCCGACATGGTCTCGATGGCGCGGCCGTTTCTGGCCGACCCTGAGTTCGTCAACAAGGCTGCTGCAGGCCATGCCGAACGGATCAACACCTGCATCGGCTGCAATCAGGCCTGTCTGGATCACACCTTCGGCGGCAAGCTGACCAGCTGTCTGGTCAACCCGCGTGCCTGCCACGAGACCGAGCTCAATTATTTGCCTGTTCTGCACATCAAGAAGATTGCCGTGGTGGGCGCAGGTCCCGCCGGTCTGGCTGCGGCAACGGTGGCCGCACAGCGCGGGCATGAGGTGACGCTGTTTGATTCGTCCAGTGAAATCGGCGGCCAGTTCAATATCGCCAAGCGCGTGCCGGGCAAGGAAGAGTTCTCCGAGACCCTGCGTTACTTCCGCAACAAGGTGCAGGAAACCGGTGTGCAGTTGCGCCTCGGCACCCGGGTGAATGCTCAGGATCTGCTGGGCGCAGGCTTTGACGAAGTGATTCTGGCCACTGGCATCGCGCCGCGCACCCCCGCGATCCCCGGTATCGACAACCCCAAGGTACTGAGCTACCTGGACGTGATCCTGCAACGCAAACCGGTCGGGCGCAGTGTGGCGGTGATCGGTGCGGGTGGTATCGGTTTTGATGTGTCGGAGTTTCTCGTGCATCAAGGCGTGGCCACCAGCCTTGACCGTGACGCGTTCTGGAAGGAGTGGGGCATCGACACAACGCTTGAGGCGCGTGGCGGTGTGGCCGGGATCAAACCTGATGTGCATGCCCCGGCGCGCCAGGTGTTTCTGTTGCAACGCAAGAACTCCAAGGTCGGCGATGGTCTGGGCAAGACCACCGGCTGGATTCACCGCACGGGGCTGAAAAACAAGCAGGTGCAGATGCTCAACAGCGTCCAGTACCTGAAAATCGATGACGCCGGGTTGCACATTCGCATTGGCGAAGACGGTGAAGAAAAGCTGCTGGCGGTGGACAATATCGTGATTTGTGCCGGGCAGGACCCGTTGCGCGAACTGTATGACGAGCTGGTCACGGCCGGGCAAAGCGTGCACCTGATCGGCGGGGCGGATATTGCTGCCGAACTGGATGCCAAGCGTGCCATCGATCAAGGTTCGCGACTGGCCGCTGCGCTCTGATTCAGCTTGCCTGTAAACTGCGCGGATGATTTCTGACGCGCTTGGCTGGCAACCCACTGCTGCGCTGCAACGCTTGAGCCTGCCCTGGCTGCAACACGCCGGGGTCGAGGTTGCGATGCTGCGCCTGGACCGGATCGATACGCTGATCAGCGGCAACAAATGGTTCAAGCTCAACGATCACCTCAAACAGGCCGTCACAGTCGGTGCCCAGGGTGTGATCAGCCTCGGCGGCGCACATTCCAACCACTTGCATGCCCTGGCCGCAGCGGGCAAACGCTTCGGCTTCCCGACGGTTGGCCTGCTGCGCGGTCATGCTCAGCAGACGCCAACGGTGCTGGACCTGCAAGCCTTTGGCATGCAACTGCACTGGCTGGGCTACGCCGGTTATCGAGCGCGGCATGCTGCGGATTTCTGGCAGCCCTGGCAGGCGCACTATCCCGAGTTGTATCCGATTGCAGAAGGTGGCGGCGGGCTTGCCGGTGCTTTGGGCTGCGCACGGTTGCGAGAAATGGTCGATAGCCAGCTCGGTCAGACAGGCTGGGATGACTACCACGGCTGGTGGCTAGCTGCCGGGACGGGCACCACCGTGGCAGGTTTGCTGCTGGCCGAGGCGGGTGCGCATCCGGTGTATGGCGCGATGGCGGTGCCGGATGATCATGGGGTCGCTGAAAACATTATGGCTGTGCTGGGCGAGGCCGCTGGGTTGCAGGAAAAAGCCTCGTCGGAACTGCCCGCTGCCTGTCTTCTGCTCGACGCCAGCCGTGGCGGTTTCGCCAGAACCGACCCTGCCTTGCTCGATTTCATTGCCAGCAGCGAAGTGCAGGGCGGCGTACTTCTTGAGCCGCTGTACACCGGCAAGGCGCTGCTGGCCCTGCATGATGAGGTGCTGGCCGGCCGTTTCGAGCCTGGCACCCGGCTGGTCTTCGTTCATACCGGCGGCCTGCAAGGGCGACGCGCGATGGGGCTGTAGACCTTGTGGCAGAGCCTCTGGCATGAATTCTGCGCGGTTCGATGACAAGACGTCGGCCCTGACTACGTGGAGGACACTTCTAGAGTGAAGCCTGCAGGTCGCTGTCTTGATAATCGATCCCTTCCAGATCAAGACGCCGAGGTCAGCATGACAACCACCGCCGCAGAGCACGTCGATCCTGCCACGCTGAAAAAAGTCATCGTCGCCGCAGCCATCGGCAATTTCGTCGAGTGGTTCGATTTCGCCGTGTATGGCTTTCTTGCGACCACCATCGCCCTGCAATTTTTCCCCAGCGGCGACAGCAGTGCTGCGCTGTTGAAAACCTTCGCCGTGTTTGCCGTCGCCTTCGCATTCCGGCCGTTGGGCGGGGTGTTCTTTGGCATGCTGGGTGACCGCATCGGCCGCAAGAAGACCCTGGCCATGACCATTCTGCTGATGGCCGGCGCCACCACGCTGATTGGTTTGCTGCCGACGTATGCAGCGATTGGCGTGATGGCGCCGATTCTGCTGACCATCATTCGCTGTGCGCAGGGTTTTTCGGCCGGCGGGGAATATGCCGGGGCCTGCGCCTACCTCATGGAGCATGCGCCGCGTACTCAGCGGGCCTGGTACGGCAGCTTCGTCCCGGTCTCGACGTTTTCGGCCTTCGCCGCCGCTGCTGTGGTGGCTTATGCGCTGGAATCGTCCCTGTCGACCGAGGCGATGGGCAGTTGGGGCTGGCGCCTGCCGTTTCTGATCGCCGCCCCGCTGGGACTGGTCGGCTTGTACCTGCGCTGGAAACTCGACGAGACCCCGGCGTTTCAGGCGGTGGCTGAAGGGCACGCCGTAGCTCACTCGCCACTCAAGGACACCTTGCGCCATCACGCAGCCGCCATGTGCTGCCTGGGGGCGTTCGTATCGCTGACGGCGTTGTCGTTCTACATGTTCACCACCTATTTTGCGACGTACCTGCAAGTGGCCGGAGGCCTGAGCAGGGCAACGGCACTGCTGGTGTCGTTGATCGCACTGGCATTCGCAGCCGCGCTCTGTCCGCTGGCCGGTGCCTATTCAGACCGGGTAGGACGGCGGGTCACAATGGCTACGGCCTGTATCCTGCTGATGGTTGTGGTGTTCCCGTCATTTTTGATGGCCAGCTCCGGCTCGTTCATCGCCTCGATCATCGGCGTCATGCTGCTGGCCGTGGGTGCCGTGCTGTGCGGCGTGGTCACGGCTGCTTTGCTGTCGGAAACCTTCCCGACCCGCACCCGCTACACCGCCTCGGCGATCACCTACAACATGGCCTACACCCTGTTCGGCGGCACCGCACCGCTGATGGCAACCTGGCTGATCAGCGTCACCGGCAGCAACCTGTCGCCAGCGTTCTACCTGATTGCCGTAGCCGTATTAGCGATGGCAGGCGGCCTGGCACTACCCGAAACCTCGAAGATCTCGCTGCATGACGTGCCGGTTGCGGGCAAAGGCGCAGTGGTGGGTTCGATGGCGTGAGGGTCTCGGGGTAATGCTTTGCGTCAAATATGTGCTGCAGCACAACGCCATGCCTTGCCCGTGCCCACTGCACATAAGCTAAAGCGCTTTTTCATCACGGTGGCACTGACGACGCAGAGTGCGACGTAAGTGGTCGGGCCGGAAACGGAGCCAAGGGTTTTGC
>NZ_ATDK01000586.1 GCF_000444135.1 Pseudomonas avellanae BPIC 631
CAGTTGAATGCAAGCTCGCTCGCAACTAATGTGAGCCAGAGGGCTGCGTCAGTCGCAGTTAATCTGAGCCGAAAAGTGTGCTGATTGCGAGCACGGTCGTTTCCGATTGCAAGCCGCTACAGCTAACGTTTTACACCCTCACTTTCAAAAAGCTCTACACACCAAGGTGCCGTCGAACTTCCGAATAGTCATAGAGCTGGTCCTTCATCGACGAGATCGTCGGGGCACGGGCGGAATCCGGCGTCCGGTGTGGCAGACCTGACGCGGCCAATGCGTCGAGCGCCGACTGTAAGCTGGCTCGTGCCTGGCGCAGCTCTACCTTTGCGACCGCTAGGTTCTTCAGTCCTACCGGGCCACTCGTGAGGCCATGTTTGAGCGCTTGTGCAACAAGCGCAAGCTCGTCCCAACGCGTATGCGCGTGTTGCTTATATCCGGCGGACGTACGCAGGTCGACATCGCGATTTCCGGCGCGAAATCGCCAGTGCTCAGCATCGGCTGTGTATACCTCGGGGTCCACGCGCAGTTGCGTCATGATCTTCTTATTGTCAGCTTTACTCATCCGCGCCTCGCCCGTTGCACCGGTAAAGACGGCACCGCCCGCAGCACCCGTGCCCGCCGCCACGGCGAGCGGCGCGGGCTGCAAGCCATGGTCGTGACCTTGCGAGTCATGTACGTGGAAGCTGTCGATCGACGCGACGGCATCGACCACCGGTAGCGTCGTCCCCGTCGATACGCCGCCCTGGAATGCCTGCACGTAGCGCTGCACGATCTGTGCACCTTCGCCCGGCTTGCGCAGACGCGCTCGGCGGTTGGCCTTCTGGAGATTGTCGAGGTCGTCCAAGCAGCGTCCGATTACGCTGTCCTCAGGAATGGCGCTCCAGCGGTCCATGTTGAAAGACTCGAATTGGTCAGCGTGCATCTTCGTCACGTCTATCTCGGCGTCTAGTTCCCGCAGCTGCTTAAGAGCCAGGGCGCGTATCGGCCTGCCCGCCTCGCGCTGGACGTCGATGTCCTTCTGCATCTCGAGCCGCCGCTGCATCAGCTCGCCGATGGTGTCCTCGTAAACCTCGCGAATCGCGGCGATCTGCACCTCTGGCTGGGTCAGGAACGACTGGCGCAGCTTGGACTCGGAAATATGCT
Organism: Pseudomonas avellanae BPIC 631; assembly: GCF_000444135.1. Taxonomy (GTDB): domain Bacteria; phylum Pseudomonadota; class Gammaproteobacteria; order Pseudomonadales; family Pseudomonadaceae; genus Aquipseudomonas; species Aquipseudomonas avellanae. The sequence continues at coordinate 1,141 of NZ_ATDK01000586.1, forward strand.
CGACAGTCAGATCCTTGAAGTGGATATTCGCCGCATTGTCCTTCAGAAAGTCCCCCCACTTCGTGTTGGCGCGTAGGTTGTAGCGGTGCTTGTTGCGCCGCTCGTCCAAGTAGCCCGCTCCCCATTGCAAAGGGATAGTGCTGGCCAGAATGGCGGGGCCCGCGACTTGACCCACCACCGGAACGGTAGTGGACACAACGGTGCCTATGGCGGCCACGCCATTTACGGCCATTCCCCAACCTTTACCGTAGGTTTGCGTGCGATTCAGGCCGATGCGGCGCCGATACTGTCGGTCGGCTACGCCATGCAGCGCGAGAAAGGTGTCCACCAATCGCGGCAGCGCCTGGGGGTCGCTCTTATGGGCTCGCGCAAAATGTCCAACGGCCTCATCGAGTTGACCGCGCATCTCCCTCGCGGCTTTCACTATCTTACCCATATCGGGGCTCTTATCGATCTGCGGCGATAGGACAGGGAGTCCACCCACGCGCTTAAACGATTCCATGACGTCCGTGACGGAACGAAGGCCGCCTGTCAGAGCTGGATTGACCACGCTGGACGGCAGTTGGTGGGAAAGAATCTTGACTGTCTTGGTGACGGTCTTACTCACGCCGGGGACCTCGGAAACCCCAGCGCTGACTGCTGCGGCAGCTACGCTAACCAAGCGTCCCGCCACCGAGTGTAGTCCTTCGTACAGGCCGGCTTTGTGCACGCCCTTCTTGTATTGGTCTATGTCGATATTCAATGCGGCGAGCAGGTGCCTCTGTGCAACGTCGGTGAGCTGCGTTCGGCTGAACTTGCGGGGGGCGGCCTGCACTTCGGCGATCAATTCATCGACGGGCCGGTTGACCAAGGCATCAAGGCGTTGATTGCCAGCACTCGTGCGTGGTGGCCGTGGAGAGAGACGTGCTAAGTTGTTTTTCTTGCAATATATCTCGGCGGCCGCGCGTAACTTTACGGCTGCAAGCACGCGATCAAGGTCGAGCGGTCGGGCAATCGCGGCTTGGTAATCGGTCAGGAGCGAATGGCGCCTGCCGGCGGCTGTCATAACTTCAGCACTACTAGCGGTTTGCTCAGATCCGACGCTCTGTACCTCAAACGCCAAAGGCGTTGCAACACGTTCCAATCCGTGATCGGATTTTGAACGTGTAAGCAAAGGCTGATGAGGCGTCAAGCCGTGAGCGCCGACATCAGAGCGCGTGCGCCGCATCGGACTGCCAACAAGATGTCTGCCACGGTTTTCCTCTTGTGTCACGAGGTGCTGGTGGTTGTGATGCTCCGGTGGCCCCATGCTTTCAGGCTGAACAGGGCAAATTGTCTGGATGGGAGGGGGCTCCTCCGTCAGACTTTGCGGTTCTTGGAGTATTCTGTATGCATTCAGATTGCTGCTCCAACTATTAGCCTTAATCATTGATTTTCCTAATCGCTGCCTCGACATTGTTGTTCATTTGACCAACCGGCAAGAGCCGTTGCCTCGCTAATGAGTGTCAAAAAGCACAGGAGGGTTCCAAAGACAGCTACGAAACAGAGCCTGATAATAGACTTGGCAAGATTGCTGAGCCGCTGCACAGCCAAAGCACTAAGGGATTCCACGACCATCCGGACACCCATTCCACCAACATCCGGACACCGATTCCACGGCCATCCGGACACTTTCAGGCAGGCAGCAACGCAG
>NZ_ATDK01000587.1 GCF_000444135.1 Pseudomonas avellanae BPIC 631
GAGGGTTTTTGTTTTTATGGATTTTGATATTTTATATCGCTTCCAACACAACAGGACGGTCAGGTGCATGGCTAAAAACACTCTCTCAACCAAGCCTAAAGCAGATCTGCTGGTGCTCTACATTGAGCTGAAAGAGATCAAGCCCAAGGTTTGGCGTCGCGTAGTCGTGCCTGAAACGATCACTCTGGTGAAATTGCATGCCGTCATTCAGTGGGTAATGGGCTGGGAGGGTGGGCATCTGCATGAGTTCGAAATTGGCGGTGAGCGTTACGGCATTCAAGACGTCGATGGCATGGGGCCTCCTGTAAACTCCCAGAACAGGAAGGCACTGAGCAAAACGCTGGCCGGTAAAAAGACGTTTGGCTATCTTTACGACTTTGGAGACAATTGGGATCACCAGATCAAAGTCGAGAAGAAAATGCCCGAAGGATCCTGTCCTCAGGTGCCTTATTGCATTGATGGTGCTAACGCTTGCCCACCGGAAGACGTAGGTGGCAGCTGGGGCTATTCGGAGTTTCTCGCAGCAATCACAAAGCCCGATCATGCTGATCACGACAACATGCTCGAATGGTATGGCGATCACTTCGACCCAGCCTTCTTTGACCATACTCGCGTTAATTATGGGTTGTACGGTATGAAGGTCTGAATTCCAGACAACAAAAAAGGCCGCATTCTCATGCGGCCTTCCGGTTACAGCCAGCAGTCGTTACGACGCTACTTCTGGAACCGCTTGCTTCACTTCATCTCGACGCTGAATGTACTTCCAGTCCGCTTCGTCGATGTAAATGCCATTAGGTCCGCTGCCGCCTTCCAGGTCGATAGCAACATGGGCCGATACCTGAGGCTTCACGCTCGCCAGAATCGGAACGAAGCCCAGTTGCAGGCTGGTTTCCAGCAGTGCAGCCTGGTTCTTCTCGTCAATGTCGGCTGCCTCGTCCAGGTAGTAAGGCAAGCGAACCCGCCCAGCCTGATCACGATCCATCAAGTGCAGCAACAGATACATGTTGGTCAGCGCCTTGATGGTCATGGTCGTGCCGTTGGAGGCCGCGCCATCGATGTCGGTGTGGATAACCGGCTGACCGTTGACCTTGGTGATCTCGAACGCCAGCTCAAACAGGTCCTTCAAGCCCAACTGGTTATGGTTGGCAGCCACCAGCCGTGCCAGGTACTCCTTGGCTTCTTCGTTCTTGTTGTCCTGCTCGGCACTCTGGCTCAGGTCGAAGACCGACAGTGTTTCGCCTTCTTCGTACTGCCCGGCACTGTGGATAATCTGGTCGATGTGCTTGAGCGCTTCCTTGTTCGGGGCGAGCACGATACGGAAGCTTGCCAGATTCGACACCTGGCGCTTGTTGATCTCCCGGTTGAACAGCGCCAGTTGATGCTCAAGGCTGTCGTAGTCGCTGCGGATGTTGCGCAGCGTACGGGCAATGTCGGTCACCGCAGCGCGGCGAGCCTTGCCCAGTGTCAGCGCTTCTTCGGTACGGTGCGCATACGCGTTGATCAGCAATTGCAGGCGGCGCTCCATGTCGTCCTCGCTGTCGAACTTCGCTACGCCCTTGAGGCGCACCTGAGCGTAAAGCGCCTCGATCTGCCCATCGCTGCGCAGCAGACCCTGCCAGCTGTCCTGATAATCGTTGAGCAACGGCAGCAGGTTATCCATCGAATCGTCAATCGGGTCCATGAACGGCGTGCCGAACGGCAGGTCCGCTGGCAGCAACTGCCGGCGACGCAGTGCGTCATCCAGTGTGCGTTGCTTGGATTCCATATCGCCGATCTGACGCGCAATCAGTTGCAGCTTGGCCGACAGCTGCTGGACGCGCTCGGTGAAGGCGTCGCTGGAGCGTTTCAGTTCGTCCTGAGCCGCCTCCATCTGCGCCAGCTCTTCCAGCTTGGCAGACTCTTCGGCGCTCAGGGTCTGGCAGCGACGGAAGTCTTCCAGCGCTTTCTGGGCATCCAGCACCTGTTGATACAGCACTTCGGTCTGCACCTTGCTCGCCGAGCGGTCGGCAGCCACAGCCTGCTGGGTTTTAAGCTGCTTGAGTTCTTTGTCCAGGCGTTCTTTCTGATCGCGCAGTGCCGCGCGATCGGCCAGCGCTTGCAGTGCCGGCGGCTCGATGCTCGACAGATTGATTGTCAGCCCCGGCACGACAAACTGGTCGCCCTTGAAGCCATCCAGAATGGTTTCCAGCGATTTGACCCACGCATCGCCATCGTCCAGCGCGATGCCTTGTTCGCCCAGTGGCAGGCTGAACAGGGCACTGTTGAACAAACGCATCAGGCGTTCGACATCCGGCTGAGAGAACTCTTCGCGCAGCCGGGCATAGCTGTTGTTGTCGGCGTGATCGAGCTGCTGCTTCACCGACTTGAGGCGTTTTTCCAGGTCCCGCAGGCGCTCGTCCAGGTCTTCGGCGCTGAACTGCCGGGACTGGGCCAGTGCACCGGCCAGTTCATCGTGTGCGTCTTTGGCCGCCAGCAGCTGTTGCTCCAGCACCGTGGCATTATCGACGAGTGCGAAACGATTCTTGAGCACCGACAGCTCGCCCACCCAGCGCTGAATACCGCTGATCTCACGCTCCAGGCGCATCAGCTCTTGCGTGCTGCTGCGCTGGTCGTTCTGCATTTCATCCTGCTGCGCGCGATAGTGCTCGGCCTGGATGACCAGTTCTTCCTTGCGCGCACCCGAGTAATCCGACCAGGTGCCCAGCAACGAATCAAGCACCGGTGACAGGCGATGCAGCTTGCCGCGCAACAGATCGCGTTGCTTGACACCGGCAGCCAGCGCTTCGACCAGCGGGCCAGCCAGCACCAGCGAGTTGTAATCCTGCTCCATGCGTCGCACATCGCGGAAAGCTTCTTCGCAGGCCGCGATGTAGTCGACGCTGCCCGAGCGCAGGCTGTGCTCGAAAGCATCCAGAAACAGCTGTTTGAGTTTGGCCGCGGTGATTTCGCGCATGTGCAGCAGGTTGATGAACAGTGCGCGGAAGGTTTTCAGGCTCTGTTCGCTGGTGGAGCGCAGCGGGATCAGTGTCAGGTCCAGCGGAATGGAGGTGTGACCGCCGACCAGCAAACGGCGCAGCTCATCGGGCTTGAGTTCGTAGGCTTTGAGGCCCTGACTTTCCAGATTGCTGAACAGCTCTTTCTGACGCAGGCAGGTGTCGTTCTTCTGGTAATGACCCAGATCCAGCTCACCGGCATAGGCGAAGAACTGATGGCCGAAACCGCCACCCGGACCGCGACCCACAACGCCAATCACATGCGGGCCGTGGGGCAGGGAAACCTCCACCAGGATGTAGCTGGTGTCGGAGGCAAAGTAGAAGCGTCGTGATTGCTCCAGGCTGTACTTGCCGAAGCTCATGTCCGACATACGCGCCAGAATCGGGAACTGCAGGGCGTTGATCGAGGCGCTTTTGCCCAGGTTGTTCGCGCCATACACCGACAGCGGGTTTTCCAGCGGGAACAGACCGAGGCTGTAACCTGCGGTATTCAGCAGAGCAAAACGGCGGATGCCATAACGTTCCTGGCTCATGTGTCCATCTCCTGTCGTTGCTCATCGGCGATTGCCCGGGCCAGCGCGTCTTCCTCGGTTTCTTCACCGAATTCAGCCAGGTCCAGCGGGTCATCGGTTTCCAGAAGCTTTTCGTCGCTGTCGTCATCGATGAGCACCGGCGTCGGCAGTGGCAGCGCGCTGTGCAGGCTGGCTGCCAGGTCGCGGTCCTGTTGCACCGACAGACACACGTCGAGAAAACGGTGCATCGGCGGCAGAAAGCGGTAGATGCCGACTTCTTCGCTGGCAAAGCCCAGCTGCGTCATGCGGCGCATGATCTTCTCTTCCAGCTCTTCCTGGGTCTGCACCTCGGCCTGGAGAAACAGGTCGCGGTACTTTTCCAGCATCGAAGGCAGCTCGTCGCGGCCCAGGCTGCCGCCGTCCAGCACGGCCATCGGGTCGCGGCCCTGATCAGCCAGGTGCTCGACGAGTATGAAAGTGAACAGCGCCAGGCGCTGAGCGGTCTTGTTGACCTGCGCGGCAGCCAGTTCCGGCACGAAGTAATAGAAGCCGCGCGTGTCGCAGACCAGCTCGTAGCCCAATGCCTTGAACAGCGTGCGGTACTGGTCCTGGCAATTGGACAACTGGGCGTACAGCTCCGGGTCGCGGCGGCTGATGTGATAGCCCTTGAACAGCTCGCGAAAGATCGGCGCGAGCTGGGACATTTCGGATAGATCAAGATGCATGAACAGGGCTCTCGGAATTCTCTGGCTGCTCGTCTTGCGCAGCGAGCAGGGCAAAGGAGCGCAGGCTGACGCGGTGCTCCCGGGTGAAATATTCGCGGCGCTCGAGGCGTTCGCGGGCGAAGCGCTTGTCACGCGACAACCGCGAGAACCAGTACAACAGCTCGTCGGTTTCGCCGGTGGGCTCCTGTTCCAGCAACCAGACCATCAGGTCCGGCATCGGCAGGGCGTCTTCGCAGCGCTCGAGCATCTCTTTGACCGTGCGCGGTGCACGGGGCGCGTCGCCCTTGCGTGTGCCGCTGGCCTTGGGGAATTTCGCCGGTTTGGGTTCAAAGCGCGCCAGGGCATAGACATAAGCCTCGACCTGGCTCGCGCTGCCCAGAAAGGTACTTTGCGGACGGGTGAACATCGGCATGGCCGCTTGCGGTACTGCGTCCAGGCCTTTGCGCCGGATAGCCGACAAAGCCAGCGCCGCGCCTCGGGTCACGGCATTATGACGGCGAGCCTCTTCGCGCAACGGCAACAGCAGCTCGCGCGCATGACGCAAAGTCAGCTGAGCACTGGTCTGCATTTCGAGGATGCGCGCATGGGTGCGCAGCAGCATGTCGTCGTCGACCAAGTGGCCAAGCCGCTGCTGCTCGCTCAGAAGGCGCAGCAGAACGACTTCGACCTTGCGCACGCCCTGTTCGAAGGCGCCATCGGCGTTGACCAGTTGAATCATCGGCTCGACGTATTCATCCCACGTGGCCAGCACTTCTGCATAGCGCTGACGCAACGGGATCTGCCGGTCGCTGGTCTTGGCTCGATCAGCCACCGCGACCAGCGCCTGTTCGTCGTTGGCGAGCTTCTTGAGTACGTCGCGTACCCGCATGTCCAGCAGCCGCAGCTGTCTGGCCAGGTCGTTGGCATCGCGCACATCGAAGGCGTCCTGAATGTAACCGGCCAGTCGCTCGAGGTGGCGCAGATAAGCTTCGATCTCCAGGCACAGGCCCAACCGGTGTTCGCGGCGCAGGTAGGACAGAAAGTCGTGGATCTGCGCGTTGAGTTCAAAGCGGTTCGGGCTCTTCGCGACGGGGACCAGAATGTCCAGGCGGATCCACACGTCCAGCAGGTTGGTGATGTCCTGCGGGGTACTGTCCTGTTGCTGGGCCGCCAGTTGCAGGCGCAGCTCGCTCAGGCTCAAAGTACCCTGGTCGAAATGTTCGCATAAAGGCTCAAGTAACGCCCAGTGCTCGGCAAGGGCGCGCAGGACGCGCTTGGGTTCGATCATCGTTAGGCCGGCTTGTTGGCAAGTGAAAAGCAGCAATTGTACTGCATCAGTCGCCTGATATTTCACCTCACGGCGATATGCTGCAGCGCGAAAAGGCGAACAACGCTAGAATTGCGCGCTCAACTTATCCACAGGTGGCTGACCCTTGCTCAACGAGTCCCGTCGCCGCGCTTATTTGACCGCCATGCAGGTGGTCAACTGGCTGCCGCGCACAGAACTGCCATTCGCCGCACCGTCGCGTCCGGAGCTGCTTACACCGTTGCCGCCGCCGGTCGAGGTGCGGAGCATTGCGCCTGCCACAGCGCCGTCCGCACACGATGCACCTGCGCAAGCGGCGAACGTTGTGCCGATTGCACGCCAGCCCGAGCGACCGAAAATCGAAGTGCCGCGCCCGTCGCTGGCCAGCACGCGTACCGTTGCCCCGGTCGAAGAGGCAGCGCCAGCGCCACCCAAGGCCCCGGTCGTGCCGCCGCCACGCTTTGCTCTGCAACTGCTGCGCGCCGGGCGCTGCATGCTGTTGGTAGAGCTGACCACCGGCCAGCCGTTTCAGAGTCGCGACCCTTCTTACCTGTTGCTCAAGGACATGCTGCGCGCTGCCGGCCTGCCTGACAGCCCGCAGATTATCGGTGAGCCGGTGCGCTGGCCGTTGCTGGTGCGTGGCCAGATGGACCAGGGGCCGGAAGCGGCGCGTGATTTCGTGCAGGGTTTTGTCGGCGCGCGGCTTGAGGACGAGCCCTGCGCATGCCTGTGGCTGATCGGCCTGCCGTCAGTCAAGTTCGCCGGCGAAGCGGATGCCGAATCCTACAACCGTGAACTTCAGGTCGAAGGCCTGGGCGCTGCCTGGGCGCTGCCAGGTCTTGAATTATTGATGGACGAGCCTGAGCGCAAGGCTGATGTCTGGAAAGCCATGCGTCGGCTGATGACGCGCTGGAAATCGATCGATGAGTGATGCCGTAACCTTCCGCCGCATGACCGAAGCCGACATGGACGCGGTGCTTAAAATCGAATACGCAGCGTTCACTCATCCCTGGACGCGCGGAATCTTTCTCGACGGGCTCAAGTCCTACGAAATCTGGCTGATGTTCGAGGGCGCGCAGCAGGTGGGGCATGGCGTTATTCAGGTCATCATTGATGAAGCGCATCTGCTCAATATCACGGTCAAACCTGAAAACCAAGGGCGGGGTCTTGGCTTGCTGCTACTCGACCACCTGATGAAGCGCGCTTATCAGCTCAACGCCCGTGAATGCTTTCTGGAACTGCGCGACAGTAACCGGCCAGCCTATCGTCTGTATGAAAACTACGGTTTCAACGAGATAGGCCGGCGTCGTGATTACTATCCGGCACCCGACGGCGGCCGTGAAGACGCAGTGGTCATGGCCTGCACGCTGTTTGACTGACGCTGGCGGTCAGCGCTGAGTATTGCCTTCCAGCGGATCAACAACCGCCAGTTCCTCCTCGTCGAGCCCGTTGCCTGCGCCAATCTCATCGTCATCGACTATGGTCAGGTCCAGGTCGGCAGGGTCGCTCTCGCCTTGTTCGGAGGCGGAGCGGGCGCCGTCTTCACGAATCAGGATTTCCGGAGACAGGTCGTCATCGGTCGAATGGTGGTCGTCAGTCGATGCGCCGGTCAGGCCGGCCTCACGCACACGCTGATCCGGAATTTCATGTTGCAGTTGGTCTTCAGGGATAAGATCACCGATACGGGCAGGATCTTCCTCATCGAAATCGAGTGTTTCCATAGAGCCCATGCGGTCTTCGTTGTCATCGATGGGTTCTGGCTCGGTGGCACCGAACGGACGGCGTGAATCGTTCATGACAAATCCTCATTTCAGGTGGTCGTAAAAAGTTGACCGGCCATGACTTTGAAGATTCCTTTTTGTTTACGGGCAGTTGTTTACGGGCAGTTGTTTACAGACAGTTGTCTACGGACAGTCGTTGACCAGGCGTACGTTGCACGTAGTGGCACAACGACGTGACTTGAAGGGCCGGACACCAGTCTAAGTTTGGCATCAAGGCGTGACGTGAAGGATCGGACCACCAGTCCAGGGCTGGGCATCATTATCGAGGCGTCAAAGCATGAACGAGCTACAAGACCTGATTGATAACAATGCACGCTGGGCCGACGCGATCAATCAGGAAGATCCTGAATTCTTCGCCAAACTGGCCCGCCAGCAAACACCTGAGTTTCTGTGGATCGGCTGTTCGGACGCGCGCGTGCCGGCCAACGAGATCGTCGGCATGTTGCCTGGTGACCTGTTTGTGCACCGCAACGTGGCCAACGTCGTGCTGCACACGGATTTGAACTGCCTGTCAGTGATCCAGTACGCCGTGGACGTGTTGAAGGTCAAACACATCCTGGTGACCGGCCACTACGGCTGCGGCGGCGTACGCGCTTCCATGCAGGACCGTCAGTTCGGCCTGATCGACGGCTGGCTGCGCACCATTCGAGACCTGTACTACGAAAACCGCGACGTGCTGGCCAAGCTGCCGACCGAAGAAGAGCGCGTTGACCGTCTGTGCGAGCTGAACGTGATTCAGCAAGTGGCCAACGTCGGCCACACCAGCATTGTGCAGAACGCCTGGCATCGTGGGCAGAGCCTGTCCGTGCATGGTTGCATCTACGGTATCAAGGATGGCCGCTGGAAAAGCCTCGACGTGACCATCAGCGGTTTCGAGCAACTGCCGCCGCAGTACCGTTTGCGTCCGCAGGACTGATCGACCCGCGCATCAAAGCACAAACCGCTGGACCATCAGGTTCAGGTCCGTCGCCAGCATCGACAGTGCGTTGCTCGCGACGGTGGTTTGCTGTGCGCCTGAAGCCGTCTGGCTGGACAGATCGCGAATGCTGCTCAGGTTACGGTCCACTTCGCCCGCAACTTGCGCCTGCTGCTCGGCGGCGCTGGCGATCAACAGGTTGCGATCATTGATCGTGGCGGTCGCATTGATGATCACCGTCAAGGCTTGGCCGGTCGATGCAGCCTGTTCGAGTGTCAGGTTTGCCTGGGTTGCCGTGTGGCGCAGTGAGCTGGCGGTTTGCTGAGTGCTGTGCTGCACGCCGCTGATCAACCCTTCGATTTCCGCGGTGGACGCACTGGTGCGTTGCGCCAGCGAACGCACTTCATCGGCCACTACGGCAAACCCGCGCCCGGCTTCGCCTGCACGTGCGGCTTCGATGGCGGCGTTCAGGGCGAGCAGATTGGTCTGGTTGGCAATCGCGCGAATCACATCGAGGATGCTGCTGATGCTTTGCGTGCGTTCGGCCAGCCCTTCGGCCTGATGCGAAGAGTCCAGCACATTTTCAGTCAGCTCCTTGATCGAACTGATGGTCGCCGACAGCTTGTTCTGACCCTGCGCCGCGGCCTGGGTTGAGGCCTCGGATTCAGTCATGGTATTACTGGCATTGCCCGCCACCTCGATGGCCGCCTGGCTCATCTGGTTGACGGCGACCGCAGCCTGTTCGATTTCGGTGTTCTGTAGTTGCAGATTGAGCGCACTGACCTCGGCGATGGTGCCCATCTCCTGCACCGACTGCGACAACTGGGTGGCCGCCGCATAAATCTGCTCGATCGTGCCGTGCAGGTTGGTCCGCATGCGCCCGAGGGTGATCAATAATTGCGCGGTTTCGTCCTTGCCGTCGGCAATCTGGTGTTCAGTCAGGTCGCCATCGGCGATGGTGCTGGCGATGTGCAAAGCCTGGCGCACCGGATGAATGATGCTGACGCTCAGGCGCCATGCCAGCAGCAGGGTCAGCGTCAATACGACGGCGATGGCGCTCAGGGCGATGATTCGCGCTTGTGCGTAACTGGCCCCGGCCGCGTCTACGGCACTGGCCGCACTCTGCTTGTTCAGCTCTCGCAGCAACTGCACCTGCATGTCCATCAGGTCGCCCTGCAGCGTGAGCATGGTGTTGGCCAGCATTCGGGCCTCATCCAGTTTGTTCTGTTCAATCAGAGCAATTTGCTCCTGCAAGCCCGGCATAAACGCTTTGTAAGCATCCTGTAGCGCGATGATCGAATCATGTTCGGTGCCTGATTGCACACGTGCGAGGTATTCCGAGAAACCTTTCTCGACCTCGTTTCTGAGCTGTTCGACGTTGATCTTGCTGTTGATGACCGACCCCGGATCATCGGCGTTGGCGATCAGGCGGGTGGTTTCGCTGCGCAGTTTGACCAGACCGATGGCGATGGCGTCGGCCATAGCGATACTCGGCAGCGCGCCGCTCTCTACCGTTTCGCTCTGATTGCGGATCTCCTGCATCTGCAGCAGGCAAAATGCGCCCAGGGCGACCGTCAGCAGAGAGGTGATACCAAAGCAGATCACCAGTCGCGGGGTGATCTTGAAGCGGCGCAACACGGTTGTTGTCGTTCGCCGACGTAGAAAACGAGGCAGAAACTTCTTCACGGCACACAACCCCTATAAACACACGGACCTTCTCGAAGAGCCGTTTATAGGGCAGTTATGTGATGTCTTTATGACATCCTGCGTTTAAGGTGAAAACGAGCAACCGCTCAGGGCTGAGACGCGCCGATTTCTTCCATCAATTCATCCAGAAAGCGTTTCAACCGGTTGTGTCTGACCTTCGCCATCTGCGCGCCCGTGCGGGTCTGAAAGCCGTCGGCGAGGTGCAGCAGCTTGGTATGAAAGTGATCGACGGCAAAGCGCTTGTCGTCATACGGGCGCTGGCTGGCATGCGGATCATTGGGCTCGTACAGGTATTTGCCCATCCGGCCGGAGACATAAAAGGTTCGCGCCACGCCAATCATGCCCAGTGAATCCAGCCGGTCGGCGTCTTGCAGTATCTTTGCTTCCAGCGTCAACGGGGTTATCGCCGCCGAAAAACTGTGCGCCTCGACAGCGTGGGCAACCGAGGCGATGCTTTCTTCATCCCAGCCCATGTCGCTCAGCAGTTCGCGGGCCCTTGCCGCCGCCAGTCGTGAGGCACCCGCGCGAAACGGCGAGTCTTTTTCGACCGATACGCAATCGTGCAGCAGCGTGGCGGCCATCAGCACACGGGCATCGCCGCCTTCACGGTCACGTATGGCGCAGACGTTTTTCCACACCCGCAGCAAATGCGAGACGTCGTGCGAGCCGTCGATCTTCTCGGCATGCGTGTAGGGGATCAGCAGGTTGGCGAGATCCTGAAACGGGGCGAAGCTTGCGGCCGTCATGCGGTTGTCCTTAACAGTGCGCTGGCGCAAGCATTGCAGAAAACGCTTTGAAAAACACCGTCTGCCGCCTCTCGTCACTGCGCAACGATTTGGCTGATCTGACCGGCAAGCAGCCCGGCGCCTTTGGCGTTGAGGTGGTTGAAGTCTTTGTAGTACGAGTTCATGTCGCCTATCAGACACTGGTCGTTCTTGCAGAACGCTGCATCCGGCGTGATCAGCCCTATCTGCTTCGACTCGCTGGCCTGCCCGAACACTTCGCGCGTGAACCGCTGCAAATGTTCGTGCGTCACGACCGGCACTGACAATTCGCTGACCCGCTGCAACTTCTGCGCCTGGCTGTCCGATGTGTCGCGAGCCAGCCGGTAATAAAGGTTTTCCGGATTGATCAACTGCTGCGGCACCTGCGCGATGATGACCACTTCGCTGCCGATGCCGCGGTACGCCCGAACGGTGGCTTCGAGCGCCTGCTTGAACACGGCCCGCGAGGCTGCACGGCTTCTTTCCTGATTGTCGGCGGAAATCAGGAAATACTTGCTCATCGGTTTTTTACCGTAATCGCCGTCGGTATAAAGCGTCCAGCGCGCGACCAGCACCACTTTTGCAATCCGGTGCTTTTTCACGTACTCAAACTCGCGGCTGGCCAGGGCCTCGCAGACGCCGGGGCCGTAATTGCCGCTGGCGACGTCCACGCCCAACAACGGCAGACAGCCACCCAGACCACTATGAACAATGGTTTTGCCCTGATGGCGGGCGACGCTATCGAAGGTTGATAACAGGGCTTCCGAGTGGCTATCGCCAAATACCGCCAGAGCCGTTGTGGCGTCTGGGTTGGCTGCGCCGAACAGGCAGAAATCGACGGCGTTCTGAGTGCATTTGTCACGAATCTGCGGGTCGGCAAATTCCTCATGAATGGCCGGATCGACATTGAAGCGTTGGCTAAAGCCGTTGTTGAGGTAACCGGTCAGCCCCAGCGCGATAAACAGCGCCGACGCGACGCCTGCCGAGGTGAACACCTGTTGGCGATTGAAAGCGCCCTGTTTGCGAAAAGGCTGCTCGACATAGCGCCAGCTCATCCAGGCCAGCATCAGCGACAGCAGAGTCAGACTCAGCATCAACGGCAGGCCGGGCTCATTCAGGCTGCGTTGACGAGCAAAGGCGAAAAGCGGCTGGTGCCACAGGTAGGCGCTGTAGCTGATCATGCCGATGAGCACCAGCGCCGGTGAACTCAGCGCTCGGCCAACCCAGGTCTTGCCGTGCGCAAAAACGATGATCAGCGCTGCGCCGAGCACCGGCACCAGCGCATTGAGGCCAGGGAACGGCGTGCTGCCGTCGAACTGCACGACGGCGTAGCCGATCAGCAACACGCCCAGCGCCGCAGCCACCTGATCGAGAAGGCTGACGCTGGGCGCGTGGCGCGGTCGCCAGACACGGTAGAAGGCGATAAACGAGCCGGTCAGTAACTCCCATGCGCGTGCGTGCAGCAGGTAAAACGTGCTGCTGGCGTCGTTACGCGCACCCAGCTGCGAAAGCGTCAGGCTGGCCAACGCGACGAGGGTCAGCAACACCACAAGTCGGGGGCGGCCCATGCGCCAGCCGAGCATCAGCAGCAGAGGGAAAAACAGGTAGTACTGTTCCTCCACCGCAAGCGTCCAGGTGTGCAGCAGTGGTTTGAGTTCAGCCGTCGCGTCGAAATAGCCGCTTTCGAGCCAGAACAGCACGTTGGACGAAAACATCGGCACGGCCACCAGGCTCTTGGCGAAGTACTTGAGGTCCGGCGGGTCAAGCGTCAACCAGGCGACCGGCACGCACACCAGCATGACCACGAACAGCGCTGGCAGGATGCGCCTGGCGCGTCGCTCATAGAAATTGATCAGCGAGAACGTCCCGTTGATCTTTTCCGCGAGAATGATCGAGGTGATCAGATAGCCCGAAATCACGAAAAAGATATCGACCCCGACGAATCCACCGCTGAACAGCGGCAGGCCGGCGTGAAACAGAATGACGGGAACCACCGCCAACGCGCGCAGGCCGTCGATCTCGGGGCGATAGCCGAGCGCAGGGTTATGAGGAATGCCCATGAGGTGTGGTCTCTGGATGCAAGAGGCAAATAAAGGCGGGGACTGCAATGGCTACCGCCAACGCGAGGCGCAGGACGTGGTTATTCGAAGGGGGAAGAGATCAGCAGGATGCCTGTATTTTCTAGTGTGCTGTCTCAAAAATAAATGCTCTGTAAAATCGTCTATTCTTGCTCGTTGATTACACCGTTGGAGGCGAAGAAATGAGCGCCCAAGATATCG
>NZ_ATDK01000588.1 GCF_000444135.1 Pseudomonas avellanae BPIC 631
TTGCTTATAACTTGCCGCCGGACAGGCAGACCATGACCTTGTCGCCCTCTTCGATCATATTGAAGTCGGCAACCGCCTCGCCGGCCAGCCGACGCAGACGTTTCTGCAGTTTGTTCTGATTGACTGAGAGGGTGCCCATGTACTGAAGGTATCCGCCGATGACGTGAGAAAAGGCGGTCATTTTACGCATAACCGACAAGGGGTTAAACAGGCTGCGTACAGGTCGGCCTGGCTATCGATGGCGCCCCTCGATGGCAAGCGTCTGAAACGACCACCGGGCAGCCGGTATTGTCAGAGCATAGCGACATTGCGGCATACTTGGCGCACTGGAGACCCATAAAGCATGCACGAACAACTCAATTCCCGCGTTGAAACCTGTTACCAACAAGCCGAAACCTTCTTCAAACGCACCTTCAAACGCCCGGTGGTCAGCTTCCAGCTGCGCGGTCAAAAGGCCAGTGTCGCGCACCTGCACGAGAACCTGTTGCGCTTCAACCCGCAGCTGTACCATGAAAACGCCGAGGACTTCCTGCGCCAGACGGTTCCGCACGAAGTCGCGCACCTGGTCGCTCATCAGCTGTTTGGCGGCAGCATTCAACCGCATGGCGAAGAATGGCAGTTAATCATGCGCGGCGTCTATGAACTGCCGCCCAACCGCTGCCACACCTATGCGGTCCAGCGGCGCAGCGTGATCCGTTACATCTACCGCTGCCCATGCCCGGACAGCGACTTCCCGTTCTCGTCCCAGCGTCACGGCATGGTTCCCAAGGGCCGGCGTTACCTGTGCCGCCGCTGCCGCGAGCCGCTGGTGTTCAGCGGCGAGACGCGCACGGAATAATCCCCGACAAAACGCAGGCCTAAAAAAACCCATCCGAAGATGGGTTTTTTCATGGCCTGAAGTTATCAGACGGTCTTGGTGGTGTTCACCGCATTGGCCGGAGTCGGGCCTTCGGCAACGCCGAGGTCGTCTTCAGGGCGGGTTTCCAGGATGGCGCTGCCACCGGAAGCCAGCTCGGATTGCAGCTTGTCGGTGTCCAGCTCGCCGACCCACTTGGCAACCACGACGGTGGCAACAGCGTTACCAACCAGGTTGGTCAGGGCGCGGGCTTCGGACATGAAGCGGTCGATACCCAGAATCAGCGCCAGACCGGCAACCGGCAGGTGGCCGACAGCCGACAGGGTGGCAGCCAGTACGATGAAGCCGCTACCGGTCACGCCAGCAGCACCTTTGGACGACAGCAGCAGCACCAGCAACAGGGTGATCTGGTGAGTGATGTCCATGTGCGTGTTGGTCGCCTGAGCGATGAACACGGCAGCCATGGTCAGGTAGATCGAGGTACCGTCCAGGTTGAACGAGTAGCCAGTCGGGATAACCAGACCTACAACAGACTTCTTGGCACCCAGACGCTCCATCTTGATCAGCATGCGTGGCAGGGCCGATTCTGAAGAGGAAGTACCCAGTACGATCAACAGCTCTTCACGGATGTAACGAACCAGCTTGAAGACGCTGAAACCGTGAGCGCGGCAGATGGAGCCCAGCACAAGCACCACGAACAGCACGCAGGTAATGTAGAAGCAGATCATCAACTGACCCAACTGCACCAGCGAGCTTACGCCGTAGGCACCGATGGTGAAGGCCATGGCACCGAACGCACCGATAGGCGCCAGCTTCATGATCATGTTGATGATGTTGAACATCACGTGGGCGAAGCGATCGATGAAGTCCAGAACCGGCTTGCCGTACGAACCCAGACGATGCAGGGCGAAACCGAAGATCACCGAGAACATCAGGACTTGCAGGATATCGCCGTTGGCGAACGCGCCGACGATGGTGTTCGGAATCACGTTGAGGATAAAGCCGACAATGCTCTGGTCCTGGCCCGCAGTCACATAGGCTGCGATCTTGGAAGCATCAAGCGTGCTCACGTCGATGTTCATGCCGGCACCCGGCTGAACCACGTTGACCACGATCAGACCGATCAGCAGGGCGATGGTCGAAACGATCTCGAAGTACAGCAGCGCATAACCACCGGTCTTGCCGACCGACTTCATGTTCTGCATGCCGGCGATACCGCTGACGACCGTACAGAAGATGATCGGAGCGATGACCATCTTGATCAGTTTGATGAACCCGTCACCCAGCGGCTTTAAAGCCTTGCCGGTGTCCGGGTAGAAGTGACCGATCAGGATACCGATGACAATCGCTACGATTACCTGAAAATAGAGGGATTTGTAGATGGGCTGACGAGTCGTCATTGCAGTTTTCCTCAAGGGCGTCGTCGGCATCTTCACCTGATGCACGCGAGCCTATAAAGCGCTAACCCTCCTGCACTGGAGGGATTTGTTTTGTCGAGCTGCACAAGGCAGACATCTACCCTCTGAATAGCAATAGCCGTGCCATGCAATCAAAATGATATCAAAACCCCGCTCAGCAAGGGTTATACGGGTAACAGTAGCCGGGAATCGAAAGAAGAGGTGGCGGTTTTCCGCCGTATGAAGGAAAAGTCGGGGTGTCAGTGGCGGATATCCGCCTTTGGCGTGACACCGAATGAGCGTGCAGCTCGCTCTTGCTCAGCGAGCAGATGCGTACGGGCATGCCTGGAATATTTGAAGCTGCACGAGCACCTGAACGGCACTGCCCCCAGATGCAGACGTTTCAGCAGAACCTGCTGTCAGCTCGAATCGTGGACTGGCAGAGGTGTCAGCTCAAAAATCTTTAAGGATGGTGCGAAAACGGCTGCTGGCGATGGGAGAGGTGCGCCTATAATGCGGAAAAACGCCTTGGAAAGGTGCTGTTTGAAGGAAAATCGATGAGTTAACAGCGCAAAAATGTCTGATTATCTGATCGGGCGAGGTTTTTTGAACCTCAGGCCATGAAGGCATCAAAAATCGATGCTTACTTCAGACCTTCCTTAATCTGTTCTCTTCATTGTTTCAAAAAAAACGGGCACTCTTGCAGGGCATTTTGTGTACATGATTATTGATTTATGATATCCGTCTGCATCTGAGCCAAGCTTGATACACGCATTGAAGGCGTATTGACATCAAGATTATCAGAATTAACGGCAAGCTGCACCTGGAAGTACCACTTACAGCAGAAGCCATGAAATATAGAATCTTCGGCGCCAATGCTGGCAGAGCCGTACACATACCTACTACAGGCACGGCAAAAGCGTTAAACTCTTCTGCGAGGTTACACTCAGAGGGCGCCAGAGGGTTCCCAAAACTCATCGGCGGCAACATAATAGGGCTGGCTTTGGCTGTGGGGCCGCAGGCTTATATGGATGCCAAAAGCTCCAACTCGATGGGCGAGTTTTTAGATAAGTCTGCCGACACACAACCTACGAATCTCGCCGCGTTTGGCGCTGGGTTTATAGCCACGGTAGTGATAGGGACAAGCGCACCGCTCGTCATCATTATCGCTGCAGGGATAACAGCTGGAATGGCCGCACAGTACTTTATGGGAGAGTCCGGCTGGGACAAATCTATTGCAGAACGTTTGAAACAGTGGAGAGCCTCATGGTAGATACACAACCCAATTCTATCAGAAAAGTGCTCTATGCCAGTATGCTGTTACTTTACTTCTTTATATTCATACTGTCATCCAGCTCCCCCCTTCTTCTTTGGCTCGCAACAGGTTCTTTTTTTGTATTCTTGGGGCGCACACTGTTCCTGATTTATGTGAATGAGCGCTTCTCTGCTTTTGCCACGCAATTTTATGCCGGGCGGCGGCAAAAACTGAGCGCAACACCTGACCAATCCGGTACGGTGAACCTATGTCATATCATGAACTCAGCATTGAAGAACGCATCAC
>NZ_ATDK01000589.1 GCF_000444135.1 Pseudomonas avellanae BPIC 631
GTGGAGTTGCCACGTCTGCCCTTCGATGCCGAAGCGCATGAGTACCACTTTCCCAGTGTTATCGCCGCCAAGCTGGCCGTCGCCAACGAACTGGCGCAGCCATTGGCCAAGCTTTCGAAAGAGGATCTAGCGTTTATCCACCAGGTGGTGAGCGAGACCTTGATTCGACGGGTTGTCCTTGAACGCGTCAGAAGCTACTTCCGCAACAAGAAAACAGGAGACGAACATGCGGGTTGAAGTGATGCATCACTACGGGCTGACTTTGCCGCTGAACCAGGCCGGTTATTTTGAGACTGCCCACCATCAGCAACTGATCAAAGACATCAAGGGCGCGATCTTCGAAGGCCGCTTGATTGCGCTCTGTGGCGTCATCGGCAGTGGCAAAACCGTGATGCTGCGACGGCTTCAACAGGTGATGGAGGCAGAGAAGAAGATCACCGTGTCCAAGTCCCTCGCCATTGAGAAGCACAGCATCAAACTGGCCACCTTCATCGCCGCGCTCTACTACGACCTGTCCACCGAAAAACAGGTACGCATCCCGACCCAACGGGAAAAGCGTGAGCGCGATTTGCGCGAGCTGGTGAAGAAGAACAAACGCCCAGTGGCGCTGTTCGTAGATGAGGCCCATGACCTCAATGGCCATACGCTGACCGGGCTTAAGCGATTGATGGAGCTGGTCGAGGACGGTGACGGTCGGCTGTCGGTGGTGCTGGCCGGACATCCCAAACTGCGCAACGATCTGCGCCGGCCGACGATGGAGGAAATTGGCTACCGCACCGACATCTTCTCACTCGACAGCATCGCTGGCAGTCAGCGTGAGTACATCCACTGGCTGCTGGAGACCTGCACGGAGGGCAAGATTGACGCTGAATCGATTCTGACCGAAGACGCCATCGATCTGCTCGCCACCAAGTTGCGCACACCGCTGCAAATCCAACTGCACATCAGCCTGGCACTGGAGGCCGGTTACCTGACAGGCGAAAAACCTGTCTCAGCGGAGTTGGTGGAATCCTTGCTGTCGCGGCAACTGGATGATCTGGAACCAACACTTACGCGCCATGGCTACCGCATCAAGGATATGGTCGAGCAGTTCGACGCCAGACCCACCGAGATCAAAGCGCTGTTCAGTAACGCACTCGATCCGGCTCGCACCAGCCAGTGAAATATATTTTATGATCTGGGCGATTCGTATTGTTCAAATCCGTTCTGGAGCAGTTGTCCCCATCGAATGGCGTGTGCCGGCTGTGATTTTAATGTCCCTAAAGCCAGCGCCCGAGCGCAGGCCTTGGAAAGTAAAGCATCCATCGGACATTACTTGGAGGCCGTGCCTCTAACTGCCGATGAGCGGGCTATTGTCGAAGGTGACCTGGCAAAATTGGATGGGCTTATACGCAAGCTCGATGATGTACCCACGCTGGATGGCAGAACGCCCAGTCAAATCGAGGCGAAAAAAATCGATAATCATGGGCGTCCTAATTCGGCGTTTGTCTTAATTCCTTCTGTGCGAAATTAGATATAATCGCCTGTGCTCATCGCTAAAAAATAACTTACAGTAGGTTGCCCTATTGATGTGCCCTGTACTTCATGCGCAGAGGCAGACCGTGTTCAGCTCGGATGGAGTTCTCTGACGGTTTTTTTGTAAGTGAATAGCGGTACTTATCTAATCCAACGGCCCTAAGTTCCTCTTTGCCAGATCCCGTACGTGGATTATAGCGATCTCCGCCATCCGCTAAGGAACTGCCACCTAACACATGTCGAGCATGAACGAGCTCATGAGCTAGGGTCGTGATTTTGTCGTCGTTATCCATTCCAAGGTGTAACGGTGAGCCATTCTCATTTAAGCGTATGCTTGCTTTGTCTGGTGACCAGCCAATAATCGCGTTGCTTCCTTCACCGTTGGTAAAGGTCCCCTTTCGTGATAGCTGTGATGCAATGTGCCGGTTCTCGTTAAAGTTTTCTGGTCCGTACTTTTCCAGTTGCCTCCTGCTTAGAACAGCTTCGGTATAACACTGGTTATTTATTTCAATCTCTTTTAGCGTGACTTTTCTATCTTTTTGACTGGCAAGAGTGGATATTTTTCGCAATAGCTTATCGCCAGAGGGGGCTGCGCTGATATGGTCAAGTGCTTCCTCTGCTTGTTCTTTGAATGTGTGAGCTGCTGTCGGTTCGTTACTGAGGGGGGCGATATAGATGCCTGGATATCGAGACGGAGTGATCATAGTTATCCTGAAAAGCTAATTGAGTTGATCTGACGAGTATGTGATTGCTTGAGATTTAGCCTATTGGTGTTCCTCCAGTTGCTGCTGAAATAGTTTGGTAGGGAGTCCAATGGATCATCCAGGATTATCTGAAAATTACACTCCCGTATGCATACATCTACGTCATAAATATGTTGCGGTGCTTGAGTGGCCCTCGAGATGGATTCGGTTCCATAAAAAGGTTATGTAGTCTCCAATCAGCAGATGTCTTTCAGACGCCGAATGCGCGGCAAACGCAAAAAAAACCGCCGTGAAAGCTTCCTCATAGAGATAGATCAGGTCGTGCCTTGAATGGCTTGACCAAATTGATCAAGCCTCACTATCGCAAAACGCGAGGGCGCCGTTGGACAAATGACATGCGCTAATTGGCGATCCGATCTCAGGCGATGCAATCCTAGTGTACTGTTTTCGAAAAAATCAGCCACCAACTAACGGAAAATTCAAATCTTATCAATAGCTTAGCTTGCAGGTTATGGGTAACTTATTTCGAAAA
>NZ_ATDK01000590.1 GCF_000444135.1 Pseudomonas avellanae BPIC 631
CGACTTGCCGCTGACGCGCGGCAAGTTGATCGGAGCATCCCTGGATCGCCCGATATCTGGGTATCAGCAAAAACACCGTCACTGACATCGTGCGCAGGCATCGCGAAACGGCTTAAGGTGTCATTTCGCCCCCAGCCGGAACCGACCCCATGCAGGTTATTCATTTACAGGAGTCTGTGTCAGGCTGCACAACCGGGACAGGTTGTTGCATAAAATACTGGCCTGATGATCCAGAATAAATGGCTGATTAGTTTCACCATGCCCGAATTCCGGGTAATAATAAACCGGATAGTTAACGCGCCCGGCGAACTGTTTTATCACATACCGGTAAAGCGTTTTTTCTTCGTCGCTGGCATTCAGGCCGTAAAACTGACCAAAAATAACACCGCGTGGGTGAAATTTCCGGCTGTACTCTATCTGATGCAAGGTGCGGTCAAGCTGTTCAGGAGTTCCCCCCGTATCTTCCAGCATCATAATTTTATCTGAATAGCTGCCCTCATAGACAGTGGAAAACAGAGACTGAACCAGGGTCAGGTTCCCGCCATCCAGTTTACCACTCACTGTTTTTGCTGCCTGACGGTTCATCGGCTCGATGCCGGTGTAATTAACCCCGTGAGACAGGGCCTCAAAGACTTCATTCAGACTGTTGTTCATACTGAGTTTTTTACTGTTATCAATCTCATGCATTTCTTTATTATAAGACGCCACCACGCCATGCACGCCTGGCCAGTTCAGCTCATGACTGACAAAGCTGTGAATGGCCGTTACGTCACTGAAGCCGATGAGGATTTTCGGCGTTGAGGCTGAAATACGCTGTCGGCTTGCATGCAGGGCAGGGTAAAGGTTGAGCGCCCCCGAGCCGCCCCTGACAAACCAGAGGTAGTGCACGTTGCGATTACTGAGAGCATTAATGAGGGTCCGGGCCCGCTTTTCATCCGTATTGACGTAACCCAGCCTGGTAGGCTTCTGGTCGAGATATCGTTTGTCAACCGCGTAGCACTGGCGGGAAAACGCCGTCTCAATCTCCGGGATGATGTTCTCGTCATATTGCGACGAGCTTGCAATCAGGAATACCGTCCCTTTTTGACCGGAACAGACTTTTCGTTCAGGCACCCCAGCCGGGGGAGCTGTTTTCTTCACAATGGTCGGTGGTAAGGTGGTCGCCCCGGACAGGAAAAGCACAAGAACGAGGAGCGCGGTTTCTTTAAATGCCGTGCTTTTTATCTGAATCATATTCATCTTCCTTAACAATATGTTCGCCGCTGTTTTTGTTACGCTGGCATCTGCTGCGCGGCGGACGGTCACTACTTTTTTAGATTTGAAAAAGACTCTCCGACGGACCGCAGGTCTTTTATTTACACGGCTGTAAAGCGGCAGCGGTGGCAGGTTTACTGAAAAAACAGCTGACGTTTACCAGCTTCCGGCACAGCCCCGGTACTCAGGGGTTCTGTGCCGGAACCCGGATCAGGAGTCTACCCGTTAATCAGGCTGTATCCCGTGAATTCGAATGTCTCATCATACCTGACGGATATAATGAGGGCCCCGTTACCGACCGTTGTGGTATCGACATATTCATTGCTAATCAGTGCGTTCGCATCCCCTCCGGTAGTGGCATTTCCTCTCGCGTTTTTCACCTTCAGCCTCAGTCCGATCCCCTGAGTTCCCGCGTCAGTGTGAATGATAAGCTCCCCTCCTGCCACATCGCTGGCAACAAGCCTGAGCACATTGCCATCAAAGCCGGCGGATGCAAAAGGAAACGCCGTACTTGCCTCAAGGGCGTAGTCGCTGAGGCTTTTGCCCGACGCAAAGTCATAATCAACGGGTGTAAACCGCCTCATTTTGACTCCTTTGTTTGTGGAAAATACTTATCAACGAGGGCATAAAGAACGGCCGCCGTATCTGCATCAATGACGCCGTCATAGTTTTCCTGACGAAAATGGAGCTGGAAGGCCCGGACAAGCAGCTGAAGCCCCGATGCGGTTGTTGCGCCGGATACGTCATAGCCGTATGCCTTCAGTCTGGCAATGATACCCTCATCAGACGGAAGTCCCGCGGCGGTAAACTGCGCCAGATAAGCTGACCGGGTGTCATCGTCATACCATGCCCCGACTCCGGCCTCATAGAGGGATTTCCACGGGAACGCGGCCCCGGGGTCGCTTTTCCTGCCCGGCGCAATGTCGGAATGTCCCACGATATTCACAGAGCTGATGTCCGGGTACCGCTGGAGGATATTGATTGCCAGCGCTTTGATTGCGTCAATCTGAACCGGTTTATAGGGAGGGAAGACAAACACGCCGTCATTATCACTCGCCAGATTAACCACCTCAACTCCGATGGCTGTATCGTTAAGATTGCTTCGTCCGGCCCAGGCGCTGACCCCGGCATGCCAGGCGCGTTCGTTTTCATCAACCAGGTTAAAGACACGCATGTCGTTAAAACCGGCTGCAATGTACGTTTTGTCGTCCGGGTCCGGAACCAGGTAATGCGCACTCACGGTGCCGTCACCGGCAAGTGCCCGCACAGATGCGGCGAAATCAACGGCGGTGTAGTGCATGACAAGAAAACGCACGCGCCGGTTAAACCCCTTCACAGAGCGGTAGCTGTTATAATCGATGGGGTACATTTATATCTCCTCTTCTTTTTTTGCCAGACATCCGGCTGCCGCCCAGCGCGCTTTCAGATACTCAACAACCTGCTGCGTCTGCGGCTCTCTCAGGAACATATGGCGGAACAACATGCAGCCCCCACGTCAGTCAGGGAATCATTCAGGTCAAGCTGTCGGGTGATTTCAGGCACACCGCCTTCAGCCGTCCAGTCAGGTTCAGCGGCTGAAGGGGTACCGACCTTGTAAAGCGCCATGCCGATATACAACGCAGTGCCGGTGCCCCTGACGGTATCGGCCCACCACCGGGTTATCACATCATACCGGGCGACTTTGCGGGCAAAGGGCCAGTAAACCTGGGGCGCGATATAATCAATGATGCCATCAAGCACCCACTTCCGCGTGTCTGCATACGCCGGGGTCGCCTCAGAAAACGGATTTTAAAGTACTACAAGGGCTTCCCCATTGAGCACAAGCCCAATAGTTTCTGTTTGACTCCGCTGCATGTGCCGGATCGACTGAAA
>NZ_ATDK01000591.1 GCF_000444135.1 Pseudomonas avellanae BPIC 631
GCGGAGCGTCGCACGATAGGCGTAGGCCCGGTTATTTGTTACGCGTCACCCTCCAGACAGTGTTTGCCAGGTCGTCGGCGATGATGAGCGCGCCTTTCGGATCAACCGTGACGCCCACTGGCCGACCGCGAGTCTTGCCATCGGCACCACGGAAGCCCGTGGCGAAGTCCACTGGCTCACCGGCCGGGCGTCCATTGGCGAACGGTACGAAAATCACCTTGTAACCGACCGGGTTATCGCGGTTCCAGCTGCCGTGTTCACCGACAAAGACGCCGTCTGCAAACTTCTCGCCCATGGCCGGAATGGAGAACGACACGCCGAGTGCAGCAACGTGCGAGCCCAGGCTGTAATCAGGCTTGATCGCGGCTGCGACTTTGGCCGGATTTTGCGGCTGAGCCCGGGTGTCTACGTTCTGACCCCAATAGCTGTAAGGCCAGCCGTAAAAGGCGCCCTCTTTCACCGACGTCAGGTAATCCGGGACCAGGTCAGGACCCAGTTCGTCACGTTCGTTGACCACTGTCCACAACTGCCCGGTACCCGGCTGAATTGCCAATGCGGTCGGGTTACGCAAGCCGGTCGCATACGGCTTGTGCGCACCCGTCGCGGCATCGATCTGCCAGACCATGGCACGATCGATCTCGACCTCCATGCCGCGCTCGGTCACGTTACTGTTCGAGCCAATCCCGACGTACAGAAAACGCCCATCCGGGCTGACTGTCAGTGCCTTGGTCCAGTGATGGTTGATCGCCGACGGCAGGTCCGTCACCTTGGCCGGTTCGCCGCTGGCCTTGGTCTGGCCGTCCTGATAATCGAAGCTGACCAGCGCATCCTGATTGGCTACGTACAACTTGCCATTCGCAAACGCCAGGCCATAAGGCGCATTCAGGTTCTCGGCAAAAACGGTCTTCAGCTCGTACTTGCCGTCGCCATCCGCATCACGTAGCAGCGTCAGGCGGTTGCCGCCTTTGACCTTGGTGTTGCCCTGCGCCTTGATGACGCTGGCGATGACATCCTTCGGCTTGAGCTTGGCTGCACTGCCGCCGCGGCCTTCTGCAATGAGAATATCGCCATTGGGCAGAACGATCGATTGACGAGGAATACTCAGATCAGTCGCAATCGCGCTGATGCTGAACCCCTCAGGCACAGTCGGTTTTTGATCGCCCCATGCGACAGGCTCGGCAATCTTCATGCTCGGCAACAAGCCACGTTGCGGCTCGGGCAGTTTCGGGTCCGGGCCCCGCGCCTGAGTGCTGTCCGCTTCGCCACCACAC
Organism: Pseudomonas avellanae BPIC 631; assembly: GCF_000444135.1. GTDB lineage: Bacteria > Pseudomonadota > Gammaproteobacteria > Pseudomonadales > Pseudomonadaceae > Aquipseudomonas > Aquipseudomonas avellanae. The sequence continues at coordinate 1,272 of NZ_ATDK01000591.1, forward strand.
GCGCTCAGCAGCAGCGCCATACTCAATGCAGTCAATGCGTGGGCCTGTCTCATTCTGCACCTCCCGAACGCAGGCTGGTCAGCCCTGTCCATGTTGCGACACACGCCAATACGGTGACGACCACCGACAGCACCAGACCCGAAGGCATGACCGCCCAGGCATCTTTTGCATGCTCGAATGCGTTGACCAGGCCCAGCACCCAGGTGACCAGCAACAGCAGGAAATACGCCACAGGACGGCCCGCCTTGTGATCGGCACGGATCAGATTTACCAGCGCAAACAGCAGCGCCAGCCCGCAAAACAACAAACCTCCGGCAATCAGCCAGGCGGCAAAGTTGCTCCATTGGATCTGGAAAGTCTGGTAGTAGGCGATATCACTCAGCAATGCACCGAGAAACAGCGGGACGGTGCCAGCGAGCAAGGTCGCGTGCAGCGGCCCTGGTGTGCAGCGGTAGACGGGATGGGTGGTGACGGTCATAGCGGCTCCTTATCGTTCGGCGACCCTGGATCGGTGCTCAGTGCACATGCACTGACCTGTCGGGATCGCGCTGACTGCGCATAGAAGAGGATCATGCTAGGGTCTGTTCCCGTTTCACATTGGTAGCCACAGAAAAGCGCAGGCCATTGCTATGACGCTTTCATAGTTTCTCTTGAGTTT
>NZ_ATDK01000592.1 GCF_000444135.1 Pseudomonas avellanae BPIC 631
GATGGTCGTGGAATCCGCAAGCGATCCACTCTTCCGCGAGAAAGCTACTGGTCCAGGCGTTTGCCGGTACCGGGAAAACGACAACGCTCGTTGGTTACGCCAAGCACAATGCCTCGGTCAAAATGCTGTACCTCTGCTACAACAAAGCCGTCGAGATGGCAGCAAAGAACCGCTTCCCACGTAATGTGACATGCAAGACGGCACACGGCCTTGCCTATGCAGTCTATGGCAGCCAGTACAAACACAAGCAGGCAGGTAATCTGCGTTTGACGGACATCGCCAGGACGATCAATACCCAGGACTGGGAGCTGGCCAAGGACATCGTCTCGACGCTCAACGCGTTCATGGCCAGCAAGGACCTGGAGTTGCTGGAGGGTCACTTTGTGCGGTTCCAGAACCACCGCACACTCACCTCGGTCCAGCAACAGTACATGAGCAAAGCGCTGAACCTGACCAGAGACGTTTGGGAGAAGATGGTCAATATTCAGGAGCTCGGTCTCCATGACGCACGACGGGTATTTGAAGCTCTACCAGATGAGCCAGCCGGACCTGAGCCAACGCTTCGGTGCAATCCTGCTCGACGAAGGTCAAGACGTGAACCCGGTCATTGCGAATCTGGTCCAGATCCAAAAAATCACGCAGGTGACCGTAGGTGATCGACACCAGCAGCTGTATCGGTTCAGAGGCGCTGTAAATGCCTTAAACAGCCCATCGATGAGGGACGCCGAGAAGCATTTTCTGACTCAGAGCTTCAGATTTGGGCCGGCAGTTGCCTATGTGGCCAACGTCATCCTGTCCTTCAAGGGTGAAACGATTCCTCTACAAGGCCTAGGCCAGCCCACGCTGGTAAAGCGCGCGTTACCGGACGATCTGCCTCACCGCACCTATCTGCACCGCACTGTGAGTGGCGTCATCGAGAATGCGCTGCGCCTGGTCAACCAAAACCATCGCATGCAGTGGATTGGAGGGGTCGACAGCTATTCCTTACGGGATCTGGAGGATCCTGTTCTATTTCAGCAGGGCCATGAATGACCAGGTGCAGCAGCGAAAACTGCTCACTGACTATGCCGATTACGACCAGTACGTCGCAATCGCCAAGGCCACGCAGGATCCTGAGATGCTGCGGTCGATCAAAATCATCGAGAACCACCCAGATTTGCCCCAACGAATTGAGCAACTGCGAGGTGCGTCCGTCACGTCGGAGCTCGATGCCACCGTGACCCTCAGCACTGCGCACAGGGCCAAGGGCCTGGAGTGGGACTTCGTTGGCCTCTATGACGATTTTTCGGCAGATCCACTCTCCCCCGACATCGATGCCGGCAAACGCGACGATGAGCTGAACCTTCTGTATGTAGCTGTCACACGGGCCATGAAGATTCTGTCCGTCAACTCGCTTGTGATCGACATCATGCAGCGCTTCAAGGACATGAAGCAGCGCTCAAGAGCTTGATAAGCTGCCCCTTGCGAGGCTCAATTGCCATGACCAATATGCGTACCTTAAGGAAGGTTCTCACGCGCCAGCCGACGCATCAGGCGATGCGAGACAGATCAGTTGCTGCCACATAACTGGCGACCGGTTTAATTCAAGACGGGATGCCCGGAAGGGTACTGTCTATCAACCATGCGCAGCTTCTACATGCACTTGATAATGCTCCTCAATATATTTCAAGTCATGAGCGACGCTGCCTCGATCGCCACAGAATACAAAGGCTCCCAGACAATCCTTGTGACAGAAAAATTCACCTGAAGCGATATCGCCTACCTGCGCAATTTTCTTCATCTTCAGTGTTTGCAGGGTTTCCATACTCGACAGTGAAACCCGAGTGACGTAAAGCATTTCTTTGGCGAGGTGTTTTTTAGGGAACGTCATATAGCCAAACGCCTCGCCCTTACGGTCAACGTGCAAGGCATCGACAAGCCCTAACTGGACGGCAAGATGAATGAAACGCAGGTCTATCCCATAAGCGATTTTTATCATATCGACAGTGGAAGCCCCACCGGGCCGATAGGCAATCTCAAGTAATTCAAATCCGTCGCCCGCATCACCAAACGCTTCAATATGGTAAACACCATCAGGCCCCTCAAAAGCGAACAATACTCGCTCGATGAATGGACGCCAGAGAGTGTGTAGATCGTCGTCAGCAAGTGAAAAATATCCCAGTGGACATTCGGCCAGATAATCGATGGGTTTACCTAGGTACTCACCTGCAGACAGGAACGCCAGCTGCCCTTTTAGAACCACCGCATCAATTTGATAAAGGGGTTGTGAGTTGTAAGTTTCAATAAGACACTGGTGCTCGTTCATATCCTGATAGTCATCACTTTCGGTGGCATATGCCTCAGAAAGTTGCTGGACCTCAGTAATGATTCTGACCCCTACAGCGCCCGCCAGAGACCGAGGCTTCAAAATAACCGGAAACGTCACCTCTCCACGCGTAATGTCATCAAGCGACAGTTCTTTTGCTGTCGGGATATTGAACGTTTGGGCAATGTGTTTCATTCGCTTTTTGTCACGGAACCGTGTCGCCACGTCAAACGTCAATCCAGGCAGCTGCCAACAGTCGTTGGCCCATGCAGCAATGTATACCGCAAACTCGTCATTCGGAATGACGGCGGTGACGGAATATTTCGTTGCAATCTGGCCGAATACCTTTTCGACCTCGGTGTGAACGGCAAAGTCTCGGATCACAAAGTGTCCATCGCGATTCAGCTCCTCTCCCGCCTGCCCCAGAAGATCCTCCAGAAGGTAGATGAACGTCCAGGCAGCGATCGGGTAGAGACTCCTGATTCGGGAGACCACCTCGCTTACATCCAGTTCGGAAGATACGATCAGAATAGTGTTTGGCTTATTTTTGTCCATGACCTGACAGCTCTTTTAAATGTGGTTGTCATTAATTGTGCAAAGGGGAATGTCACTCCTCAAACGGAGGGCTGTTTTTCGCGGCGACCTGTACCGAGTAATGTTCGCTCAGGTAGTACACATCCCGTGAGACAAGGTCACGGTCTCCACAAAATACGAAGGATCCCAGCGAATCCTTGTAACAGTAGAATTCACCTGATGCGATGTCACCTAGAGCCGGCACTACGTGGGTTCTCAAGGTCGGCATGCTTTCGAGGGGGGGCAAGGAAATCTGAGTGACGTAAAGCGCTTCAGTAGAAAGATGCTTTTTTGGAAAAGTCATATAGCCAAACGCCTCTTCCTGACGTTGCGAATCGACATAATCGACGAGCCCAAGTTGCGCCGCTAAGTGAATGCACTTCAAATTCAGCCCATGCACCATCTCAATCATTTCTACAATCGCTGCTCCGCCAGGACGATAAGCAATTTCCAATAACTCTAAGCCGAAGCCGGCATCGGCAAAGGCTTCAATGTGATAAACCCCCTCAGGGGCTTCAAAAGCTTTAATCACGGATTCAGCAAAGGGTCGCCACGTATCTGCGACGGCCTGATCAGGTACAGACAATACTCCGACCGGCTTTTCTTGCAAGAAGTCAATAGGCTTACCCAAGTACTGACCGACTGAAATAAAAGATAGGTGGCCCTTAAGAACAATGCAGTCAATATGATAAATCGTATTAGGGTTGTACTGTTCAATCATGTACTGTCGCTCATCCATATCTCGGTAAGCCGCTCCCCAGTCGACATCCATTTCCGTCAGTTGTTTTGCTTCAGTAATGATTCTGACGCCCATTGAACCTGCCAGAGAGCGCGGTTTAACGACCACAGGAAATTCAACATGCCCGCCCTCGATGTCGGACAAGGTGATTTCCCGCGCAGTCCTGATACCGGCGTGTTGAGCGATTTCCTTCATTGCTTTTTTGTCACGAAAAGATTTGGCTTTTTCACGGGTGATACCGGGAAGACCCCAGCGGGCATTGGCCAATGCAGCAATGTAAACAGAAAATTCATCGCTGGGGACAACCTGAGAGATAACGTGCTGCTGGGCAATCACTTCCAGCACCGCCATCACCCCGGCTGTGTCGGCGAAGTCGCGCACGATAAAGTGTCCTGGGCACTTAAGCTCATCGTTGGCCACTCCCAGAAAATCCTCCAACAGGAAGATAAAATCCCACGTGGCAGACGGGTACATGGTTTTGACGTCGCGTACCGTTTTCGCGGCATCCAGTTCGGAAGAAACCACCAGTATTTTTTTTGTAGGGCGCATATCGAGTTCCTATCGTCTGTGTCCGATTGAAAATGTCTTTGTCAGTGGCAGGGCCTTCAGGCCCTGCACACGCTTAGGCAAGGCCCTCAAATATAACGGTGCAGTCCTCCCCGTCGCTTAACATCCAAAGTGGCACAATGGAACGAACCGCCGAAGGATTGGAAGTGCTTGAAAGGGCAAAGAATGGTTTCAAAGCCCCATTTGCGGAAAGCGGAAATGAGCGCCTCCTCATCTTTCTCGACCACGACAGTCCGCTCGTCAAGCATCAGGACATTCGTGTGAATCCACTTCGACGTAATGAACAAAGGATGGTCATCCGGGAGGTTGGAGGGGGGCGGATTGAGAATTTCCCAGTCCTTGAAAATATCAGGAATCTGTGGCACCCAATCTTTATTGATGAGTACGCGGCCCGGTGCTAACGGCAATATCGTTGTATCAATGTGCATGGGGCCCGGCTCTTCAAACTCATAGATGTGCACGCGGTAGTCCGGACCCAAGGTTCTACGCAACCATTCAATGCCTTTATTGTTCGTCACATGGCTGCGCTGCCCGATAATATCCCGGCCCATTTTCATAAAATCGGCGGCGTCAAACAGCGGCTCCACCTCCGTGATAATAGAACGAAACGGAAGTTCTTGTTCGAAATCATAATTCGGTTGCCAGACATCGTCCTTCAGCATGGGCTTGGGGGCCGCGATCCACTCGGCGCCCTGACTGAAATAGTCGTTCAACAGGTCGCGGAACGCGAAGGTCTCGAAGTAACGGCTTCGCCAAGCCATGGGTACTTCAATGATTTTTTTGCCGATCGCGAAAAGACAATCTCTGGGCATGGCAGAGTAAAAGGTTCCGCCCGTTGTAAAGTGCGGCGTCATGATGGGTTGGTGGTGATTTGACTCATTGGGCCTTTTTACGCGAACGCCTTCAGTTTCCAATATTCGCGCTAAGGTGTTGACTTCTTGCCTGGCTTTAACAAGCAACTCCTCTGGGAAGCGTCGCCCGGAGTACGTCATAAAAAAATCACTGGATTCTTTCGGGATAATTGCTTTTAGGCCGATGTCCCAATCCGGGACACGAATATCATCCATGATTCCGACGATAACCTCCTCCAACGGGTCCCATTCTGTATAAACCTCTACTGGGCTTTGGGTCGTTGTGAAGTAAGCGGGTTCTGCTTTTTGATATGACATGGTTGACCTTGTTTTTCTATCGATTTTAAACGCCGCTATATTGACTGAAGGGGCGCATTTAAACGTATGACCTTCACAGCCAAGCGCTGCATCCTGAGATTCACGTTATTCAGACATTCATAGCGTCAGCAGGTAGATGATTACACCATGGCACCTCCAGGTTGTTTCATTAAACGCGTTGAGGAAGGTCTGAAGCAGGCATCAACTTTTGATCACCTTTTAGTAGCCTGAGGTTCAAAAAATTCCCCGTCATATCAGACAATCAGACTTTTCCCGCGTTTAATTCATTAAGTTTTTGTCGATTAGCACAGTCCCAAGACGTTTTCCACACTTAGGTGCAACTTCCCTATCCCCGGCAGGCGCTTTCGCACCCCCCAATTATTCGACAGGGTAAAGAGCGCGGCCTGTTGCCCGGTGTTTTTAGAGCGCCCGCAATACCGCACTTTCGTATACCCAAACTGGCTCTTGATCACGCGGAACGGATGTTCGACCCTCGCGTACTTAGCTTTCGCGTACTCGATTTTTCAATGCACCTGCACGATCCAACTTGTCTAACCAAGCTTTTTGCTGCGGCTCGGACGTACAACAATCGACCAGATAATCTGACAATTCTGATGCTTGTCCACGCCGGTGCAACCCACATTACCGCTGATCCCGCCTGCTTAATCATGTTTTATGCGCAGCACGGCCATCTACGGAAAAGCCGGACGAACCCCTTCGCATTTTGGATAATAAGGCTTTGTCAGAAAACGCTCTTTATAGGCTTGCTTACATTTACCAGCGTACTCGGCGTCAGCGAAGGTCATCTGCTCCATCGGGTGTCCCTGCGGTTGAGATCAAACACTCTGCCAAACCTAGTGTACTGTTTTCGAAATAAGTTACCCATAACCTGCAAGCTAAGCTATTGATAAGAT
>NZ_ATDK01000593.1 GCF_000444135.1 Pseudomonas avellanae BPIC 631
GGCGACGGCCCGGTGCTGTGTTTCGCCGGCCACACCGACGTGGTGCCAACCGGGCCGGTGCAGGACTGGCAGAACGATCCATTCGATGCCCTGATCGACGAGCATGGCATGCTCTGCGGACGTGGCGCTGCAGACATGAAAGGCAGCCTGGCGGCAATGCTGGTCGCAGCCGAGCGCTTCGTGGCAGACCACCCGGACCACAAGGGCTCGGTGGCGTTTCTGATCACCAGCGACGAAGAAGGTCCGGCGCATCACGGCACCAAGGCTGTCGTTGAACGCCTGGCCGCGCGCAAGGAACGTCTGGACTGGTGCATCGTCGGTGAGCCTTCGAGCACCACACTGGTGGGCGATGTGGTCAAGAACGGCCGTCGCGGCTCGCTGGGTGCCAAGCTGACGGTGCGCGGCAAGCAGGGCCATGTGGCTTACCCGCATCTGGCGAAGAACCCGATTCACCTCGCCACGCCTGCGCTGGCCGAACTGGCCGCCGAGCATTGGGACAACGGCAATGATTTCTTCCCGCCGACCAGCTTCCAGATCTCCAACCTGAACTCAGGCACTGGCGCGACCAACGTTATCCCCGGCGATCTGGTGGCGGTCTTCAACTTCCGTTTTTCGACCGAATCGACCGTCGAAGGCCTGCAGCAACGCGTCGCCTCCATCCTCGACAAGCACGAACTGGACTGGCATGTGGACTGGGCCTTGTCCGGCCTGCCGTTTCTGACCGAGCCGGGCGCGCTGCTGGACGCGGTGTCGTCCAGCATCAAGAGTGTTACCGGTCGCGACACCAAAGCCTCGACCAGCGGCGGGACGTCCGATGGCCGCTTCATCGCCACCCTGGGCACTCAGGTGGTTGAGCTGGGCCCGGTCAATGCGACGATTCACCAGGTCAACGAACGCATTCTGGCCAGCGACCTCGACGTGCTGACCGAGATCTACTACCAGACCCTGGTCAAGTTGCTCGCCTGATGCTGACTTGCCCGATCTGCTCTGCGCCGCTCAGTGCGGCTGACAACGGCGTGGTCTGCCCTGCCGGTCACCGTTTCGACCGTGCCCGCCAGGGTTACCTGAACCTGTTGCCGGTGCAGCACAAGAACAGCCGTGACCCCGGTGACAACCAGGCGATGGTCGAAGCGCGCCGCGACTTTCTCAACGCCGGGCACTACGCCCCGGTGGCCCGACGGCTGGCGGAACTGGCAGCCGAGCGCGCCCCGGCACGCTGGCTGGACATCGGCTGCGGCGAGGGTTATTACACCGCGCAGCTTGCCCAAGCGCTGCCCCGTGCCGACGGCTACGCGCTGGACATCTCCCGCGAAGCGGTCAAACGCGCCTGTCGGCGTGACCCGAACCTGACCTGGATGGTTGCCAGCATGGCTCGCATCCCGTTGCCGGATGCCAGCTGTCAGTTTCTCGCCAGTGTGTTCAGCCCGCTGGACTGGCAGGAAGCCAAACGGCTGCTGACGCCCGGTGGCGGGTTGATGCGGGTCGGCCCGACCAGCGAGCACCTGATGGAGCTGCGTCAGCGTCTTTACGATGAAGTTCGCGATTATGCCGACGACAAGCATCTGTCGCTGGTGCCGGAAGGCATGCAGTTGCAACACAGCGAAACCCTGCGCTATACGCTCAAGCTGATCGACGGTCAGTCGCGTGCCGACCTGCTGGCCATGACGCCGCACGGCTGGCGTGCCAGTGCCGAACGCCGCACTGCGGTCATCGAACAACCAGGACCTTTCAAGGTCACCGTTTCCATGCGCTACGATTATTTCGTGCTGCAATAAGCATTCAACAGAGGCACCCATGCGCCAACCCGATATCGAGATTTACCTGAAAGACGCAGACGTCGACCACAAGGCAATTGCCCAGTGGCTGGGCGACGCGCTGGGCACGTGCAGCGACTGGACCCGGAAGGGCCAGACCTGGAAGTGCAAGGCTGGCAACGTATCCGTGACCTGGCTGCCCAAAGCGGTCGGCAAGTGGAACAGCTTGCACCTGGACAGTGACCAGACCCCGTGGGACGACGACATCGCCTGCGCCCGCGCAGCCTTCGCAGCGCTCAACGTCGAAGTACGTTGCGCACCGGGCACCTGGGTCGAAGAAGAAAGCGACGAAACTGCTGACCGCTGGATGCGCATCAGTGCCGACGGCGAAGAAGAGATCACCTGGCACACCGCGTAAGGTTTTTCGTTCAAGCCGTGCGAATGCGTACCGCCGCGGCAGTGACGGCGCTCGTGGCGGGGGCCCTGCGGACTTCCTCCCCTCGACAGGCGTTTGAGCAGGCCTGTCAGGGCTTTTGCCGATCGTCTCGGGATACGTCACACTGACGCCCATCTCGGGCAACCGCTCGTCCCTCACTCAGCAGAAGCCGTATGACCCGTTCTCCGTTCCGTCGTCTTGTGTTCGGCACCCTGCGCCGATTGTTGTACCTCTGGGTTCGCTCGGAAACCATCAATCAATCGTCTTTCACGCTCAACCTCGACCGCAGCCGGCCGGTTTTCTACGCCCTGCAGTCGCCGTCAATCAGCGATCTGGCCGTGATCGATACCGAGTGCCGCAAAGCCGGTCTGCCCAGGCCTGTGCTTTCAGTGGCGGTCGGCAACCTGATCGAGCCGTCTGCGTACTTTTACCTCACGCCTGCACCTGACTGGCTAGGGTCTGTTCCCGTTTCGACGTAACCTATTGATCCCTATGAGAACAGGCCCGTATTGTTGGAGTTCTCACACAACACCAATACGAGCCTGCAATGCC
>NZ_ATDK01000594.1 GCF_000444135.1 Pseudomonas avellanae BPIC 631
CCTTAAGTGAACAGCATTGCTCCACAAGGGAGGCGTTTTTTTTTGTACTTAAAACACGGCTAAAGCATCAAGCGAGGTCGAAACGGTCCAGGTTCATTACCTTGGTCCAGACGGCCACGAAGTCTTTGACGAACCGTTCCTGCGCATCCGCGCTGCCGTACACCTCGGAAATCGCACGCAGTTGAGCGTGTGAACCGAACACCAGATCGACGCGAGAGCCGGTCCATTTCACTTCGCCGGTCTTGCGGTCACGTGCTTCAAAGGAGTCGTTGGCACCCGAAGTCGCTTTCCACTCAACAGCCATGTCCAACAGGTTCTTGAAGAAGTCGTTGGTCAGGGTTTCCGGCGTGTCGGTGAACACACCATGCTTGCTCTGCTCGACGTTGACATTCAAGACCCGCAGGCCGCCCAGCAGCACGGCCATCTCTGGCGCAGTCAAGGTCAGCAGTTGCGCCTTGTCGACCAGCAGCGACTCGGCCGAGACCTTGTAACGCCCTTTCTGATAGTTGCGGAAGCCATCGGCGATCGGCTCAAGGAAGCTGAACGACTCGACATCCGTCTGCTCTTGAGACGCATCGGCACGGCCCGGCGTGAACGGAACAGTGACCTGCTGGCCAGCGTTCTTCGCCGCCTGCTCGACGCCTGCACTACCGGCCAGCACGATCAGGTCAGCGATGGACACTTTCTTGCCGTTCGATTGAGCCGCGTTGAACTCGTTCTGAATACCTTCAAGCGTACTCAGCACGTTCGCCAGTTGTGCAGGCTGGTTGACCGCCCAGTCCTTTTGCGGCGCAAGACGCAGACGCCCGCCGTTGGCACCGCCGCGCTTGTCAGAGCCACGGAAGGTGGAGGCTGCTGCCCAGGCGGTTGAAACCAGTTGCGAGACCGAAAGCCCCGACGCGAGAATCTTGCCCTTGAGCGCGGCAACATCCTGATCATCCACCAGCGGATGAGTGACGTCTGGAATCGGGTCCTGCCACAACAGCTCTTCGGTCGGTGTTTCCGGGCCGAGGTAGCGGGTCAGTGGGCCCATGTCGCGGTGAGTCAGCTTGAACCAGGCACGCGCGAACGCATCAGCCAGTTGCTCCGGATTGGCCAGGAAGCGGCGAGAAATCTGCTCGTAGGCCGGGTCGAAACGCAGCGCCAGGTCAGAAGTCAGCATGCTTGGCGCATGACGTTTGCTCGGGTCGTGGGCGTCCGGAATCTTGCCAGCGCCAGCGCCGTTTTTAGGCGTCCACTGATGCGCGCCGGCCGGGCTCTTGGTCAGTTCCCAGTCGAAGGCAAAGAGGTTTTCCAGGTACTCGTTGCTCCATTGGGTAGGCGTCGAGGTCCAGGTCACTTCCAGGCCGCTGGTGATGGTGTCGCCACCTTTACCGGTGCCAAATTTGTTGCTCCAGCCAAAGCCCTGTTGCTCAAGACCGGCTGCTTCCGGCTCAGGACCAACGTTGTCGGCAGGGCCAGCACCGTGAGTCTTGCCGAAAGCGTGACCACCGGCGATCAACGCCACGGTCTCTTCGTCATTCATGGCCATGCGGCCGAAGGTTTCGCGGATATCCCTCGCCGAAGCGACAGGGTCCGGCACGCCTTCAGGGCCTTCCGGGTTCACGTAGATCAAGCCCATCTGCACGGCGGCCAGCGGGTTTTCCAGATTACGTTCGCCACTGGCGGTGCGGCTTTCTTCGTTACCGTGGTTCTCAGGCTCGGCCACCAGGGTGCCGTCGCCCGGCTGCTGCATTTTCTTCTGCGCGCCGTAACGCTCTTCGCCACCCAGCCAGGTGGTTTCGGAACCCCAGTACACGTCTTCTTCCGGTTCCCAGACATCCGGGCGACCACCGGAGAAACCGAAGGTCTTGAAGCCCATGGATTCCAGCGCCACGTTACCGGTGAGCACGATCAGGTCGGCCCAGGAAATCTTGCGGCCGTACTTCTGCTTGACCGGCCAGATCAGGCGACGTGCCTTGTCCAGGCTGACGTTGTCAGGCCAGCTGTTGAGCGGCGCAAACCGCTGCTGACCGGCACCTGCACCGCCACGGCCATCACCGGTGCGGTAAGTACCGGCGCTGTGCCAGGCCATACGAATGAACAGCGGGCCGTAGTGGCCAAAATCCGCCGGCCACCAGTCCTGCGACTGGGTCATGACGTCGCGCAGGTCTTTTTTGACCGCTTCGAAGTCCAGACTCTTGAACTCCTTGGCATAGTCAAAGCCCTCGCCCATCGGGTCGGAGAGCGAAGAATGCTGGTGCAAAATCTTCAGATTCAGCTGCTTGGGCCACCAGTCACGGTTGGTGGTGCCGCCGCCGGCAGCGTGGTTGAAGGGGCATTTCGATTCAGTTGACATGCTTGATACACCTTTTTGTCATTTGCATCCGGCCATCCAGCCCACTCGAGGGGCTTCAGACAGCGATGACGGAACTCAACAGCACGGGATTCACACCGGCAGCCCGATCAACGATCGCGCCAGCTCTACAGATACGTCGCACAGCGATCATCAGATTACTGCGGTGCGAGGCCACAACGTGCACAGTGAACTTGAGCTCATTCTTATCTCCTTATCAGGGTAAAACCGCACGGCTTGCGCCGATGCATTCCTAGTGTACTGTTTTCGAAAAAAATCAGCCACCAACTAACGGAAAATTCAAATCTTATCAATAGCTTAGCTTGCAGGTTATGGGTAACTTAT
>NZ_ATDK01000595.1 GCF_000444135.1 Pseudomonas avellanae BPIC 631
GCGCAGGGGCGTTGCTGGAAATCGTCCGGGCCGAGTAGCGCGTGGAAGTTGATCCGCTGCTCCTCGTAGCGATGCTGGAGTAGCAGGCCGTAATACGATCCATGACGATCATGCGTGGTGATCATGTAAGCGTCGAACTCGTAGAACGGCGCGACGAACTCGTCGATCACCCCTTCTTTTCGATGGCGTTTATAGCCGAAGATCGTGACCAGACCGGTTCTGCGATTGAGCTCCCAGAGTGGACCTTTCGGGGGGCGGAACCAGATGCGGGGAAAGTGATTGATTACGATATGGCCGATGAGCCAGCAGAGTAGAAATGGGAGTGAAATAAAGTAACTACCACCAATGAAAACCTCAAGGAAATCGACTTTCGTATAAGAGTTTTTTGAGGCTATATGCATTGCCAACGAGATCAGTGCATAAAAAGGTGTGAGTGTCAGAAAAATCCACTTCCCTCCGAGGTTTATGTAAATCCAGAATTTAGAGTACGCAGGTAGTTGTGCAAGACGCATACACTCTTGATCATATTTTTGATGAAGGTTTACACCATAAAGCGGAGCTTTCAGATAAGAGTGGTTATTTATTTTTTCCTGTTTTTTTTGTTTGAAATCTTCCCAAAAACGCATCTCGGTTGGCGTCGGATCACTCAGAATACTGTCTGGTGCTACGGCTTGTGTATACCCCCAAGGTAAGCGTAACTCATCGAGACTATACTCGGATTGTGCAGGCTGATCAGGTATGCCGGTGGATAAATAGGCTCTTTCGCCGTAGTAGGTGTTACTTTCGGAATTAATCACTAGACGAAGCCCCGTGCGTGACTTCATCAGCCCAGAACGGCTGATTGATTTTTTCAAAGTCAGGCGTTGCCCAGTTTTGGCTGTACTGAGTGGAATCCTTGACACCCGGGGCGGGGAAATAATGTTCTTCTCTTCCGCGCGTCAGGATAAACTGAGCCCTTATCGCCCATTTATAATAATATCTGCGGCTACCTGTCGAGGAGATCTGACTGATTTTAGTTGTGAAAAAAAGCTCCAGTGCATCAGGGTGCAGCCGTTGTGCCTTCGGCGTTTCAGGTCTTTCACCTATTTCACTTTCTGCTCGATAAGGAACGCCCTGATTATTGGTTATTTCAGTGATACGGCACTGCCGACACTCGGCTTGAATACTGAGACTGTCGAGACGACCTATAAGGCCCGGCAAGCGGCTTTGAAGGCGAATGATCGTGTCTGCGCTACGGATGGCGTAAGGTATATCAGCGCGAGTATTAAATGTAGCGTGCTGTTCGTAAGCCGGATTTTTTTCGATGGAAATGCTGATGCCGGCAAGCAAGCTCGTCAGCCGATAAAATGCCTCTGCCGGGTCTTGTAAATATCGGTCGATTGAATGAGACTCGCCAAATGGGCCGTTTGCTAACCAAGACTCCAACGGAGTTGAACTCATCACGATCACCAAACCCACGCCCACTGTGATCAGCAGCAATGCGGTCCAACCCAGTGCAGTAAGTCCAAGCAACTTTGTAGCCGCTCCGAATAACGTTCCTAACGAACCCGCTACCCCTCCCATAGATAGCATGAGATAACCGTACATAGCACCATCGTTCCACTGCCAAGCTTGCCATGCATCAATCATATTGACTGTGGACAGAATCCAGCTAGAAACGAAAAACCCTATAAGTCGACCAGTGATTTTTTCAGTGATTTTTCTGGCCAGTGCCTCGCCGAAGAAAATAGCGGCTTTTTTCGATGAAATAGTAAACAAGGTTATCCTGGCTGCGGAAATTGATGATTGCTGGCCTGCCAGTTTGATTGCTAATGCTTCTAGTGTACTGTTTTCGAAAAAATCAGCCACCAACTAACGGAAAATTCAAATCTTAT
>NZ_ATDK01000596.1 GCF_000444135.1 Pseudomonas avellanae BPIC 631
AAACCTTTTTCAGAGTTTCCATAAACAAACACCGTTTGTAGATTGTACGCAGGCGCTTTCTGTTACTGGCTATCCTCGACGGAGGCGTTCAACCGGTTTCTACAGATTTCAAGCGCTGGAGCCGTCGGCCTGCATGATACCTACGGTGCATTCAGAAGTGCTTGCCTTATTCCGTGGTGGATTTTCTGTCTCGTAGCGTTGTGTCTTGAGCGTTTATGACCTCAAGCAGTTTCAAGTATCACGCGCCGAAAGCCCGGTTCAATACAACGCTTTGTTTGCACACGCGTTGTACTCAAGAAAGATAGAACGCCCACTTGAGTTAATGGTGGTGGGCAATTACAGCAATTTGTACAGCGCGAGTTTGTTCGACATAAACACCTCGAAAACCTGAGCCGCAGCAATCAGGACGGTATTGTCCTGCACTTCACCGATGTCCAGAACAGCGCGACGCTCGTCGCCTTGGAGGCATGATCATGAACAATAAAATGTGTACTTTCTTCGACCACAGCAAGCATCGCCTCACCCAGCTCGGAACCCTTGTCGGTGTATTGCTCGCGCAAAGCGCACAGGCCAGCACCCTTGAAGCCATCAATCACACCCACTGGGCGATCAACCGCTTTAGTGTCGATGGACGCTCGGGGCTCGACATCATTGGGCCTTACCAGGGCGGGGGCGGAGGTTGTTGTTACATCGCACCGTCACGATGGAAGCCGGGGATGACCGTGCGTGTTGATTGGGAGACAGGTGTTGGTAGTTCAGAAGGTTTTCCCGGTTTTGCAGATCGGGAAAAATACTATGCTTGGCTTGAAAAAATCGATGCTCAAAAACGCCAGCACAACAAAACAGTATCCGTCCCTGATTACACCGGCCAAAAAGTCTGCGGCCTGACCGTGCACTTCCTGCCCTGCGATGAACTCCAGGTCACCACCTCCTGCCATGCCTATGGCAGCCCCCAATACCCGATCAAAACCCCGCTGCACTTGCCGGAGCCTCAGTCATGCCCGAAATAAAACATGCCAATGTCTGGTATCCACCGCCGTTTCCGCTGCAAGGTCGTTTGCCAAGCCGGGCGGTGCAGGTCCAACAAAATATCCATCGCCATGGCCAGGCTGAGCGAGACTATCAGGATGCCCTGTGCCTGGCGGCGGGTCGCCGGATCTTGCCGCCGTGTTGCAAGACCCTGCACATCAGTCTGTTTTTCGACGGCACCGGCAATAACCTGAACAACGATCTGTACGCGCCCGGCACGCCGCACCCGACCAATATCGCCCGGCTGTTTCGCGCCACTATCGGTGATGGTCACGCCGGTGGCACCGCGCACCTAGGCGAAGCTTCGCGGTTGACCGACGCCCCGGGCACTGGCTACGGCCAGTATTTCAAGTACTACATGCCCGGCGTCGGTACGCCGTTTGCGGAAGTGGGCGACCTGGATTACTCCACCGTCGGGCTGGCGGGTGCCTGGTTTGGCGAAGAACGGATCAACTGGGGCCTGTTGATGCTCGTCGACGCCCTGCGGCGCACGCTGGGGCTGCCGCGGCTGGACAACACAAGCCTGCTGGCCGCGGTCCAGGCCATGGGCACGTGGCCTGGGCTGGGGTTTGTCAACGGCCAGGCCAATCGGGCGGCGGTGTTCAGCAAGCAACTCAAGGCGATTGAACAGCCGTTGCGCTTCGCCCTGACACAGCCTGGCCATGGCACGCCGAGGCTGTTGGGCCTCAAGCTGTATGTCTATGGGTTTTCCCGTGGTGCAGCAGCGGCGCGAGCCTTTGTCAGTTGGTTGAACGCGCTGATGCGTTACCAGCCCTTTCTGGCACTGGACGATCTGCAAATCCCCCTGAGCGTGGAATACCTGGGGCTACTGGACACCGTGGCGTCGGTGGGTTTCGCCGACATCATGCCAGGGGCGGACGGGCACATGGCCTGGGCCGATGGCAATCAGGAGTTGCCCGGTGGCGGGCTGGTAAAGCGTTGCCTGCACCTTGCGGCGAGTTTCGAGCAGCGCCTGTGTTTTCCGCTGGAGTCGATTCGTCGCGAGAGTGGCAGTTATCCGGTGAACAGCGTGGAGGTGATCTATCCGGGGGTTCACTCGGATCTGGGCGGAGGGTATCCGCCGGAGGATCAGGGGAAGGCTTTTAGCTCGGATACGCGATTAGGGAACCTCCGAACAAGTCTCAAATATGCGAAAATCGCCTGACCACCTGATCCGAGCCGCCCATGAGCCAAATGAGCTTTTCCGACGTTGAGTACGCAGGCAAACGCAAGCAAACCCGCCGC
>NZ_ATDK01000597.1 GCF_000444135.1 Pseudomonas avellanae BPIC 631
TTAAGTGAACAGCATTGCGCGCAATGCGGACCGTTTTTAACTGCACAGGGCAGGGCGCACCTGACTGATAAACCTGTCGATAACCTGAACGGGTGACAGGCAGCAGGACATTTCAAGCCCTACAGGTGTCCATTCAAGAGTCGCGTGTTCAGGCACCCATTGATAAGGTTTTCAAGATTTGTTCGTCCACTTTTGAAGTGGGGGCAGCCCGGATACATTTGCTTGCGCCGTTGTGTTCAATTGCCTGTGGGCATTTACAGCCGTGTGGATTCACTGCAACGATACCTGGCAGTTGATTATCAATACCTCGACTACCATCACCACATCCCCTATGGCTTTCTTTATCCAGAACACGCAGAGCCGCTGTCGGGCCATGAACAAAAGGCCTGACCAGTCGGCTAATTCGTTTTCGTTCCACTACCTATGGAGAATTTCATGTATCCAGACGTACAGCTTTATATCGATGGCCAATGGCGCGCGAGCCGCGATGGTCGCTCCATTCCTGTTATAGACCCTGCTACCGGCCAGTCGCTGGGCAGCGTGGCGCATGCCGGTATCGCCGATCTGGACGAAGCACTGGCAGCAGCCGAGCGTGGCTTTGCCACCTGGCGCGCGACCTCGGCGTATGACCGTTACAAGCTGATGCAGAAAGCCGCCAATCTGGTCCGTGAGCGGGCTGACAGCATCGCCAGAATCATGACGCAGGAACAAGGCAAACCGCTGGCTGAAGCACGCATGGAAACCCTGTCGGCTGCTGACGTTATTGACTGGCTGGCTGAAGAGGGCCGTCGCAGCTATGGCCGTATTGTGCCGTCGCGTGGTATGTCCATCGAGCAGAAGGTTATCAAGGAGCCCGTCGGCCCGGTTGCTGCGTTCACACCGTGGAACTTCCCGATCAATCAGGTGGTGCGCAAGCTGTCTTCGGCGCTGGCGGCCGGTTGCTCGATCATCGTCAAAGCCCCGGAAGAAACCCCGGGGTCACCTGCCGAGCTGATTCGGGGGTTTGCCGATGCGGGCGTTCCGGCAGGCGTCATTGGTTTGGTGTATGGCGATCCGGCGGAAATTTCCGGTTACCTGATCCCGCACCCGGTCATTCGCAAAGTGACTTTTACCGGTTCTACGCCTGTCGGCAAGCAGCTCGCGGCACTGGCCGGCAAGCATATGAAGCGCGCCACCATGGAGCTGGGCGGGCATGCGCCAGCACTGGTGTTCGATGACGCCGACATTGACCTCGCGGCTCGCGTGCTGGCCACTGCCAAGTTCCGCAACGCCGGGCAGGTCTGCGTGTCGCCGACGCGTATTCTGGTGCAGCGCAAGGTGTTGCAGGCGTTTACCGAGAAATTCGTCGGCCTGACCCGCGAGATCAGGGTGGGCAACGGTCTGGAGTCGGGTACGACCATGGGCCCGGTGGCCAATGATCGACGCATTCCGGCGCTGGTTGATCTGATCGAAGACGCAGTCAGTGCCGGCGCTACCGTTTCTGCAGGTGGCAAGGCTGTCGAGGGACAGGGCTACTTCTTCGAGCCGACCGTACTGAGTGGCCTGACGCCAGCCATGCGTATCATGAACGAAGAACCGTTCGGGCCGGTTGCGCTACTGGTGCCGTTCGACACCGTGGAAGAAGCCATTGCCGAATCCAACCGGGTGCCGTTCGGGCTGGCGTCCTACGCCTTCACGACCTCGATGAAGACCGCTCAGGCGCTGAGCACCTACATCGAAGCGGGCATGCTGTCGATCAACCACCAGGGCATCGGCTTGCCGGAAGTGCCGTTCGGCGGGATCAAGGATTCCGGCTACGGTTCCGAAGGCGGCACCGAGGCCATCGAGGCCATCGAGGCCTACCTGAACACCAAGCTGGTCACTCAATACAGCTGATTGTGGTTCGGTTAAACGAAAACGGTCGCGATGTGCAAGCATCGCGACCGTTTTTCGTTACTGCGTCAGGACTGATCAGTCCCTGGCCTGAATGCCGGTCTGCTTCATGACCAGATTCTTCTCTTTCTTGTACTGCAGCGCGACTTCCGGCGCTGGGCCGCTCTGGCCGGTTTCCATCCATTTGCGTATGCGGCTGGCGTCGGCGAAGTGGGTGTATTTGCCGAAGGCGTCTAGAATCACCACGGACACCGGACGATTGGCCATGCTCGTCAGCAGCACCAGGCAATGACCCGCCTGATTGGTAAAGCCGGTCTTGGTCAGTTTGATGTCCCAGTTTTCCTTGCGCACCAGGTGGTCAGTGTTGCTGAAACCCAGGATGTAGGTCGGTTTACGAAACGTGACGGTTTTCTGTTCGGTGGTGCTCAGTTCGCTGAGCAGCGGGTATTTGCGGGCCGCCATCACCAGCTTGGTGAGGTCACGCGCGGTCGACACGTTGTAGACCGACAGGCCGGTAGGTTCGACATAAGCGGTGTGTTTCATGCCCAGCGCCCTGGCCTTGGCATTCATGGCCAGAATGAATGCCGGATAACCGCCGGGGTAACTGTGCGCCAGGCTGGCCGCCGCACGGTTTTCCGACGACATCAGGGTGATCAGCAGCATGTCCCGGCGGTTCATTTCGCTGCCGAGTTTGACGCGTGAAAAGACGCCTTTCATTTCCGGCGTCTGGGAAATATTGACGGGAATGACTTCATCCATCGATTGTTTGGCATCAAGGACAATCATCGCCGTCATTAACTTGGTGACCGAGGCAATCGGCACAATCACGTCAGGGTTGCTGGAATACAGGACCTTGTCGGTCTGCAGGTCGACAACCATTGCGCTGCCCGAGGCCAGGTGCAGGTTGGAAGGATCACGATTCAGAACAGCGGATTCGTTTGCCAGAGCGGTGGTGGAAAACGCCGGGCCGGTAAGTACACATAATAGGCCCAGAAGAGACAGACGAATTTTCAAGAGCAAGGCTCACTCGATAAAGTGTGGTAATGGAATGGATCGCGTCAAAACGCTGCATTTTATGAGCAGACTTTGATGCGTGTCGATGGGTGCTGTAGGGCGTTTCGTCAATAAGTGCGGGAATATGGATTTCGTTAAGTTGCGGTTAAGTGGCTTTCTGCTTTCACTGAGGCTAAAACCACCCGGAAATTGAATAGTCGTGGTGTGAGACGCTCGCACCGATTAGCATTCCTGCCATTCTGGTCACCGATTCAAGGAGTCATGCAATGCTCAAGGGGTTTGTCAGCAAGGATTACGTGGTATTGGTGATCGTCGCTTCTCTGATTGTCTTGCTGTTGCTGGGCGTCGGCTTCACGTCCCGGCCGTCTGACTGGGCGGGCTGGATGCAGGCAATCGGCCTGATCGTCGGGTTGATGGCGGCTGTAGCCGTGCCGGCCATTCAGCGCAAGCAGGAAGCCTCCGTTGCGCGCAAGCAACTGCGGGACCGCGAAGTGGGCTACGCCCGGCGCATGCAATACCTGTGCGGTGAACTGAGCGAGCTGCAAGGGCGCATCAGCCTGAACCTGACTCATCTGCGCGCCAGTGACCGACACAGTCTGAAATATACCTTGCAGGACTATCTGCACCGTCTGTTCGAGTCCCATAAGCAGGACCTGAACGATGACCGCGTGGTGCTCGCTCACGAGCTGCGCCAGGTCGCCAATGACCTGATTGATGAACTCGACAGCGGCCGTACTGACCGCGTGGTGTTCATGGCCCTGGAAAAGCGCCTGCAGAAACTGACCCATCGTTGCCAGGTCAATGCGGCCATGGCTGAGCGTGGCTGAACGCGATATCGAACAGAACAGCAAATCACAGCGCAAAAAAAACCGCCTCAACAGAGGCGGGCAAGGGGATGTGCGGAGCAACGCACGAAGTTCGGGAAATTCAGCTGTTGAGAGTGTGCGGCTGCATCTGCCTGGACAGCGCTTCGGCAACCGGCAGCGATGCCAGCGGGCCACTGACCGGCTCGCCATCCTGAATCAGGTACCAGCAGGCCAACAGGCCCCGCGCTCTGAGCGTGGCGGGGACTGCGCTACCGACGACGGACATGATGTGTACCTTGGTCATAACTGCCTCTTCAATCATGCCGCTACTGTAAGGGGCAATGAGGCCAGGCAGAAATCGACGCTCTCAATAGTCGTCATTGATAACAACAGCGGTTGCCTGCCTTGCATGCGCAGGCAATGGTGTGTGCACAGCCATAAAAAAACCCGCCTGAAGAGGCGGATTTTTTGTTCGGTTACCAGCGACCGTGTGGCGGACCGTAGTAATAGCCGGGGCCTGGAGGCGGGCCATAGCGATGGTAGTAGCCTGGCGGTGGCGGTGGTGGGTAGCGCTCGACCACCTGATAAACCGGGGCCGGCTGATAGTAGACGGGCGGCGGCGCGTAGTAGACCGGCTGCTGCTGTACATAAACCGGCTCGCGCTCGACGTACACCGTCCTGTCGCGGCTTGAAGATACCGCCGCCCCGACAACGGCAGCGCCTACGATAGCACCTACCACGGCAGGGCCACCCCAGCCACGGTCAGCATTCGCCTGGCCAGCAAGGGCCAGGGCACCTACAAACAAGGCGATCTTGGGGATTTGACGAATCATGACTGTTCCTCGCTCTCAACCCGTTGTCGCGCGCCTGCATCACTCTCAAGCACTGCCACGGGATAACACTATGACATCGAAATTGTAAGAATCTGCGAAAGTGCTGAGTAAATTTTATGTAAGGTGCTCAACAGGGCGCTTGTACTGCATAGCTTACGCTCCTATGGAAGATTCAAGCCATTACCGTCTGGAGGAATTTACATGCCTGTCACCGCTAACAGGGATACGCAGCTGTGTATGTCGATGGCCGCCCGTCCCGGAAACTTCGGCGTACGTTTTCATAATCATCTTTTTCAGCAGTTGGACCTCAACTTCTATTACAAGACATTTTCGCCCAATGACCTGGCTGCAGCTGTCGCCGGCATACGCTCACTGGGAATACGCGGCAGCGCGGTATCGATGCCGTTCAAGGAAGCCTGCATCGAGCTGGTCGACGAGCTGGATGTATCAGCGGCCGCAATTCAGTCGATCAATACCATCGTCAACACCGACGGGCACTTGAAGGCGTTCAACACGGACTACATCGCGGTGGCGCAACTGATGGAGAGCCATGCCGTGCCACGCAGCGCATTTGCCCTGCGCGGCAGCGGCGGAATGGCTAAAGCGGTGGCGTTTGCCCTGCGCGATGCCGGTTTCACCGACGGTTTGATCGTGGCGCGTAACCAGCAGGCCGGGCAGCGCCTGGCAGAGGCGTGTGGTTTTCGCTGGCAGGCGGACCTGGGAAGCGCGCGCCCACCGTTGCTGGTCAATGTCACGCCGCTGGGCATGCAAGGCCCGCAGGCCGATGAACTGGCGTTTGATAGGCAGGCAATCGAAGCCGCTGACACGATTTTCGATGTGGTCGCCACGCCCGCTGATACGCCGTTGATTCAGGCTGCACGTCGTCTGGGCAAGCGGGTCGTGAGCGGCGACGAGGTAGCCGCTATCCAGGCGCTTGAGCAGTTCGTGCTGTACACCGGCATTCGCCCGACCGATGAGCAGTATCAACAGGCTGCAGCATTTGCCCGCGCTGGCTAGTTTCGGGGTGGGCCAGGCATCAGCTTATTCCAGCCTGGCCAGTCGCTCTTCGAGTACTGCGACGCGCGCTTCCAGCTCATCGAGACGCTGAGTGGCAGCAGAGCTTGTCGCGTTGCCGCGCTCCGGCGTTTGCTGGCGGGCGGCAAGAAGGTCCTGCAGGTCCTCCGGGTCGCCAATCAGGTGCATGTAGCGATCTTCCCGTTGACCGGACTGGCGCGGCACCAGCGTTGCCAGGCCTCTGGCGATCAAGCGTTCCAGTTGATGAACGACCTGCTCGCTGTCCTCGAAATCGTGCATGCGATTGCTGCGGGTCAGCAGTTCACTGACTGTTTGCGGGCCACGCAGCAGCAACAGACCGGTCAGTATCACCTGCGCAGGCACCAGCTCAAGGCCCTTGTCGACCTTGTGTTCCCAGCGATCGGCGCGGCTGCCCATCACCAGGCGGGTCAGGCCACGGCCTTCCAGCGCGCGCAGGCTTTGGCCAACCTGGCCCTGGGTGAGGTTCATGACCGGGTCACGGCTGGTCTTCTGGTTGCAGGCGATGACCAGTGCATTGAGGGTCAGGGGATAGGTTTCCGGGTTGGTCGCCTGTTTCTCGATCAGGCAGCCCAGAATGCGCACTTCGGTGCTGTTGAGCTGCAACGCTTCGGCATTCGGAGCGGTTGGGGTGGCGGACGATTCGATGGACATGACGCTTCCCTGAGTAATGACGGTGAATCAGCGTAGGGGCTGGCAGGGATTATTGCCAGCGTGCGCTGCACTCATCTGCGCGGCTAAAGAAAAGTGTCACGGTGTTCTGCGCCGGGTGGGTCTATAATCGCGTCTTTCTCACATCAGGATATGTCATGTCTATCTCCCTGTACGCCGCTTCCATTCCTGTCTTCCAGCAAATGCTCAATGCGTTGAGCGACGTTCTGACCAAGGCCGAAGCCTACGCGACCGAGAAGAAAATCCAGCCGCCCGCTCTGTTGCAGGCGCGTCTGTTCCCGGACATGCTGCCGTTCACTCGTCAGGTTCAGATTGCCGTCGATTTCGCCAAGGGTGCTTCGGCCCGTCTGGCAGGCGTCGAGATCCCGCAATACGACGACACTGAAACCACCTTCGCCGAGTTGCAGGCACTGCTGGCCAAGACGCTCGCGTTCATCGGCAGCATCACGCCCGAGCAAGTCGATGGCAAGGAAGGCATCGAAATCGTTCTGCGCCCTGGTACTGAAAAGGAAAAACGCCTGAATGGTCAGGCTTACCTGCTCAGCTATGCCTTGCCGCAGTTCTTCTTCCACGTCACCACGGCCTACGACCTGCTGCGCCACAACGGCGTCGAAATCGGCAAACGTGACTTCATGGGCAAGTTCTAGAATCCAGCTATCTTTTGGGTGCGACCGGGGCGACGCTCCGCACTGCTCGCGAAGGAGCTGGTGCAGGCCATGAGTATGGGGTATTTCGGCCGTTGCCTTCGCGATCAAGCTCGCTCCCACGAAGACCGTACTTGTCGATCAGGATACGAGCCCGGTCTTTCAGGCTCTTTGGCACTTGTGCATAGTGAAAAGCGCTAGACCCCCGCTTTAATCCCTCGCAGGTTGCGCTGTCATCGCAACCTGTATCGTTGTTCTGGAGTTTTCATGTTGTTGCCCATACTGCTGTTGTCGGCCGCCGGTTTTACCGTGCTGACCACAGAGTTCGTTATCGTCGGTCTTTTACCCGCCGTTGCCCGCGACCTGGACGTCTCGGTTTCGCAGGCCGGGCTACTGGTGACGCTGTTTGCGTTCACCGTTGCAGCCTTTGGCCCGTTTCTGACCGCGTATTTTTCGCGCTTCGAGCGCAAGCGTCTGTTTATCAGCATCCTCATCCTGTTCGGTCTGGCCAATGCGCTGGCTGCGCTGGCCCCTGATATTGCGGTGATGGGCGTCGCGCGCTTGATTCCTGCGCTAGGGTCTGTTCCCGTTTCACATTGGTAGCCACAGAAAAGCGCAGGCCATTGCTATGACGCTTTCATAGTTTCTCTTGAGTTT
>NZ_ATDK01000598.1 GCF_000444135.1 Pseudomonas avellanae BPIC 631
ACAAGTTGATCGGAGCATCCAAAACATTAGGTATCCAGTACATTGGCAACCCCGTAGCTTGCGTACGCCTTCTCGATGAAACGACTGAGAGCGGCAACCAAAAGCAAAGCTATGTCTGCACGATCAGCCGATGGGATACCAAGCTGCCAGAACACGCAGTCCAGTTGCTTACAAAGGTTGAAGTCGAGGAGTGGAAGGCATGGAAGGCAGCCCATGATGCTGCGTTCAGACGTAAGCAGCTCGAAGCATCACTGGATGCCTTACCTCTTACGTTGAGGTATGCAGCTACCGCCTTGACTGAGGAAGCGTGTACCGTCGATGAGGCACAGAAAACCGCTATTTGGTTGGCTCTGGACGCATTCAATCGTGCCATGGTGAAAGCTGGAATAGATCGTCCTACAAGGGGGCGCGGTCGGCCATCTTCGACAAAATTGGCTTCCCCAGAAATAGGAATGCCCATAATGCCGAACCTAGAACAACTTGGCTCCCCGCTTGAGTGTGCCTATCGGGGGATAGTGGAACGCTACAAAGCGTTACAGGCACGCTGCGTCGCCGAAAAATCAGATACTGATTAGATGCCTTAAAATTTTTTACCTAAGACAGCAAGCCGCTCTTTCATCAATTGGCCGTCACGCCGCATTTCTGCACGCAGGTCGTCCAGCTCCTCTGGGGTGAGCGAATAATACAGCGACCTCGTGGGTGGTTCTTCAGTTGTGCGCTGCCCATCGACCCCGTCCGGGTCGAACTGCTCTCTATCGAATGTCATACCGCATACCTCTACATATTCAAAATTCGCATGGCACTCACGCCCCCAAGGATCATGCACCCACAAGTCACCAAAACCGTCCCGAATGACGTAATACGCGCCGGGGTCGTTACGCACCATGAGCGGCAAAACATCGTCGAACTCTTGCGTTTCCGGGTTGAACCGCCACACGTACTTCATTCTATCGAGCATGATCCCACCCTCACATATCCAAATCCGGCGAGTCCCGGTTCAATGAGTTCTGACGCTCACGCTCTTGCTCTTCCTGACGCTGCTGCAACCGCTGAGCTTCGGTCTGCCGTGCTGCTCGCTGATCGTCCTGATTCGGTGCTGCTGGCTCACTATCAACGTGCGTATTCATCAACGTTTGCATCGCATAATCGCACTTTTTTGTCCAAGCACTTACTGATGAATCATGCGTTTTTAACGCCTGACTCCACGCATCATCTCTAAACTTAATAGCGTCGGGATGATGGCTGTTTAAGTGATCGCACCGAGCCTCGGATGGGCGCTCTACGTTCTTGCCAAAATCATTGTCCCACTGCATGGCCTTGCCCTTCGCCATGTGTCGGCCAATGAAGCCGCCCGCCTTCTCCGGGTCTGGCCGCTTACCCCACAACTCCCGGTGTGTACGATTCAATCTAGACCGATACTGAGCCACATCAGCCTCGACAGCATCCATCTCAACATAATCACGGACTGGCCGAACCGGTGCCGGTGCTGATAGCGCCTGCTGCGCCTCATCTCGCGTCATAGCAGCCTGCCGGGGCGCTTTCTTGGCCTCGTGTTGCGCACGGATAACATCGACCTGCTGTTGATCCTCTATGAAGCGCTGACGCTTCTGGTCAATGTCGGCCTTGATGGCATCTTTGCGTTGCTGTTCAAGCTCAGGATCAGCAAACCGCACATCCAGCCGTCGCTCAACCGCGGTCGCAAGCACCCTTTCCCTGAATTCCTGCCCGCCGTGCACCGCTACAGCGCCGAATTTCTCCTTCGCCAGCAGCAACCCCATCTCGATGCTATCCGCATCGTTGCGGCTGTCCTGGTTGAAAGTGATGCGCTGTCCTTCATCCCGGAACGCCAACCGATCATTGACCGAATAGTTAACAGCACCAGTCGACCGATCAACAGTCCACGTAACACGCTCAGAAAGCCTTACAGGCCGTGCTGGGTCAAGATCGCTATCCGAAGTAGCCGCAAAATATGGCCGCTGTACGTCTGCAATATCTGGCTTTTCCTGCCGTTTGCTTTTGCGTTTATCTGCGTAGGCAAATCCCCGAAGCTGCGCTATGGCCGCCGGGTCGCCAGCCTCTGCACGATCTGTCACCCAGTCCCGATAAGAGGGGCATTTCTCTTTTCTGAAACCGGTATTTTCGGCCTTAATTAAAGCCTTTAATTCGTCTCGTTTGGCCGCAACCGTAAACGCTGCCACAGATGTAAGTGCTTTACGCTGATTGCCATATACCCCGCTTCTTCGGATCGCTTCCCTCGTTGCCTTATACTGATCTGTGAGCGACTTAAGACGTAGCTTGTGGCTATTGGCTAGTTCAGCTTTAGCCGGGGCTTTCGTGACCTTCCACTCATCAACAAACCCGTCATACTTACCACGCAGCTCTGCGCGTTCTTTGGCTCGCTTCTCACGGTTTTCTGTTCGCTTAGCTGGATCACGCAACGGACGATGCTTGCTGTAGGTCTGCTTCTCTGCCGCGCCCCGATCAAAGTACCGGGTTTGAAATTGTTCATACGGGCCAAGCTGCTTTATAAGTTTGCCGCCGCCAAGCTCCATAGCGGACGCCTTGATACAGATTCTTGGGTCTGCAGCGCTATGCACTCGGAACGCATTCATCTTGTCACTTGTAGGCCGAAGCTCCAAACCATGCTTAGCCAAAACACGATGTAGGGACTGCCAAGAAGAATCAAGCTTTTGTAACACTGCTTTAGCGTCATTTTTCGGCTCAGCCTGCGCATATGAGTAAAGCGACTCATTACCCGTATGCTGCTCCATATCTTTGACCTTAGTAGGACGGCGTGTGCGCTTCTCTGCCTGCTCCTTACGGTACTCTTTTGCCGAACTCTTAGCCCAATCTACAACCTTGTTTCCGTCCCTTTCATGAACAGAAAACGGTCCGTTATCATGCTTCCATCCTTGGCTAAGCTCAATCTCCCTCATTGTTCTGTCGAGCTTGTAAAAGTCCCGGTCTGGGTAAACAGCCTTGTAGGTTTCAGGATTCACACGATTGACCATTAAATGTACATGATGATTATCGGTATCACGATGTACAGCGGCAACGAACTGGTGGTCCTGCATGCCTATCGCCACCATTGCCACTTGGCATGCCTCGAACGCTTGCCTATCTGTAGGCTTCTCGTCCTTCTGCCAAGAGATAACCGCGTGGTAGACCGGATCTTTAACCCGACCATTCATGTCCGCAACAGCCAGCATTTCACGCCAAGCAGTGTCACGGTCTAAACAGTTCGTCTCGACTGACAGCCTGTGACGCAACCGTCCCGTAATCTCGCCGGTATCCGAGTCGATAACGTCGCGCTCCTCAATGTACTTTTGCAGACTTTTAAAGCTGCTCTTTCCATCGTTGCGCTTGTCGGGCACCTTCGCCAGCATTTTTAACCCTCGATCCTCTGAATCGCGCGTTTTATATTGACCAAAATTTCGCCATACTCTTTGGAGACAAGTCCACCGTTTGTATGCCCTCCGCCCTCAGTAAACAGATGCTTTTGTAGCCCTCCAAGACGACGTAGTTCGTTTATTATCTGGCTGTCTATAGTCGAACGTGTTTTGCGTTTCAATGCTGCGCAACGCAGGAATTCCGAAATGCTTACTCCGCTATCAATGGCCTTTTCTTTGATCTTGTCTGCCTCTTCCGGCAAACAGCGTAACTTGAGGTTTACTATGCGCTTACGGTTCTCACTTGATGACATAAACACCCCCTAGACAACACACGATCATGCTATTAACTGGCCGCATTGCGGCGGGGTCTCGGGGCGAAGCCCTGAGCAGGGGAAAAGGTTAGGACCGCAGAACGAGCGGAGCGAGTGGAGCGGGCCGGTGGCCTAACGACGCGAAGCGGCGGTGGGACAAACCCTACCCTGTCCTCAGTTTTAAACCTAATGCCCAGTACCTACCATGTCAATATGGGCACCAATTTAAAAAGTTACACAATAGCGCCACAATGTAACCACACTGCCGCAACAGCAATGTGGTGATCCCCGCAACTTGCTCACCAAATTAAAACCGAATCACCACACTGCTACCATATTGTTGCCACATTACAGCCACACTTCTACCACACTACAGTCACACTTCTACCACACTACAGCCACACTCCTACCAAACTATTACCACAGTTGAGCCACAGTTAAATAAAGGAGTGGGAGCCCGATTATTTGCAGGATCGAAAACAAAAACCGACGAGCTGTCAGAAAAGAAGCTGTATAAGCTTGTCATGAGGAGGCTGAAGTGTTTCGAGATATGGACGTTAGGCTATCAGGATCTGCCGCGAGAGCAATGAGTTCGCCTATAGAAGGCGTAAATCCTTGATGGCTACCGACAAGTCCGACCTCAAACCTTGAAGTATTAAAAACCACCTAAACCTATATAACTAGGCTTTTCTCTCCGTAAATCATTGCAGTATCGGTAAGGCCCGCAAATGAATCAGCTCGAATAGGCCCTACCGAAAACAACTGACTCAATCAGGCATCAGGCATGGTTGGGATATCAGGGGCGGCGGCAAAAACTGAGCGCAACACCTGACCAATCCGGTACGGTGAACCTATGTCATATCATGAACTCAGCATTGAAGAACGCATCACGATCCAGTTTGGCCA
>NZ_ATDK01000599.1 GCF_000444135.1 Pseudomonas avellanae BPIC 631
GCGCCCTGGGCGCCGCTGCGTTTCCAGGTGCTGAGGTAAAGACCTTGCTGTGCGCGCAGTGCGCCGTAAGCATCAGTGCGTAGTTCAAACCCCGTGCCGCGCAGGCCACCGCGATTGTTACCGCGCTGGTCGATCAAATAGCCAAGGTTGAGCTGGGTATGACCATGGCTGCTGTGGATCTGGGTGCGGACCTGGCCGGTGGAGTCGTCCATTACCCAGTGGTTGAAACCACCGCCGCCGACTTCCTTGCTCTTGTAACCGGCCATCAACCCGCTGGAGTGCCAGGCGGGTTTGTGACCGCCGTAGACCTGGCCCATCACCAAAGGCCGATCAATGTCGTTGTCCAGAAAGGTGATCACCACTTCTTCACCAGCACGCGGCACATGCACGCTGCCCCAGTCCGGGCCGCAGCTCGGTTGCATCATGCGCAACCAGCAGGAACCCAGTTCGCCGTCCTGAGACAGGCGGTCCCAGTGGAAGCGCACACAGATTCGGTTGAGGGTGTCGGTAAACACTTCATGGCCGCTGGGCGTGACCACCACGGCCGTCTGCGGGCCGGGATTGTTGGGCTTGAAATGCTCGGCCGGGCTGCGAAACGGCACGCTGTGCAACTGGCCTTCAAAGCGGTTGAGGAAGAAACCGTGGCTGCCCACGCCCAGCGTATCGGCCACGCCAGTCAACCCTGATGGCTCAGGACGAACTGACCTGAACAGCGCGGCCAGGCTGCCCGGCACCTCGCGGCGTTCCTTGGCCAGTGGCAGGTTGCTCTCGGCGAACATCTCGACTTCGATCAACAGGAACTGACGCTCTTCAGCCGATTTACGTGCATACAGCGGATGCTGGGTCAGCTCAAACCAGCGCCCGGCTTGCATCTGCCGCACACCGCTTTGGCCCTGAATACGACGAGCCTGCGACTCACGCTGCTCGATCTGCACCCGGCTCAGCCATTCGCCCCGGTCCTGTTTCTGCCAGCCGTACTGGCCTTGATACTCGTAACGCTCCAGCGCCTGCGGTGCTGAGGCGGCCTGCAGAGAGGGCATCACGGTTTCCCGTGGCTGGCCGTGGGCCAGGTAATCGACACTGCGCCAGTGCAGCTTGCCACTCAACAACTGCGAGCCGCTGCTCCACTGAGTAATGCCGTCCTGTTTTTCAGTGACGTTCTGGGTATGAAAGCGAATGCTCTGCGGAGCGAGAGCAGGCAGGGTGTCCACCGTATCGGTGAACACGATGCAGTGCTTGTCAGCGGTGTGTTCGACGTACCAGAAAAGACCTTCCTGCTCGCACCAGCGCTGCACGAAGTTGGCGTCACTTTCATTGAACTGGGTGACTTAGGACAGCGGGGCGTATTCGCGACGCAGGTCCAGGCGGTAGTTGCCCTTGGCCTGTTCATACAGCGAAAAAACAGCTTCCAGAATGGCGGGCAGGTTTTTGTCCTGCCAGATGCGGCAGTCGAGGCGGTATTCAAGCAGGCTGAACCAGGGCGCGAA
>NZ_ATDK01000600.1 GCF_000444135.1 Pseudomonas avellanae BPIC 631
TAAGTGAACAGCATTGCGCTCGAAGCGGGCCTTTTCAGTTCGACGAGCTGGCCAGCCTTACTTGGTGGCTGGAGCTGCTTCTGGCGCCTTGTTGGCGTTTTCAGCGGCGCGCTGCTGGGCGGCTTCCGCGTTTTTCTGGGCAGCTTCCTGGCTTTCCTTGGCCGCGTCATTCACTTTGTCCTGAGCCTTTTCCATCGACTCCTGGGACTGCTGAGCTGCCTTGTTGGCATCTTGTTGGGTGTTTTCGGACTTCTTGTCACAGGCGGCGAGGCCCAAGGTGGCAGAAAGCATCAAGGCATAGGCTAAAGATTTACGCATGGGGTGTTTCTCCTTATTAAGTATTCACGTGCCTAAGAGCCTGCCCCTGAGAGTTAAGTTCCAACGGTGACGACAATATTGGAAACACCTGTTTCGTAGCGGATGCAGGCGGAGGGCGTTGACCCTGTCGCGCCGGTTTCAAGCGAGCAGCGCTCAATGCGTCGCCGGTCGCATTCGAAGCATGAAACACGCGTCGGGCATCATTGGCTCTTGAAATCCCTGACCCAGCCCCCACCTTGATGACTACCCGCTGTCATAGAGGCTGCTGCCTGATTGTGTGACGGCTTATACCATCCAGATCGGAGTTTGATGATTATGAGTGTGGAAACTCAAAAGGAAACCCTGGGCTTCCAGACCGAGGTAAAGCAGCTGCTGCACCTCATGATCCATTCGCTGTATTCCAACAAGGAAATTTTCCTTCGCGAATTGATCTCGAACGCGTCTGACGCGGTCGACAAATTGCGTTTTGAAGCGTTGTCCACGCCTGAGCTGCTGGAAGGCGGCGCCGAGCTGAAGATCCGCGTGAGCTTCGACAAGGACGCGAAGACCGTTACCCTTGAAGACAACGGCATTGGCATGAGCCGTGAAGATGTGATTACCCACTTGGGGACCATCGCCAAATCCGGCACCGCTGATTTCATGAAAAACCTGTCGGGCGACCAGAAGAAGGATTCGCACCTGATCGGTCAGTTCGGCGTGGGCTTCTACTCGGCATTCATCGTTGCCGATCAGGTCGAAGTGTTCAGCCGTCGCGCCGGTTCGCCGTCCAGCGAGGGCGTGCACTGGTCCTCCAAAGGCGAAGGCGAGTTTGAAGTCGCCAACGTCGACAAGGCCGAGCGCGGTACGCGTATCGTGCTGCACCTGAAAAACGGTGAAGAAGAGTTCGCAGACGGCTACCGTCTGCGCAACATCATCAAGAAGTACTCCGACCACATCGCCTTGCCGATCGAGCTGCCCAAAGAGCAGGCTCCTGCCGCAGAAGGCGAAGAAACACCGGCGCAGGAATGGGAAACCGTCAACCGCGCCAGCGCACTCTGGACCCGCCCTCGCACCGAGGTGAAGGACGAGGAGTATCAGGAGTTCTACAAGCACGTCGGCCACGACTACGAGAACCCGCTGAGCTGGAGCCATAACAAGGTCGAAGGCAAGCTGGAATACACCTCGCTGCTGTACGTGCCCGCGCGTGCGCCGTTCGATCTGTATCAGCGTGAAGCACCGCGCGGCCTGAAACTTTATGTGCAGCGCGTTTTCGTCATGGATCAGGCCGAGTCGTTCCTGCCGCTGTACATGCGCTTCGTCAAGGGCGTGGTTGATTCCAATGACCTGTCGCTGAACGTGTCCCGCGAGATCCTGCAGAAAGACCCGATCATCGATTCGATGAAATCGGCGCTGACCAAGCGTGTGCTGGACATGCTCGAGAAGCTGGCGAAAAACGAACCCGAGCAATACAAGGGCTTCTGGAAGAACTTCGGTCAGGTGCTGAAAGAAGGCCCGGCAGAAGATTTCGCCAACAAGGAAAAAATCGCGGGTCTGCTGCGTTTTGCATCGACTTCCGACGACAGCGGCGAGCAAAGCGTTTCTCTGGCCGATTACCTGGCGCGCGGCAAGGAAGGTCAGGACAAGATCTATTACCTCACTGGCGAATCCTACGCGCAGGTCAGAAACAGCCCGCACCTTGAAGTCTTCCGCAAGAAGGGCATCGAAGTGCTGCTGTTGACCGACCGTATCGACGAGTGGCTGATGAGCTACCTGAGCGATTTCGACGGCAAGAACTTCGTCGATGTGGCGCGTGGTGACCTCGATCTGGGCAACCTTGATTCCGAAGAGGACAAAAAAGCACAGGAAGAGATCGCCAAGGACAAAGAAGGCCTGATCGAACGTCTGAAGGCTGCACTGGGCGAGTCTGTGAGTGAGGTGCGAGTCTCCCATCGCCTGACCGATTCTCCAGCGATTCTGGCGATAGGCGAGCAGGACATGGGCTTGCAGATGCGTCAGATTCTGGAAGCCAGCGGGCAGAAGGTTCCGGACTCCAAGCCAATCTTCGAATTCAACCCGGCTCACCCGCTGATCGGCAAGCTCGACGCCGAGCAGAGCGAAGAGCGCTTCGGCGACCTGTCGCACATCCTGTTCGATCAAGCAGCGCTGGCTGCCGGCGACAGCCTGAAAGATCCGGCCGCTTACGTGCGCCGGTTGAACAAGCTGTTGGTAGAACTGTCGGTTTGATAGCCGATTGACAAGAAACCCGCTTCGGCGGGTTTTTTGTTAGGGGCAGTAACCACCCACTCTCATCTTGCGTATGACCAGGAGTCAGTAATGAGCAGCACTATCGAAATCCGTTCTGTGGTCTATCAGATTGAAGGTCAGCCTTATGAAAGCCGACTGGTGTATGACAGCAGCGCTACCGCCCTACAGCCCGGTCTGTTGATGGCGCCTAACTGGATGGGTGTCAGTCAGGATGCCGAGGACACTGCCAGGGCGGTTGCTGCTAAAGGCTATGTTGTGCTGCTGGCGGACCTTTATGGTCAGCAGGTTCGTCCGAGTAACAATGACGAAGCGGGCGCCGCCATGACGCCGCTCAAGAACGACCGTGGCTTGCTGCGCAAGCGCATGCAGGCCGGGCTCGACCAGTTGTTGAGTCAGGCGGATGGGTCTCTGGATGTGAGCAGAATCGCAACCTTCGGTTTCTGCTTCGGTGGCTGCTGTTCGCTGGAACTGGCGCGTACCGGGGCCGAGCTGAAAGCGGCCATTTCGTTCCACGGAACGCTGGACACGCCAAACCCGGCTGATGCCAACAACATCAAGGGTTCGGTGCTGGTCCTGCACGGCGCTTCTGACCCGTTGGTGCCAAAAGAGCAGTTGCCTGCTTTCGAAGAAGAAATGAACGCCGCTGGCGTGGACTGGCAATTGCACAGCCACGGCGGTGCATTCCACTCATTCACCGACCCGCACGCCAACGTTCCCGGCATGATGATGTACGACGCCAAAGTGGCCGCGCGTGCTTTCAAGTCGATGCATGATTTGCTGGCTGAAGTGTTCGGCTGAAGGAACAGCTATCTTCCCCTAAGGCCTGCTGGAAAACACTATCGTGCCCATGCTCCGCGTGGGCATGCCGTTCTGGACGCTCTGCGTCCTCTTTCGACGCAGAGCGTCGCGAACTGCATTCCCAC
>NZ_ATDK01000601.1 GCF_000444135.1 Pseudomonas avellanae BPIC 631
TGATGGCCAGACGGATACGTTTGGCCTCGGCAATATGGCTTTCCAGTTCGCTGCACTCGTCAGTTAACACGCGAATAAGCCCATAAATCCTAGGCAGGTGGTCGACAGTCTTGATCGAATAATAACAGCCACCGCAAGGCATCCTTGAGCCAGGCACAGCGCCTAGGTCTTTGATGACGTCCTCTGTGCATTGGTTGCCAAATGGGCAGATATGGGTCGGCATGAAGGCGAGCGAATCAACAGGCCGCTGCTTTGCAGCTTTGATGCCTGAAAGCACATTATTATCGGTTTCTCGGTCGAATGAGATTGCTCCGAAGTCGATAAGGGACTTGTCTTTGTCTCGGCGGAAGGCTTTTTGCAACGTAGAGGCGACGTCCTCGGCCTTGATGGAAGACATTGCTGGACGGTCAAGAAGCCAACCGTGTTCAAGAATCAGTTTCTGATGCTGCGCCACAGCCTTGAGGTATGCAGGATCGAGCTTTGCGTAGTACATGACATGTGCATCTGTGGCCTGACCTGTGATGAAAGCCCCGATGATGTGTGGCGGCAAAATCCTGATGTACTCGGATACCACAGATACCCTACAAGAATGAGGGGTATGTTCGATCATTTTGTAAGCTTCGGCTCCCAGCTTGACGGCTGCTAAGTAGTCGTGCGGATCATCGATTGACTCAAAGTCGGCCAGGGCCTTTGGCATCCGATTAGTAGAGTTGATTCCTAGTGTACTGTTTTCGAAAAAAAATCAGCCACCAACTAACGGAAAATTCAAATCTTATCAATAGCTTAGCTTGCA
>NZ_ATDK01000602.1 GCF_000444135.1 Pseudomonas avellanae BPIC 631
CTTACGCAGCCCAAGGTTCAGCCCTTCCGCGAGTAATACATTGAGTAGGCCGATCTGGTCATTGCATGGAACCCCTGTTCTTAAATGGGTAAAGGCTTCGGTAAACCCGAGCGCAGCATCAACCTCAAGCAAGATGTCGGTGATTCGAATGGGTGGCATCCGGCGATAAAGATCGAGTATCAGCTCCTCGGCGTTATCCGGAACATCAGCCGTCAGTCGGTCGATCCGTAACGTTCCGTCCTCGATGCTGCCATGAGGGATGGTGCCGTCACGCGCTGCGCGCGCAAGTCGCTTCAGTCCATCGGCGAGGCGTGCTTTTCGATCCGTCAGCCAAAGCTGCGGATCAAGTGGAACGGCCAGCCTGGTGTTTGTCTGTGCCGTGACCAATGGCACAAGTACCTGCTTGAGGTCGCCATAGCGGCGTGAATGATCGAGCCAGATGTCACCGGATCGAAAGGCATCCCGGAGGTGGAACATGACTGCCACTTCACGGAGGCGGTTGTCACCTTGGTCTTGTGCTCGAAGATGCCGGTGCCATTTTGAATTTGGACGTAAGAAATTGTTCGCGACCGATGGTAACGCTTGCATTTTTCCTATGGCTTTCGCCGCCGCGATCAAAGGCTGAGCCACTGATGCAGCCTCGAGTTTCAGGCATCGCAACATACGCGGCGCATAGCGGCGGGAGCGATGATAACCTTGTCCGACATGAGCTAGTGGATCGTCAGCAAGCGTATTGCTGAGCTGAGCGCCTGTAGCAACCAGTTGTTCTAGCTGACCCCATTGTGTCGATTTGGAGATCGCCATTTCTAACGGCATACCATCATTATGGGCTTCGAGCAAAGAAGCCCCCAGAGCGGTGAAGGCGCGCAGAGTATCAGTGACCGCTGCCTTGGAACCGCCTATTCGTTCATCATTTAGCCGTTTCGCCTCGCGCCAGGTTTTCCCCACGATTCGGTCATGAGTCTCGATCACAGTATCAGCGATCGCAGCCTCCCATTCCACAGAGCAGACAGCAATGATTGCCCAGCGCCGATCCGAACTGATGTCCTGCAAACCATCGGTAAAGTAGCGCTCGCCCTGCCGGCGCAAACGAGCGACACGGTGCGGTGGGACACCGGCAAGTACCTGCGAATCGAGACTCAGGCTACGCAAGAACTCCAGCTTGTCGAGCAGCCGGTTTGCAGCAGCAGAGTTGTTGCCGACCTCGAACTGGCGAAGCCAGATGAAACGGCTGATATTGGCATCGAGCAACTCGGTCAGCAGGCCATCAAGCCGTTCGCGCACAGCGCTATCGAGCCTTTGCGCAATTCGTGTATCTATCCGTCGTTCCGCGGCGACCAGCGCGTCTGCGCATAGTCGTTCGATAGTAGATATCGCTGGCAAAATCATCAGATTTTCACGGCAACGCAAGACGAGACGCTGAGCAAGATCTTCGTTCGAACGGGCCTCCTCAGCCTGATCGAAAAGCCAGTCGCGCAGATCACGAGCACCGCGACCTGCGAAGGTTTTGTACCCATAGTTCTCGTGCAACGCCGCCATATGCTCATGGCGAGTCTGTCGTCGGGCGGCATAGGTGAGAAGTGCATTGGCCGAGACTCCAAGCTGAGCCCCGATAAACGACAAGATCTCATACGGAATCACTTCGCTCGGAGCTAGCGTGCGCCCTGGATATCGCAACGCGCAAAGCTGCAACGCGTACCCCAACCTGTTCTCGGGTCTGCGGCGTTCTTGAATATGTGCAAGATCGTCATCGCCCAGTGTGTAATGCCGAAGCAGCGATAACTCATCGGTGGGCAGATCAAACAGTGCCGAGCGCTGTCGCTCGGTGAGAATGTGTCGTCTCGGCATCACTACTGTCCCTGTTGAAGCATAGTCTGTTTTGTACAAAACTCAGCCCATGCAAATCAAGACTTCCCGCACCATAAAACGACGAGGGTTCAATTGGGACAACGAGCCGCTATTTATTGCCGAGTTTCGACGGCTGACCAATCATGCGAACGGCAGGAGCGTGACCTCACAGCGTTTGCCCATCGTGCAGGTTTTGAGGTCACCGCAATTTTTAAGGAAACTGGATCAGGTGCGAAGCTTGACCGTTCTGAGCGACGTAAGATCATGGCGCTGGCCCAGTCGAGACATATCGAAGTCATCCTGGTGACGGAATTGTCTCGATGGGGCCGATCAACGATCGATCTTCTCAACACGCTACGAGAACTGGAAGGCTGGAAGGTGTCTGTCATTGCTATGAATGGTATGGCGTTCGACCTGTCGTCACCGCATGGTCGTATGCTGGCGACGTTTCTATCCGGCATCGCGGAGTTCGAGCGCGATCTCATCAGTGAACGAGTCAAGTCAGGCCTCGCCGCTTCTCGTGCCCGAGGGCGTAAGCTCGGGCGGCAAGTAGGCGTGCGCCCGAAATCCGACAAACTTTACCCCAAAGTCATCGAAGCGATTGAAGCAGGTCGCAGTTACAGATGGATTGCCCGAGATCTTGGTATTAGCAAGAACACCGTCACTGAAATTGTCCGCAGGCATCGCGAAACGGCTTAGCGTGTCATTTCGCCCCCAGCCTGAACCGACCCCT
>NZ_ATDK01000603.1 GCF_000444135.1 Pseudomonas avellanae BPIC 631
TTGAGTACGCCTAAATAGGCCACCATCATGACGACTCTCAATGTCGCGCGGATCTACCTGCGTGTCAGTACCGAAGACCACGACTTGCAGCGCCAAGAAGCAATCATTGGCAATGCGCGAACCTCGGGCTACTACGTGGCTGCGGTCTATCGCGAAAACGCCTAGGCGCTCGATCCGACCGTCCCGAGCTGTTGCGCATGATCGAGGACCTGCAACCTGGTGAAGTCGTCATCGCAGAGAAGACCGACCGAATCAGCCGTCATTGCTCCCCAGCCCCCTGTTCACTACGCATAAACCTGTATCAAAGACTTACGAGCGCACAGGCAGAATATGTATTTCTGGGACCGGAAATCTACTCGAATAGGCTTGAATTATATCTCGCATGTTCTCCTCAACGGTACTTGTGTCAGCTTTAAAACTGTATTCTCCATGATTCGGATCAAATACATGTAATTTGTTACCAGTACAGTGCGTGGCAATCGCATGGTTATCTCCGTTCATCCTCACGATAACAAGAACATGGGACGAATTGGGATCTCGCAGCGTATTTGCCATGCTTCCCATAGCTTGTTCTTCATCGCTCATAACATCAAGAATGCGAGCATCACTGAGACGCAATGAATAATCTCGGAAGGTGGGAGAGAATAATATTTCGTACGGAGTACGAGGATTATTTATTTCATGATTACGGTACGTCTGCTGACGCTCAGCAACTTGTTCCAGGGTCGCTCTATGTCGCATATGATCGATACGTGCTTCGGCCGGTTGTGAGTGATGGCGGACGCGGTCCAACCACGCTGCGGTTAACACAACGCAGGCCGCTCGTTGATCGCCGACCCTTGCCAGCTCATCTGCTTGCTTGAAAGGTATCTCTTTGATGCGTGAAGCTGTGGAGCTGGAGCATCCCCCTATAGTTGCTTGAGTAGTATGTTCGACCGCTGGCTGTAAAGTGTTTGATACTCTCACGCGCGTATCCTCTGAAAAGTAGAAACACTGAGTGGTCGAGACCTTCTATCAGTTCCGCTGAAAAGGCATGGCAGCTCAAAGCCGCCAGTTTTACCCAGAGGGTCAGTTCTAGTGTACTGTTTTCGAAATAAGTTACCCATAACCTGCAAGCTAAGCTATTGATAAGATTTGAATTTTCCGTTAGTTGGTGGCTGATTTTTTCGAAAACA
>NZ_ATDK01000604.1 GCF_000444135.1 Pseudomonas avellanae BPIC 631
CCCAGCCTGAACCGACCCCTGGCACGCGGGCCTGTAAGCTATTCAGGAGGCCCCTTGCTAACTCTCTCAGGATCGCTCGCGATTCGTCACCAATCCTGACAGAGAGCCCCATGACTGCATCCATCCGCCGAGCAACATCCCTTCGCCCTGGACAATTCAAACACTTAATCCGCGTAGCATCTGTGACTGGCCGTTTACAGACCATCCTCGGTCATGCTTACCTTGATCACAGCAAACCCTATTTGACTGTGGATCAAGCAACAATCCGACATGCTTTTGCGATTGCGCTGGCATAGTGGCATCAGTAGTATTGATTGGATCCATTTTTCCGGGGTCGAACCTTCCTTTAGCCTGCAATATTGTGGGCTATAGGGGTAAGCGATTTTAATTTTAAGGAGAAGTCTTATGGCTATTAAACCAGGCCCAAAGCCAATTGCTAAATCAACCGGCGAAGTAGATAAGCGTCGTCGTGACAATAAAGATACACAAGGAAATAATCCCGATTTGAAGCCTAGTGTACTGTTTTCGAAAAAATCAGCCACCAACTAACGGAAAATTCAAATCTTATCAATAGCTTAGCTTGCAGGTTATGGGTAACTTATTTCGAAAA
>NZ_ATDK01000605.1 GCF_000444135.1 Pseudomonas avellanae BPIC 631
TTTTTCAGAGTTTCCCTAGGTGGCCCAATACCTTGCTGGGCAATAGGAAAAAATTAGCCATGACCAATCTTAGTGAAGGGCTTCGTGCAACTGCCAGAAAATGGCGAAATGCTAACCAGGATCACCGTGGCGGCGTCGTGCTGATCTGGCAAGGCGCGGTGTACGGCTGGAAGGATTCCTTGCGTGACCCGAGCGATGAGAGCCCAGGCGTATACGCTGTGAATGAGGCAGATCACATTTTCATTGCCGAAGGCGGTGATGAGTACAACGGCGCGAAATGCTGGATAGCCGCTGTTTTGGACAACAAGTAGGAAAATCGTATGCTCTTTCTGACTCGCCGCGAAGGTGAAAATATTATGATTGGAGATGGTATTCATATCCAAGTCTTAAGCGTTTCAGAGGATGCTGGGAATGTACGCATCCAGATTGAAGCCCCGGATTTTGTCGCGGTCCAGTGTAGAGACGTTGATAGCGAAATGACCGATCGCAAGCCTGGCCCTGTCATTACTCATAAGCGCCGGTGGCGTTCGTTGGTCACTAGTGTACTGTTTTCGAAAAAAATCAGCCACCAACTAACGGAAA
>NZ_ATDK01000606.1 GCF_000444135.1 Pseudomonas avellanae BPIC 631
ACGCACGTGAGGGCCTCGTTGGGCCGTAAGCCCATCGACTCAGACGCGCTGGTGCTCGGGCTGGATCTTAAGCGACAAAATCTCCGAGGGCTCCAGCGTATCTATCTACAACACACCGGGGCGTACTACAATGGCTTTGAACAGATTCCCGGCACGATCATCGACGAGTTCAATTTGCGGCCAGGCCCTCAGTGCGCGCAGCAGGCCGCTACCTGTAACGACCTGCAATCGAAATGGCCTCGACCTGCAATCATTGCGTTTTTCGACCGGGATTGATTGCGTCTATCCGAGCCAGCAAACCGGGATTATTTGCGAATGAACCTGCGTTCATCTGGTTCGACCTGCAATCGACTGTCATGAACCGGGATTAATTGCGAGTGAGCGCACGCCGTTTCTGTCTCATTTGAGTCCACGTCAGCATAGTGCTTCCCGATCGAAGCATTCGTCAGTTTTGAGTCTGTCTTCGGAACCCACGGGCCCTTGTGGTCACCCATAAGGGGCGAATAGAGAAAACGGAAAAAATCGTACGCTAGTGTACTGTTTTCGAAAAAACCAGCTACTAACTAACGTAAAATTCAAATTTTATCAATAGCTTAGCTTGCA
>NZ_ATDK01000607.1 GCF_000444135.1 Pseudomonas avellanae BPIC 631
ATGCTCCGCGTAGACGCCGGTACTGATGAACACAAGTAATGGTGCTTTCAGGCTTCTGCCCGTAGGGCGTGGGAGCGAACTTGTTCGCGAAGGGGTGCGAAGCGGCCCTAAAACAGGCCACCCTGGTTGTGCCTGATACACCATATATAACGGTTTTACTGCCGGTTCCCGGCAGATCGCGAACAAGTTCGCACACAAGGTTTTAACTACCGTGCGATGCTCCGCGTAGACGCCGGCCCTGATGAACACAAGTAATGAAAGATCGGAAGAGCGTCGTGTAGGGAAAGAGTGTAGATCTCGGTGGTCGCCGTATCATTAAAAAAAAAAAAAAAAAAAA
>NZ_ATDK01000608.1 GCF_000444135.1 Pseudomonas avellanae BPIC 631
CTGCGCCAAGGGCTGGAAAAACTACCACTCGCCCAGCAAAACCTGCCGCTGCTGCCCGACGAGCACATCAACCTGCGCGGCCCTGGCTACTACCACTGACCTGAAAAAGGAGCTTCGAAATGCTACCGAATCCAACGCTCGACAAGCTGCAAACCTTGCGCCTGCACGGCATGATCAAAGCGCTAAACGAGCAACATGCAACGCCTGACATCAACGATCTCAGCTTCGACGAGCGCCTTGGCCTGATGGTCGACCGCGAGATGACCGAGCGCGAAGACGCACGTCTGACGACTCGCCTGAAAGCCGCGCGACTGCGCCACAACGCCTGCCTGGAAGACATCGACTACCGCAGCCCACGCGGCCTGGACAAGGCCTTGATCCTACAACTCGGCAGCGGCCAATGGCTGCGCGATGGCCTGAA
>NZ_ATDK01000609.1 GCF_000444135.1 Pseudomonas avellanae BPIC 631
AGCGCGGATGGTGTACACGGCGGCAATCAACGGGCTGACGGTGCAGGGACTGATCCTCAACGCTCAGGCGATCGCGCAGATGAGGTACGTGAAGCCCTGACAGGGGGAAGGTGCGTCCACACCTAGGATCAGCGGTAAAATAAACTGCGTTAATGCGGATTGATAGGGATTTTCACTGCATAAGTAACGCATCAGCGTCTTCCTACGCATCGCTATGAAGGCATGACGCCTCCTTCATAGCGTC
>NZ_ATDK01000610.1 GCF_000444135.1 Pseudomonas avellanae BPIC 631
ATAGAGGGGCTGGATGCGGAGAAGAACAAGGCGGCTTATCGGGTATTGGGGTCGACACCGTTTTGTCTGGCGGTGTTGATGTTGGAGGTTTGGAATGTGAGTTCGGAGGTGTCTGCTTGGGAGCAGACAGTTAGGGAGAAAGGCGTAGTTAGAACAGGTGTAGGTATCTTGGGTGCCAGCCTAGATCTCGTAATAGCACTAGTGTACTGTTTGCGAAATAATTTACCCGTGTCCCGCAACCTAAGTTATTGATAAAATTTGAATTTTACGTTAGTTAGTAGCTGGTTTTTTCGAAAACAG
>NZ_ATDK01000611.1 GCF_000444135.1 Pseudomonas avellanae BPIC 631
AAGAAGACGTTAAGGGACACTCTAAGATCCTTTTTCAAACCTGCTCCCATTTCGAGTCAAGAGAATGGTACGATCCCGCCGTCACCCCAGAATAAAAGGGATGATCTCGTAGTTCTTGGTCTGTGAAGATACGTTGTTAGGTGCTCCGTTTTTCTTTTTCCATTGAGGCCAAACCTCAACCTGTGCTCGAGAGATAGCTGTCCATATACTGATAAGGATGTATGA